>NZ_LIQZ01000229.1 GCF_001418655.1 Streptomyces phaeochromogenes | reverse complement strand
GTTGGGCCGGTAGCCGAGCTCCCGCGCGGCCTCCCGTACGCGCTCCGCCGTCGGCTCGGAGACCCGCCCGCGCCACTTGTCGCCGAGCACCAGCGAAACGGCCGCCTGGGACACTCCCGCGGCCTGGGCGACGTCACGGCTCGTGGGGCGGGGGCTGCCTGCTGCCACCGGTGACCTGTCTTTCTGCTGGACTCGCGGACAGCGCACATGGTACGTATGACGAGCGAAGTTATACGTAACACTTACGAGGTCTCCGGCGGCGCGGACGGGAGAACTCGGGCATTCTGGAGCCGAAAGGGGCGGGGCATGGCCACCGGTTATCTGGAGATCCTCCGGGCGAAACACGCCATGCGGCTGCTCGTCGGCACCCTGGTGGGCCGGCTGCCGAACGCGACCTCCGCGATCGCCATCGTGCTGTTCATCCGCGCCGAGGGCGGCAGCTACAGCCTCGCCGGAGCGCTCGCCGCGGTCTACGGAGTGGCCAACGCGGTGGGCCAGCCGCTGCTCGGCCGTCTGGTGGACCTCCACGGGCAGCCGCGGATCCAGCTGCCCGCCGCGCTCGTCTCCGCCCTCGCCACCACCGTGTTCGCCCTCACCGGCACCGAGGTGCTGCCGCTCGCGTACGCCCTCATAGCCGTCGCCGGACTCTTCACGCCGCCCCTGGAGGGCGGTCTGCGGGCGCTGTGGCCTTCCGTCCTCCGCAAGGAGGACCAGGTGCACACGGCGTACGCGATGGACGCGGTGGCGCAGGAAGTCATGTTCACCGTCGGGCCGTTGCTCGTGACGCTGTGCGTGGCCCTGTGGTCCGCGGAGGCCGCGCTGATCATCCTGAACGTCATCGGCGTGCTGGGGGCGCTCTCCGTGGTCGTCTCGCGGCCCTCGCGCGCGTGGCGTTCGGCGCCGCGCGAGGCGCACTGGCTCGGCGCGCTGCGCTCGCCCGGACTCATCGCCCTGCTCGGCGCGTTCCTTTTTGTCGGAATGGCGCTCGGTTCCATCACGGTCGCGAGCGTGTCGTACGCGGACGACCACGGCGGCGACGCGACCTACGGCTGGCTGATGTCCGCCATCGGGCTCGGCGCGCTCGTCGGCGGCACGGTCTACGGGGCGCGGCAGTGGGGCGGCGCGCCGGAGCGGCGGCTGCGGGTACTCGTCGCCCTTCTGGCGGTCTGTTATCTCCCGCTGATGCTCATGCCGGGCGTGGTCGCGATGACGGCGCTGATGGCCCTTGCCGGAGTCTTCCTCGCACCCTGTATCGCCTGCGCGTTCATCCTCGTCGACCGGCACGCGCCGAGGGGCACGGTCACCGAGGCGTTCTCCTGGCTCGTGACGACGTTCACCGTGGGGGCGTCCGTCGGGACGGGCCTCGCGGGACCCGTCATCGAGTGGGGCGGAGCCGTCCGGGGCTTCGCCGTATCGGCTGTCGCCGGAGGCGCCGCGCTGCTCGTTCTGCTGGCCACGGGGCGGGTCCTCGCAGCTACGGGCGGGGGCACGGTGGTTGAAGGCGGTTCGGAAAATGATCGAAACGGTGCCCCCGAACCCCGTTTCAGCACAGGCCATCAGGCGTAATGTTCAGTCATGGACCGCCGCATTTTCGGGCTGGAGAACGAGTACGGCGTCACGTGTACGTTCAGGGGACAGCGACGCCTGTCTCCCGACGAGGTGGCGCGGTACCTCTTCCGCCGTGTCGTGTCATGGGGCCGCAGCAGCAATGTCTTTCTGCGAAACGGCGCCCGCCTCTATCTCGACGTGGGATCACATCCGGAATACGCGACACCCGAATGTGACAACGTGACGGAACTGGTCACCCACGACAAGGCCGGCGAGCGCATTCTGGAAGGACTCCTGGTAGACGCCGAACGACGCCTGCACGAGGAAGGAATCGCGGGCGACGTCTACCTCTTCAAGAACAACACCGACTCGGCGGGCAACTCCTACGGCTGCCACGAGAACTATCTGGTGGCCCGTCACGGGGAGTTCTCCCGGCTCGCGGACATCCTCATCCCGTTCCTCGTCACGAGGCAGCTTCTCTGCGGTGCCGGCAAGGTGCTGCAGACCCCGCGTGGTGCCGTGTACTGCGTCAGCCAGCGGGCCGAGCACATCTGGGAGGGCGTCTCCTCGGCGACGACCCGCTCCCGGCCGATCATCAACACCCGCGACGAGCCGCACGCGGACGCCGAGCGCTACCGCCGGCTGCACGTCATCGTCGGCGACTCGAACATGTCCGAGACGACCATGCTCCTCAAGGTCGGCGCCACCGACCTGGTGCTGCGCATGATCGAGGCGGGCACCGTGATGCGCGACCTGACCCTGGAGAACCCGATCCGGGCCATCCGCGAGGTCAGCCACGACATCACGGGCCGCCGCAAGGTGCGCCTGGCCAGCGGCCGTGAGGCCTCGGCCCTTGAGGTACAGCGCGAGTACTACGAGAAGGCCGTGGACTTCGTCGAGCGCCGCGGTATCCGTACCGGCGTCGTCGACCAGGTCCTGGAGCTGTGGGGCCGCACGCTCGACTCGATCGAGGCCGAGGACCTCGACCGGATCGGTACCGAAATCGACTGGGTGATGAAGTACAAGCTCATCGAGCGGTACCGCGCCAAGCACAACATGACGATGTCGCATCCGCGTGTCGCTCAGATAGACCTCGCCTACCACGACATCCACCGTCGCCGGGGTCTCTACTACCTGCTGGAGAAGCGGGGCCAAGCCGCCAGGATCTGCAACGACTTGAAGATCTTCGAGGGCAAGTCCGTACCGCCGCAGACCACTCGGGCCCGGCTGCGCGGCGACTTCATCCGGCGCGCCCAGGAACAGCGTCGTGATTTCACCGTCGACTGGGTCCACCTGAAGCTCAACGACCAGGCACAGCGCACCGTGTTGTGCAAGGACCCCTTCCGTTCCGTCGACGACCGGGTGGAGAAGCTCATCGCCGGAATGTGAGTCAGGACGCGTCCGGGAGTGTTTCCGGAACGCAACGCGGGGCGCCGTACGTTTTCCGTACGGCGCCCTTCTCACGTCGTAGAGTTGCGCGCACGCCATCAACCAAGATCGACCGATACGAGGCCCCCACCGTGCGCCGACGCTCACTTCTTCTCGCCGTTCCCGCTGGACTGGTCACTCTCGCCGGATGCGGTGACGACGACAAGTCGGACAAGGCCAAGTCCAGTGACAGCCCGTCCCCATCGGCCTCGCCCTCGGCCTCGGCGCCCCCGCCGCCGAAGATCGTCGACGGGCCGCTGCCGGGCATCACCGCCGGTGAGAAGTTCGGTGAGAAGCCCACCGTCGCCAAGGGCAGCGGTGACCCCTCGAAGGATCTCGCGGTGGAGACGGTCATCGTGGGCACCGGCCGGACGGTCGCGGAGAACGACTTCGTCCAGGCCCACTACCTGGGCCAGATCTGGTCCTCGGCGAAGGTCTTCGACAACTCCTTCGACCGCAAGAGCCCACTGGTCATCCAGCTCGCCCAGGGCCAGATCATCGACGGCTGGCGCTACGCCCTCACGGGCAAGAAGGTCGGCAGCCGCGTAGAGATGGCCGTGCCCCCGACCTGGGGCTACGGCACGTCGGGCAACGCGCAGGCGGGCATCAAGGGCACCGACACGCTGGTCTTCGTGGTCGACATCCAGCAGGCGTTCAACGGCAAGAGCTCCGCCAAGGGGACGGCCGTCGCGCAGGACAACATCGACCTGCCGAAGGTCGGCACCAACACCGACGGCAAGGCCCCCTCCATCGAGGTGCCGAAGAAGGCCGCGCCGAAGAAGCTCGTCGCCAACTACATCCTGGAGGGTGACGGGGACGAGGTCGCCGAGAGCGACAGCCTCCTCGTGCAGTACAAGGGCGTGCTGTGGGCGGACGGCAAGGAGTTCGACTCCTCGTACAGCCGCGGGCAGCTCACCTCGTTCCCGCTCGCACAGGTCGTGAAGGGCTGGGCGCAGGGTCTGACGGGCAAGAAGGTCGGCAGCCGGGTCCTCATCGTCATTCCGCCGGCGCTGGGCTACGGAGACAGCCCGCCGCAGGGCAGCAGCATCAAGAAGGACTCGGTGCTCGTCTTCTCCGTCGACATCCTCGCGAAGATGTAGCCCCTTCGGGAATGCAAGACTGTCCGCGTTGCCTTGTCACACAGAGGCGTCGCAAACACGTGCCGCAAACCAAGCAGGAGCCAGAAACGTGAGCATCGACAAGCCCGAGATCGACTTCCCGGGCGGCGAGCCCCCGGCGGACCTCGAGATCAAGGACATCTGGGAGGGCGACGGCGAGGTGGCCAAGGCGGGCGACACCGTCTCCGTCCACTACGTCGGCGTGGCCTTCTCCTCCGGCGAGGAGTTCGACGCGTCCTGGAACCGCGGTACGCCGCTCCAGTTCCAGCTGGGCGTCGGCCAGGTCATCGCGGGCTGGGACCAGGGCGTACAGGGCATGAAGGTCGGCGGACGCCGTCAGCTGACCATCCCCTCGCACCTCGCCTACGGCGAGCGTGGCGCCGGTGGCGGCCGTATCGCGCCCGGCGAGGCGCTGATCTTCGTCTGCGACCTGGTCGCCGTCTGAGCCTTCGCGGAGGACGGGCCGGGGGAGACCCGCGGCCCGGTCACCACGAGAGCCCGAGTACGACCCGATCACCACGAGGGCCGGAGCCCGGCCCGGTGATCACGAAGGTCTGATCATGGTCCGATCTTCGTACGCCGTGTGACCGAGGTCCGACCGGACCCGATCACTTGGGGCCCATGCCAGTCCGGGCATGGGCCCTCGGCTTTTGCCACGACACCCCGGGGCGGTACGGTCATCGGTCGGAAGCATCATAGGGAAGGGCATCGATGGCCATTGCCAAGGCAGAGCGGCTGATGAACCTGGCGCTGTGTCTGCTCGGGACCCGGCGGCCACTCAGCAAGCGTGAGCTCCGCGAGTCCATCGAGGCCTATCTGGAAGCGAGCTCGGACGACTCCTTCAACCGGATGTTCGAGCGCGACAAGGACGATCTGCGCGAACTCGGCCTGGTCATCGAGACGGTGGAGAACCTCGACGGCGAAGTCGGCTATCTGGCCCGCCGCGACAGCAACCGGCTGCCTCCCATCACCCTCGACGCCGAAGAGGCCGCGGCCCTCGGCCTCGCCGCCAAGGTCTGGCAGCAGGCCCGCCTCGCGGGCGCGGCGAGCGGCGCCCTGCAGAAACTGCGCGCCGCGGGCCTCCCCGAGGACGTCGATCCGTACGAGGCCCATGGCGCCCTCGAACCCCGCATCCCCGTGCACGAGGCCGCCTTCGAGCCCCTGATGCTCGCCTGCCGCGACCGGCGGCCCGTCGCCTTCGACTACCGCAAGGCCACCGCCGCCCGCCCCGAGCCCCGCCTCGTCGAGCCGTGGGCCCTGGAGTGCTGGCGCGGCCACTGGTACCTGGCCGGCTGGGACCGCGACCGGGGCGCCGAGCGGGTCTTCCGGCTGTCCAGGATCACCGGCAAGGTCCGTACGCGCGGCGGAAAGTACACGGCTCAGGTGCCCGACGTCGTCACCGTGCGTGAGACCGTCGCGAGCTGGGCGGGGGACATCGCCGACCGCTCCGCGCTGATCCGGCTGCGGTCGGGCTCGGGATACCCCCTGCGGGCGAAGGCCGCCTCCGTACGGGAACTCGGTGACGGGTGGGACGAGTTGGAGATTCCGTACGGGCACGGTCTGGACGCCTGGCTCGTCGAGTTCGGGCCGGACGTGGTCGTCCTGGAACCCGCCGAGCTGCGGGCCGACGTCGTCGACCGGCTGCGCGCCGTGGCCAAGGGCTGAGGGGGAACGTAAGAAAGTGGCAGGAAAACCGGCCAAGCCCACGAACGCGCTCGACCAGACCCGGCGGATGCTCTCGCTGGTGACGTATCTGCGGGAGCGGCCCGGTGCCCGGGTCGAGGATGTCGCGCGGGCCTTCGGGATCACCGAGGACGAGCTGATCTCCGACCTCGACGTGCTGCCGCTGTGCGGGACCAGCTTCCGCGGGGGCGATCTGCTCGACATCGACACCGACGGCGACCGGATCTGGTGGCACAACCCGGACGATGTCGCCGAGCCGCTGCGGATCGCCGCCGACGAGGCGACCGCGCTGCTGGTGGCCGCCCGGGCCGTGTCGACCTTGCCCGGACTGCGCGAGGGCGACCGGCAGGCGCTGCTGCGGGCCACCGCGAAGGTGGAGGCCGCCTCCGGAGAGGCCGCGGGGGCCAGCGCCCGGCTGTCGGTCACCTTCGAGTCCGAGGGCGGGGTCTTCGCCGACGTCGACCGGGCGATCTCCGAGCGCCGCAGGCTGTGGATCCGCTACTACTCGCCCTCGCGGGACGAGCTCACCGAGCGGGAGATCGACCCGATCCGCCTGGTCAGCGTCGGGCACACGTACGTGGAGGCGTGGTGCCGCCGCTCCGAGGCGCGGCGCACCTTCCGGCTCGACCGGGTCGCCGAGATCAAGATCCTCGACGAGGCGTCCGCGCCGCCCGAGGTCGAGCTGCGGGACCTCTCCGAGGGGCTGGTGCAGCCGGCCGCCGAGGATCCCGAGGTGGTCGTGGAGGTCGGCCCCGGCGGGCGCTGGGTCGCCGAGTACTACCCGCACGACAGCGCCGAGGAGCTCCCCGACGGCGGCCTGCGCATCACCCTGCGCGCCCCCGACCCGGCCTCGCTGCGCCGGCTCGCGCTGCGGCTCGGCCGGGAGGGCCGGATCGTGTCGCCGGTGGAGGTCGCGGACAGCGCCCGGCAGGCGGCCCGTGAGGCCCTCGCGGCGTACGACGGACCGCAGGGTGCCGGCGATGCGGGGGACCGGCCGCAGGACGTTCCCGGTACGACTCGCGACGGCGCCCCAGGTGCTCCGCTCGACGGCGGCGGGGGAGCGCAGCGCCCGGACGACGGGCCGCACGGAGTTCATGACGGGCTGTACGGCAGGCAGGAGCAAGGGCTTTGAGCGGGTCGGCGATGTCTGGTATCAGTGAAATGTCCGTGGCGTCCGCTTTCTCGGGGATGACAAGGGTGGATCCCGTGGTGTTCAAGGCCGCGTGCCCCGACTGCCGGGGCGGCTTCGAACTCTCCGCGAACGCTCTGCGCCTGGTCATCGGCGCCACACATCGGACCACTTTCTACTCCTTCACCTGCCCGGAGTGCGGCGCGGCGGTACGCAAGCCGGCCGGGGAGCGCATCGTCGAACTCCTCACCGGCGGAGGGGTCCGGGCCCTGCGGCTCCACGCGACGGTTCAGGGGGCTTAGGGTCGAGCCATGTTCTGGCCGATGTTCGCGATCGCTGTGGGTTTCCTGGGAATCTCCGTCCTCGGAGTGCTCGCCGTCCGGGTCTTTCTGGAGGCGGAGCGCCTGGGCAGGCAGGTCACCGAGTCCGCACGCAGGATCAGCCGCGCGGCCGAGGATCTGGAGCACGCGTCGGCCGGTGCGGCCCGCGCCGCGGACGCCCTCTGAGCCTTGCTGTCCGTGCGCTTTGAGTCACTCCGACCTGTCTGGTTCGCAGGATCGGCAGGTACGCTGCTGGTCGCGGCCCGGAGAGCGAGGCGCGGACCGCAAACTGGGAGTACGCACAGGGATTGCCCCGCGTTTACCCCTGAGCGTTACGATCGCTGCCAGCACGACTGTCGGACAGACGTCCGACCGGTCGGGCAGCAACCCAACCACGCCGCCTCGGTGAGAAGGTAAAAGCTTATGTTCGGAAGGCTCGGCGCTCCCGAGATCATTCTCATCCTCGTCGTCATCATCCTGCTGTTCGGCGCGAAGAAGCTTCCGGACATGGCCCGCTCGCTGGGCAAGTCCGCCCGCATTCTCAAGAGCGAGGCCAAGGCGATGAAGACCGAGGGCAAGGACGACAGCGCCGCCCCGGCAGCCCCGCCGCAGGACGACCAGTCCCAGGTCCAGCGCACCATCCAGGCCGCACCCGGTGACGTGACCAGCTCGCGCCCGGTCACCGAGCCGACGGACACGACCAAGCGCTGACGCAGGGCCGGTGACCGCCGGCCCCCTGCACGAGATGGGAACGTGGGTTGCTCAAGTCTGCCCGCAAGATCGAGGAGAAGGATCCGGAGGGGCGGATGCCCCTCGCGGAGCACCTTCGTGAGCTCCGCAACCGGCTCGCGAAGGCGATGCTGGCCATCGTCGTCGTCACGGTCGTCGCCGCCTTCTTCTACAACGACATCATCAACTTCTTCACCGAACCGATCCTCGACTCGGTCGGTTGTGCGAAGTCGTTCGAGCAGTTGGCGAAGGCGCCCGACGACACCACCTGCGCGCAGATCACCATCAACGGTCTGCTCACCCCCTTCACGCTGGCGCTGAAGGTCTCGCTCATGGCCGGCGTCGTCTTCGCCTCGCCGGTCTGGCTCTACCAGCTCTGGGCGTTCGTCGCGCCCGGCCTGCACAAGAGCGAGAAGAAGTACGCCTACGCGTTCGTCGCGACGGGCGTCCCGCTCTTCCTCGGCGGTGGATTCTTCGCGTACAAGGTGCTGCCCACCACCGCGAAGGTGCTGATCGAGTTCACACCGTTCGGCGTGGACAACCTGTTGCCCCTGGACGACCTGCTCGACCTCGTCACGCGCATGGTGATCGTCTTCGGCCTCTCCTTCGAGCTGCCGCTGCTCCTGGTGATGCTCAACATGACCGGGATCATCTCCGGCAAGCGCATGGCCGGCTGGTGGCGCGGCATGATCATGGGCATCACCGTGTTCGCCGCGGTCGCCACGCCCAGCACCGACCCGCTGACGATGATGGCGCTCGCCGGGCCGATCTGGATCCTCTACTTCGCGGCCACCGGCTTCTCGCTGCTGAACGACCGCCGCAGGGCCCGTCGCGAGGCCGAGGGACCGGACGACGACGAGGCCTCCGAGCTCGACCTCACACCCGAGGACATCGGCGAGATCGAGTCCGTGTCGGCGAACCGCGCGCTCCCGGCGCAGGCGGACTCCGAGCACGACCGGATCAACGGCTACGACGACGTGACCTGACGTCGCCGGACGGCCTTCCCGGACGACGTTGTAAGGTCCGTGGCCGTGACCAGCGAGATCACCCTCTTCGTCAATCCCACCGCGGGACGCGGCCGGGGCGCCCACGCGGCGCAGCCGGCCGCTTCCGCGTTGCGGGCCGCCGGCTTCTCCGTACGCACGGTCCTCGGGGCGAACGCCGAGGACGCCCTCACGCGTGCGCGTGCCGCCGTCGAGGCCGGCACGGGCGCCCTGGTGGCCGTCGGCGGCGACGGCATGGCGAACCTCGCTCTCCAGGCCGTCGCCGGGACCCGTACACCGCTGGGCCTGGTCGCCGTCGGCACCGGGAACGACTTCGCGCGGGCCCTCGGACTGCCGGTGCGCGACCCCGCCGCCGCGGGACGGGTGGTCGCCGAGGCACTCAAGGGGGCACGGCTGCGCGACATCGACCTGGGGCGCGTCGGCGGCACCTGGTTCGGCACCGTCCTCGCCTCCGGCTTCGACTCACGGGTCAACGACCGCGGCAACCGCATGAGATGGCCCACCGGCCGCTTCAAGTACGACCTCGCGATGCTCGCCGAACTCGCCGCCTTCAGGCCCTTCCCGTTCCGGATCACCCTGGACGACGGCGAGGTCCGCGAGATCGAGGCGACGCTGGTGGCCGTCGGCAACGGGTCCTCGTACGGGGGCGGGATGAAGATCTGCGCGGGCGCCGATCTCACGGACGGGCTCTTCGACGTCACCGTCGTCGGGGACTGCAGCCGCAGATCGCTGCTCCGGGTCTTTCCGCAGGTCTACAAGGGCACGCATCTCGGCCACCCCAAGATCACCGTGCACCGTGCGGCGAAGATCGAACTGGCTGCCGAAGGGATCACCGGATACGCCGACGGGGAGCCGCTCGGGCCGCTGCCGCTGACCGCGGAATGTGTACGCGGCGCGGTGCGGGTCGCGGGGCCCTGAGCAGCGGAGAGCGGTCCCGAGGCGACTTCCTGAGCTGGTCGGACGCCGGATCCACAGGCTCCGATCGGATAATGATCGTCCTGTTGTCAGTGGTGGCCGGTAGTCTCGAATGCACGATGACAGAGGATCTCTCACCGGCCGAGCGGTACGCGGCAGCCCGTAAGCGTGCTGTCGAGCAGGCCACCGCGCTCGCGGACTTCCGCGAGATGTACGACTTCGGCCTCGACCCCTTCCAGATCGAGGCCTGTCAGGCCCTCGAAGCGGGCAAGGGTGTTCTCGTGGCCGCGCCCACCGGCTCGGGCAAGACGATCGTCGGCGAGTTCGCCGTCCATCTCGCCCTCCAGCAGGGCAAGAAATGCTTCTACACCACGCCCATCAAGGCACTGTCGAACCAGAAGTACGCCGACCTGAGCCGTCGTTACGGCGCGGACAAGGTCGGCCTGCTCACCGGCGACAACAGCGTCAACTCCGAGGCACCGGTGGTCGTGATGACCACCGAGGTCCTCCGGAACATGCTGTACGCGGGCTCACAGACCCTCCTCGGCCTCGGTTACGTCGTCATGGACGAGGTGCACTACCTCTCGGACCGCTTCCGCGGCGCCGTCTGGGAGGAAGTGATCATCCACCTCCCCGAGTCGGTGACCCTCGTGTCACTGTCGGCGACGGTGTCGAACGCGGAAGAGTTCGGCGACTGGCTCGACACCGTCCGCGGCGACACCGAGGTGATCGTCTCCGAGCACCGCCCTGTGCCGCTCTTCCAGCACGTGCTCGCCGGGCGGCGCATGTACGACCTCTTCGAGGAGGGCGAGGGCCACAAGAAGGCCGTCAACCCCGACCTCACGCGCCTGGCGCGCATGGAGGCCAGCCGTCCGTCGTACCAGGACCGCAAGCGGGGCCGCGCCATGCGCGACGCCGACCGGGAGCGCGAGCGGCGGCAGCGGTCCAGGGTGTGGACGCCGGGGCGGCCCGAGGTCATCGAGCGGCTCGACTCCGAAGGCCTGCTGCCCGCCATCACGTTCATCTTCAGCCGCGCCGCCTGCGAGGCCGCCGTCCAGCAGTGCATGTACGCGGGGCTGCGGCTGAACGACGAGGAGGCCCGGGAGAAGGTCCGCGCCCTCGTCGAGGAGCGCACGGCCTCCATCCCCAACGAGGACCTCCACGTCCTCGGCTACTACGAGTGGCTGGAAGGCCTGGAGCGCGGCATCGCGGCCCACCACGCGGGCATGCTGCCGACGTTCAAGGAGGTCGTCGAGGAACTCTTCGTACGCGGCCTGGTGAAGGCCGTGTTCGCCACCGAGACCCTCGCGCTCGGCATCAACATGCCCGCCCGCTCGGTGGTGTTGGAGAAGCTCGTCAAGTGGAACGGCGAGCAGCACGCCGACATCACCCCCGGCGAGTACACCCAGCTCACCGGCCGGGCCGGCCGCCGCGGCATCGATGTCGAGGGCCACGCCGTCGTGCTGTGGCAGCGCGGGATCAACCCCGACCACCTCGCGGGACTCGCCGGCACGCGCACGTACCCGCTGCGCTCCAGCTTCAAGCCGTCGTACAACATGGCGGTCAACCTCGTCGAGCAGTTCGGGCGGCACCGCTCGCGCGAGCTCCTCGAGACGTCCTTCGCGCAGTTCCAGGCCGACAAGTCGGTCGTCGGGATCTCCCGCCAGGTGCAGCGCAACGAAGAGGGTCTTGAGGGCTACAAGGAGTCCATGACCTGCCACCTCGGGGACTTCGACGAGTACGCGCGACTGCGCCGCGACCTCAAGGACCGCGAGACCGAGCTGGCCAAGCAGGGCGCGTCGCAGCGGCGCGCCGAGGCGGCCGTCTCCCTGGAGAAGCTCAAGCCGGGTGACGTCATCCACGTCCCGACCGGCAAGTTCGCCGGCCTCGCACTCGTCCTCGACCCTGGGCTGCCCGCCGGGCGGTCCAACGGACACCGGGGCTTCGAGCACCACGACGGGCCGCGCCCCCTCGTGCTCACCGCCGAGCGCCAGGTCAAGCGGCTCAACACGACCGACTTCCCGGTGCCCGTCGAGGCGCTGGAGCGGATGCGTATCCCGAAGTCGTTCAACGCGCGCTCTCCGCAGTCGCGCCGCGACCTCGCCTCGGCGCTGCGCACCAAGGCCGGACACATCGTGCCTGAGCGGCACCGCAAGCGCCGCGCGGAGGCCGCCGACGACCGCGAGATCGCCCAGCTGCGCACGGCGATCCGGGCCCACCCCTGCCACGGATGCACCGACCGCGAGGACCACGCCCGCTGGGCCGAGCGCTACCACCGGCTGCGGCGCGACACCGCCCAGCTGGAGAGCCGCATCGAGGGCCGGACGAACACCATCGCCCGCACCTTCGACCGCATCGTCGCTCTGCTGACCGAGCTGGACTATCTCCGCGGCGACGACGTCACCGAGCACGGCAAGCGGCTCGCCCGGCTGTACGGCGAGATGGACCTGCTCTCCAGCGAATGCCTGCGCGAAGGGGTCTGGGAGGGCCTCGGCCCGGCCGAACTGGCCGCGTGCGTATCGGCGTTGGTGTACGAGTCCAGGGTCGGCGACGACGCGATGGCGCCGAAGCTGCCGTCGGGCAAGGCGAAGGCCGCGCTCGGCGAGATGGTCCGCATCTGGGGCCGGCTCGACGCCCTGGAGGAGGACTTCCGCATCACCCAGACCGAGGGCGTCGGCCAGCGCGAGCCCGACCTGGGCTTCGCCTGGGCCGCCTACGAGTGGGCGTCCGGCAAGGGCCTCGACGAGGTGCTGCGCGAGGCGGAGATGCCCGCCGGTGACTTCGTCCGCTGGTGCAAGCAGGTCATCGACGTACTGGGACAGATCTCGGCCGCGGCGCCGGTCTCGTCCGCCGCGAGTTCGACGGTGGCGAAGAACGCGCGCAAGGCGGTTGATCAGTTGCTGCGGGGAGTGGTGGCTTACTCGTCGGTGGGGTGAGCCGAGCGGATGCCCGTCTGTGGGGTTCGCCGCGTGGGCCGGGTTCGCCGGGGCGGACTCGGAGGGCGTGCGGGGCGCGGTTTGTCTGGCTCCTACGGCTGCCCGCGCTTGGGCGTGGCCGAGCCGGTCCGGTCCGAGTCTGAGCGTCTCGGGCGCGCCGAGACGCTGCCGGAGCCCGCACCCCAAGGCCCTCCCGTGGTTCTCCCGCAGGGCTCCAGTGGATCTCCCGGGGCGCTACCCGGTGTCGGTGGAGGCTTCGCTCAGGAACGGCTGAGGAGTTGCCATGCGCTTCCGAGTACTGGGTCCTGTCTGCCTCGAACCCCGCACACCGTCCGCGCCCAAACAGAGGGCGGTGCTCGCGACCCTGCTGGTGCGTGCCGGAGCCGTCGTGCCCGCCGGTGCCCTCTTCGACGAACTGTGGCCGGACGGGCCGCCCCGCACCGCCGCGACGACTCTGCAGGTGTACGTGTCCCATCTGCGCAAGGCCCTCACCCAAGGGGGCCACGGCCGGGGCCCGTTGGAGACCCGGCCGCCCGGATATCTGCTCCGGGTCGAGCCCGGCGAACTGGATCTGCGACGGTTCGAGGAGCTGCTCTCGCACGGCCGAGCCGCCTTCAGGGCCTGCGACTTCGTGGCTGCCTCGGGGGAGTTGACGCAGGCCCTCGCGCTGTGGAGCGGGCCCGCGCTGTCCGGCGTCCCGCAGGGTGAGGTGCTGACGGCGGCGGCCGTACGGCTCGACGAACTGCGGCTCGAAGCGCTGGAGTTGCGGATCGAGGCGGACCTGCGGCTCGGCCGCCACCACGAGGTGACGGGCGAGCTGATGGAGCTGGCCCGCGCCCATCCACTGCGCGAACAGCTGCACTGCCAGCTGATGGAGGCGCTGCGCAGGGCGGGCCGGACCACGGACGCGCTGCGCGCCTACAGTGCCGTACACCGGTCGCTGCACGACGAGTTGGGCGTCACGCCCGGGCCTGCCCTCGTGCGGCAGCACGCGCGGGTGCTCAGTGCGCACGCGTCCGAACCGGTCACCGCCGGAGCCACCGCCGCCGCTGCTCCTATCGGCCGGCCCCGCGCAGGTTCCAGGCGAGCCAGCGGCGGACCGCTCCCGGATGTCCGGGTGAGCCGTGCACATCGTCGATCACCTTGACGCGTACGTCGGGCACGGAGGTCCGCAGGAGGTCCGCGTCGCTGGGCGGGATGATCTCGTCCCGGGCGCTCGTCACACAGCGGACCGCCGCGCCGACCGAACGCAGTTGGTCCTCGGTGAGGGCGAACTTCTGTAGTCGTGAACGGAGGTCTGGCTCGCCCCGCGCTCCGGTCAGTCGGCGCAGGGTGTCCTTGGTGATGCGTGGGACCCGCTCCCACCACATCGGGTCGGTGAAGAAGTCGGCGACCGGTGGGCCGACCGTCAGGATCCGGCGGACGCGCGGGTCCTCGGCGGCGGCCCGCAGCGCCATGTGCCCGCCGAAGCTGAGGAACAGGAGCGTGGCGGTGTCGGTGTGGGCCCGGGGCGACAGGCGGTCCAGGAGCCAGGGGACCAGCCGCCAGGAGTCGGCCGTGTAGCGCTGGGTGTTCTCGCCCACGCCCGGGAGTTCGGCGACCACAGCTGCGTAACCGAGTTTGGTGAGCCGGGGCAGCAGGGGTGCCCACTGCTCCTTGACGCTGACGATGCCGCCCATCATGAGGAGAAGGGGGCGGTGGGAGCGGCGGTGCGTGTCCAGGCCCGCCGCCCATGCGTGCAACGTGCCGTCCGGGTACGGGAGTTCGAGACGCTCGATGCCTCCGTGCGTCCGCCGCCAGGTGTCGAAGGTCGCGACGGCCGTCTGCTGCGCGTGGCGTCGGGGATCGTCGTACGGGTAGGGGAAACGGGCCAGTGTGTAGTGGCGGCAGGCCGCCAACAGGCGTCCTCGGTCGGCCAGTTCGTCGCCGCGCAGCCGCCAGACGCGGGTCCAGGAGTCGGCCGCGTCGGGGGCGTCGGTGCCGATGCGGGCGAGGGTACGGGCCGTTCCGCGGGCACCTATGCCCTGGTTGCGGGCGTGGAGGCGGGCGAATTCCTTGAGCTCGCCGAGGTGGTCGAGCGGGGCCGGGACAACACCCTGCCCTTCGAGTGGCCGGTCGAGGGGGTCGGGGTGGTCGGGGTGGCCGACAGGCGTGAGGTGGTCGGTCGTGACGTGGTCGGTGGAGTGGCGGTCGGGCATGTGGTGTCCTTCCGGCGTGGGGTTCAGAGGTGTTCCAGCGCGAAGCCGGCTTTGATCCACTTGCTCGACTCGACGGCCACGGCCAGGGCCTTCTGGCCACTCGTCATTTCCTGGAGCAGGCGTTCCAGTTGGAGGAACGGCAGGGCGTTGCCGTTGTTGCCGGTGTCGGCGACGCAGGAGATCTCGCGGGCCTCGGGCACGCCCAGTTGCTCGGTGATCAGGCGGGTCATGCGTCCGGACAGCTGCGGGGGCAGCAGGAAGTCGAGGTCCCCGGCCGCCCAGCCCAGGCTGTCGAGCAGCTCCCAGAGGATCTCGACGGCCATCGTCGGTACGGACTCCTCGATGGCCTTGTAGTCCTCGATGAGCGCCTGACGCGGTTCGTCGCGGTCGGCGAGGCCGAACCAGTCGATGATCTGGCCCGGCTCGCGCCCCAGACCCGTACAGCGGTTGAGGACCCGGCGCAGTGCCACGGCCCTGTCGCCCGGACGCGAGCTGAGGACGGCGGCCCCCGCGCCGTCGCCGAACAGCACGCAGTTCACGAGGTCCCCCGGAGCCGCCTCGGAGAGGTCGCGGCGCAGGTCCAGATGCTTGGTGCAGACGTCGCCGCCGATCGCCAGACCGGTCGTGAACTCACCGCTGCCTATGAGGTATTGGGCGACGGACAGCGCCTGGACCGCTCCCGCGCAGCCCGACTGCAGCTGGTAGGTGGGCAGTTGGTCGAGGCCGAGCTGGTCGGCCACCTGGTTGACCGTGGCCGGCATCAGATGGTCCGGCGTCGCGGTGCCGAGGACCAGGAACTCCACCTCCGCCGGGTCCGTCCCGGAGTTCTCCAGCGCGTTCGCCGCCGCGTCGGCGCACAGGTCCGCCAGGGTCCAGCGGATGTCGCCGCTCGTCAGATCGCGGGCGAAGTGCCGGGTGCGGGTGCCGATGAAGACGTCGATCCACTCCTCGTTGACCCCCAGAGCGGCGGCGAGCGCGGTGTTGTCGACGGGCTCGCCGGGCAGCGCCGACCCGGCGGACCTGACGTGGACGGAAGGGACGGGGCCGGGAGTGGTCATACGGACGTCTCCTGCCGCAGGTAGCCGATGAGTTCGCCGAGGGAGGTGAGCCGGGGGAGCAGCTCCTGGACCGGGAGCGCGCCCACGGCGGGCAGGCGCTCGGTCAGGCGTTCCTTGAGTTCGACCAGGGCGACCGAGTCGAGCCCGAGGTCGTCGTGGAATCGGGAGTCGTGTGAGAGGGCGGTGGGGTCGTAGCCGCCGAGTGCGGCGACGGTTTCGTAGACCGCGGTGGCTACGGGGTCCTGGGGTGGGGGCGTGGTTGCGGTTGTGGTTACGGCTGCTGGCGGTGTTGCTGTTGCGGCATCCGTGGATGACGGGTCTGACTGCGGTGCCCGCGGCTCCTCCCGTACGGCGACGAGGGCGCCCGGTGCCGTCGTGCGCGTCGGTCCTCCCGTGTGCCAGAAGCGGCTGTCCGTGGCGAATGCGTACGGGGTCAGGCGTGCCGGGGTGTCGTCCCGGGCGGGGTGGGCCGCCGCTGTCCAGTCGATGTCGATGCCCGCCCGGTAGAGCGCGGCCACGGTTTCGGCGAGGGCGCGGCCGTCCGACTCGGGATCCGGGAGCGGGTGCAGGGCGACCGGGCCGGTGGACCGGCCGAGGGCTTCCGGGTCGGCGGACCGGTCGTCGAGACGGCGGGCGAGGGCGGTGAGGACCGGGCGGGGGCCGAGTTCCAGGAGGTGTGTCGGCCGTTCGTCCAGGAGCTGGGCCGCGGCGTCGGCGAACAGCACCGGGGCCTCGATGTGTTCGGTCCAGTACGAGGCGTCCAGCTGCTCGGACTCCAGGCGCTTGCCGCGGAGCGTCGAGTGGAACGGCAACCGCGGTGTCCCGCCCGCGACTTGCTCGGCCACCCGGCGGAACGCTTCGAGCGCCGGGCGCATCAGCGGGGAGTGGAAGGCGTGCGAGACCTCAAGGCGCCGGAGTCGTACGCCGTCCAGCTCGCGTGACTCCGCGATGCGTTCCAGTGCGGCCAGGTCGCCCGAAATCACGGTCGAGCGGGGGCCGTTGAGGGCGGCGAAACCGACCAGTGGCTCGCGCTC
Organism: Streptomyces phaeochromogenes; assembly: GCF_001418655.1. GTDB lineage: Bacteria > Actinomycetota > Actinomycetes > Streptomycetales > Streptomycetaceae > Streptomyces > Streptomyces phaeochromogenes. The sequence continues at coordinate 4,074 of NZ_LIQZ01000229.1, read as the reverse complement.
GACCAGGTCGCGCAGTCGGTCCGCGGATGCGTGCACCGCCAGCATGCCGCCGCCGTCGGGGAGTTGCTCCATCAGGGAACCCCGTACGGCGACCAGTCGTGCCGCGTCTTCGAGGGGCAGCGCCCCGGCGTGCACGGCTGCCGCGAACTCGCCCACGCTGTGGCCGAGCAGCAGGGCGGGGCGTACGCCGACTTCCGTGAGGGTGGCGCCGAGTGCGTGGCCGACCGCGAACAGGGCGGGCTGGGCCCAGCCGGTCCTGTGCACCGCCGGGTCGCCGGTGAGGAGCAGGTCGCGGATGGAGCGGCCGGTGTGCGGGAGGAGCGCGGTGTCGACACCGTCGAGGTGCCGTCGGAACAGGGCGGACTCGCGGTAGAGGCGGGCTCCCATGCCTGGGTACTGGGCGCCTTGACCGGTGAACAGCCAGGCGGTGAGGGGCGGTTCGGTGGTGGGGCTGCTGAGGGTGGAGGTGGGGCTCGTTGACCTCGTCGGATGGGTCGGGGCGGTCGGGCGGGCCGAGGCGTTCAAGCCCGTCGGCCTCAGGGCCCCGGCCGCCTCCCGGAGTCGTCCCGCCAGCTCGGCGCTGTCCCCGGCCACCACAGCGCCGCGCCACCCGTGCCCTGTCTTCACCCGCTGCGACGCCCGGCACAGCGGCCCGATCGGGGTGCGCCGTCGGCCGATGGCGTCGGCCTGCGCCATCAGATTGCGGTGGAGGGCCCGCTCGGTGGGTGCGGTGAGGACGAACACCTCGGCGCCGAGGCCGCTGCCCGATGGCTCCGGCAGGCCGACGCCGGAGCGGTCCGGCGGGGTGGCTGCCCGCCGCGTTCCGGCCACTGCCCGCCCCGGCGCCGACTCCAGTACCGCGTGTGCGTTCGTACCGCCCATTCCGAAGCTGCTCAGACCTGCCAGGACCGGCTCTCCGGAGGGCAATCGCAGGGGAGCCTTCAGGAGCCGCAATCCCTGTTCCGCCAGCCGTAGTTGAGGGTTCTCGCGGGCCGCGTACCGGCTCACCGGAACCGTGCGGTGGTGGAGGGACAGACACGTCTTGATGAGGCCCGCGATGCCGGCGGCGCCCTCCGTGTGGCCGAGGTTGCCCTTGACCGAGCCGAGGGCGAGAGGCCGCGGACGGGGGCGGTCGGCGTGCAGGTGGCCCAGCGCCCTCGTCTCGATCATGTCGCCGAGGGCCGTGCCGGTGCCGTGGGCCTCCAGGAAGGACACCTCGTGCGGGTCGGCGCCCGCCCGGCGGCAGGCTGTCGCCAACACCTCCTGCTGGGACCAGCGGGAGGGCGCGGTGATGCCGTTGCTGCGGCCGTCCTGGTTCACGGCGGTGCCCCGGATCACGGCGTACACCGGATCGCCGTCGGCGAGGGCGTCCGCGAGGCGGCGCAGCACCACCGCGCCCACGCCCTCGCCACGCCCGATCCCGTCCGCGCCCGCGCTGAACGGCTTGCAGCGCCCGTCCGGCGCGGCGAGGCCCGCCTTCTCGTAGAAGAGGCCCAGCGCCGGACTCAGCGCGAGGTTCACCCCGCCCGCGATCGCCCGGTCGCACTCCTCGGTCAGCAGCGCGTTCACCGCGAGATGCACGGCCACCAGCGAGGACGAGCAGGCCGTGTCGACGGCCATGCAGGGGCCGCGCAGGTCGAGGTGGTACGAGATGCGGTTCGCGATCATGCAGTAGCCGTTGCCCGAGCCGATTTGCGCGGTGATGCCCGGCAGGTCGGTGAGCGTGAGCTGCGCCCACTCGCTGCCCATGACCCCGACGAACACCCCGGTCGGCGATCCGGCGAGCCGCCCGGGCGCCACCCCCGAGTCCTCGACGGCCCGCCACGCGCACTGGAGCATCAGCCGCTGCTGCGGATCCATCGCGGCGGCGTCGCGGGGCGGAATCCTGAAGAACTCGTGGTCGAAGGCGTCCGCGTCCGCGAGGAAGCCGCCCTCCGTCGGACCGCCCGTGAGCGACGGGTCCCAGCGGGGCGGCGGTACGGGGCCTGTCCCGTCGCCCGAGCGCATCAGCAACTCCCAGAAGGCGCCGGGGTCTTGGGCGCCCGGGAACCGGCAGTCGATGCCGGTGACGGCCACCGCGTTCACCCCTGGCCCTCCAACTCGGTCAGCAGGTGCCCTGCCAGCGCCCGTACGGTCGGGTAGTCCCAGGCCGCCGTCGGGTCGATGGTCACCTCGTAGTGATCCTCGACGTCGCCGCACAGGCTCAGCGCGGCCACGGAGTCGAGGCCGTATTCGGCGAGCGGGGTCGCCGGGTCGATCTCGGTGGGGGGCCGTCGGAGGTACTCGGCCACGCGGGTGGTGATCCAGGTGGTCAGGGTCTGCTCGGTGTGCGCCGTCGGTACGGGCATGACCGGTGGTCCTTTTCTTTTTGGCGGGGGTTCGTTGAGGTACTACGGCTGCGGGTCCGCTTGGGCTGATTGCGCAGTTCCCCGCGCCCCTGAAGGGGCGCTGTCGTACAGGTCGAAGGTGCGCAACTCCTCGTGGCGGGAGAGGAGTTCGTGCCGTAGGGGTCCGGCCCACCTGTCCGGCACCGGGCCCGCCCGTAGGCCCAGTCGGCACGCCGTGCGGTGCAGGGCGGCGCCCAGCCAGGAGGGTTCGGACAGGAAGTCGGCTTGCGCGGACCGCGCCACTCCTGTGGCGGCTGCCGCGCCGAGTAGTTCCGCGTAGCGCGCGGCCAGGGCGAATGCCTCCGGGGAGGCGAGTGGCGTGCGGTCGGCCGGGGGCAGGGTGCGAGCCCGGTCGCGTACGGCCGACAGGTCGGCGGCGAGGTCGGTCAGGAGAGGGCGTACGGAGGCGGGGGCGCCCTCCGGTGTCAGGGCCGCGGTCAGTGGATCGCCCGTCGCGGAGAGCGTGAGGCGGTCGAAGGGGATGCCCGGTGGCGGAGCCGCGGTGTCGGCCGGGGTGAACAGGGCTTCCAGGGACCCCAGTTGAGGTGCCGTCGCCAGCCTTCGTAGTTGGGGGATCAGGGTGGCCAGGCATGCCGTGGGACCGGCGTGTCCGAGGCTCAGTACCGGGAGGTCCCGTAGGTGTTTGCCGAACACCGCGTGCTCGCCCTCTCGCAGGTAGAAGCGGGCTCCCAGCACCACCGAGAGGTCCCGTACCGTGCGGCTCAGCTGGCGGGGCACGAGGTACTTGACGGCGGCGGCGGTCACGCTCGCCTGCTCGGGGCGCAGTTGGACCGTACGGGCGGCGGCCAGCGACAGGCTGTCGCACAGGAGGAGGTCCGCGAACGCGGCGGTCAACACCCCGGCCGCGTGCGGGAGTTCGAAGACCCGGCGGTGGTACAGGCGTCGGTCCAGGGCGAAGCGGAGTACCGAGCGCAGGCAGGTGTCCACCGTGCCGATGGCCATCCCCGGCAGCGCGCTGCGCGTCACCTGGAAGGACCGCAGTGCCACTTCGCCGCCCCTGCCTTCGGCGCCGACGAGCGCGGACGCCGGCAACGGGCAGCCGTGGAAGGCGAGTCCGGTGAGCCGGCAGCCGCGGACGCCTGCGGTGCGGTAGCGGGCCGGCCGCTGCACACGGTCGGCGGGTACGTCGTCCGGGCCGGTGAGCAGCACCGAGTGGCTGCGGCTGCCCGGGCCGTCGCCGGTGCGCGCGAAGAGCACCCACGCACCGGCCCGGTCGGCGTTGTTGATGACTTGCTTCACGCCCTCCAGCAGATAGCCGCCGGCCGCCGGACGGGCCGCAAACTCGTTGCGCAGGAAGTCGTTGCCGTGGGCCAGTTCGTGGTAAGCGACCGAGGCCCGGCGGCCGTCCAAGAGGAGGTCGGCCAGGTGCCGTTGCTGCGCCGCCGAGCCCGCCGTCCAGACGTTGACGGCGGCCATGAACGACGTGATGCCGTGCCCCAGACCGAGTCCGACGTCCCGCCGGAACACCTCGCGCATCACCCGGACCAGTCCGTCCAGGTGGGTCAGCCGTCCGCCGAGCTCCGCCGGTACGTACTCGGCGGCCAGCCCGAACCGGTCGAGCAGTGCCTCCCCGTCAGCGCTGAGCACGCCCTGTTCGTCCGCGGTGAGGAGCGCGGCCGAGCCGAGCGGGTTCGTCGGGTCCCAGAAGTCCCCGAAGGCCCGGGCG
>NZ_LIQZ01000228.1 GCF_001418655.1 Streptomyces phaeochromogenes | reverse complement strand
CCTCCACGCGCGCGTGGAGGTCGAATTGCGCGCGGAAGGGCGTACGGCCGTCCTGAGGGTGCGGGACACGGGTCCTGGAATTCCTGCCGAACAGCGTGAGTTGATCTTCACGGACGGGTGGTCCACGAAGAAGCCCCCGGCCCACCGGAAGCGCGGAATCGGCCTCTCCCTGGTGCACAGGCTCGCCGAGCGGCAGGGTGGCAGCGCCCGGGTCTCGGAGGCGGACGGCGGAGGCGCCGAGTTCACCATCGTGCTGCCGGAGGCACTGGCGGAGCCGGGACTCGCGCCGGAGCCCGCGCCCGCGCCCGGCCTCGTACTGAAGAGTGCCGCCACGACCGTCAACGAGGAGTCGCGATGATCGAGGTACTGGTCGTGGACGACGACATCCGGGTCGCCCGGGTCAACGTCGCCTACGTGGAGAAGGTCGCCGGCTTCCATGTCGCGGGCGAGGCGCACTCCGCGGCGGAGGCACTGCAGAAGCTGGAGGCCCTGCCCCGGCTGGACCTGGTGCTCCTCGACCACTATCTGCCGGACGAGACGGGCCTCGCGGTCGTCCAGGAGATGCGCAGACGCGGCCACCAGGCCGACGTGATCATGGTGACCGCGGCCCGTGACGTCTCCACGGTCCAGGCGGCGATGCGACAGGGTGCGCTCCAGTACCTGGTGAAACCGTTCGCCTTCGCCGGCCTGCGCGCCAAGCTGGAGGCGTACGCGGACCTGCGCCGCACCCTCGACGGCGGCGGCGAGGCCGAACAGGCGGAGGTCGACCGGATCTTCGGTGCCCTGTCCGCGGGCTCGGAGCCCGGTCTGCCCAAAGGGCACTCCCCCACCACCGCCGAGGCCGTACGCCGGGCGCTGGTGACCGCGGAAGGGCCTCTGTCGGCCCAGGAGATCGCCGACCGGACCGGACTCAGCCGCCAGACCGCCCAGCGCTATCTGAAGCTCCTGGAGCGCACGGGACGGGCCACGCTGACCCTCAAATACGGTGACGCGGGCCGCCCGGAGCACCGTTACGTCTGGGCGACCCGCGCCTGAGGACACGGCCGCGGTACGGGGGAAGCGACCGTACCCGCCTGTGTACGGCTGTCAGGGGAGTTCAGCCGTGCACAGGAGCTCGGCCCGCGGCCTGGGGAGACCGCGGGTCTGGTCGGGGGCAGGTCAGTCCTCGACCTTGTCCACGAACTCCGTGGTGTACGTCTTGCTGAGGTCCACGTCGGCGTTCTTGATGTCGGGGTTGAACGCCTTGAGGACCTTCTCGACGGTCTTGGGACCGTCCTCGGGCATCACACCGTCCTGGGTGAACATCGGCATGGTGCTCTGGATCGCGCTGGCGTAGAGCGTCCCGTTGCCCTTCGAGTAGTCGTCCGGCATCTCGTCGGCGATCTCAGTGGCGCTGTGGCTGGCCATCCACTTGAGGGTCTTCACGAAGGCGTTGGCCAGCTTCTGGACCGTCTTCTTGTTGTCGTCGACCCAGTCCGTCTGCATGTAGAGGCTGGACGACGGGTACGCGCCGCCGAGCGCGTCGTCGGAACCCTCGGGGGTGCGCATGTCGAGGAGCACCTTGCCGCTGTTCTCCGCCAGGATCGTGGCGACGGTCGGGTCGGTCGTCATGCCGCCGTCGATGGAACCCTTCTTGAGCGCGGATATGAAGCTCTGTCCCGCGCCGACCGGGACGGTCTTGAACTCGCTGACGGACACACCGTTCTTGACGGCGAGATACTTGGTGAGGAAGTCGGTCGAGGAGCCGAGGCCGGTGACGCCGAGCCTCTTGCCCTTGAAGTCCTCCGGTGAACTGATCTCGGTCGCCGCCTTGTCGGAGACGATCTGGACCTCACCGGGCGCGTGCGAGAACTGCACCACCGACTGGACGTCCTCGCCCTTGACCTGCAGATCGAGGGTGTGGTCGTAGAAGCCGACGGCTCCTTGCACCTCCCCGGAGACGAGTGCGGTCTCGGCCTCCACACCGGCGTGCTCGCCCAGCAGCTCCACGTCGAGGCCCTCGTCCTCGAAGTAGCCGAGCCGCTGGGTGAGCATCGCAGGCAGGTAGATGACCTTGTCCAGGCCGCCGACCATGATCTTGACCTTCACTCCCTTGCCACCCGCCTCGTCGGCGGCGGCTGATCCGGCCACGTCGTTGGCGCACGCGGTGAGCGAGGAGAGGACCAGCAGGCCGGCGGCTGCCAGCGACCCGTGTCTGAGGGTCTTGGGCATGTTCGTTCACGTCCTTGTGAAGAAGGCGGTGCGGGAAAACGGGTGCCTCGGAGCGGCCGGTGACGGGGGAACCGGCCGCTCCGCCAAGAGACCGGTGCCGAAGGAAACCGGTGTCCTGGAGAGGGCTGTCTGCGAAATGCGCCTCCTGGGGAGGCACTCAACAAAACGGTGACCTAGGAGGGGCATTTGGGCCTGCGCGTGCCCTGGGAAGGGAGTTCGGCTCTCGGTCTACGTTCGGCTCTCGGTCTACAAGGGCGTCCACGCGGAGATTCGGCGCTCGGCCAACGTGGGCAACCCCTCCTGGAGCATCACCCGACGGCCACTCGATCCCAGGGACCGCGCGTCGGCGGACAGGGGCAGCAGGCGGGGGCCGGCGACAACGGCCCTGCTTCCGCGGGCGGCTCGCGAGCGCGGGACCGTACGAGCCGTCTTGGTGCCCTCGGTTTTCACCATGGCGGGACCCGCCGTCAAGACGACGCCCGTGTCCGCGTGGGCGACGGACTCATTGAGGGTGCGGGCACCGAAGGAGGCCGAGTCGCGCGTGCCCTCCGGCAGGTCGAGCGGTTCGTCCGGCACCACGGCTTCGCACTCCATAAGTTCTTCGAGACCGCTGACGAGGGTCGGTGTGGTCGGCCTGCCTCGGCCTGTGGGGGCCACGACAGCCGTGAACACGCAGCCTCCCACGGTCGGATCGAGTCCGATGACGGCCGTGTGCAGTTCCCCCGGCGGGGCTGTGAAGACCTTGCGCACGCCTCGCAGCGCGATGGCGGGGCCGGTGTCTGCGCTCATGCCCCGCGACCGTAGCCGTGGCCCGCACCACGGCATCAGTCTTGTGTGCGCAAAGCGTTCTTCTGATTACAGAAGGGTGTTGTGCTCTTTCTGCTCACTCCACAACACTGGGGCCGACAGCACGGGCTCACCGCTCGCCCGGCTCGGGGGGAGAGGCCCGATGATTGACGTCCTGGTCGTGGACGACGACTTCCGTGTCGCCGAAATCAACGCCAAATTCGTGGGGAAGGTTCCCGGCTTCCGGGTGGCCGCCCGTGCGCACAGCGCCGCCCAGGCCCTGGACGCGGCGGGCCGGGAGCCCGTCGACCTGATCCTGCTCGACCACTATCTGCCCGACCGGACGGGCCTCGAACTCGTGCATCAGATGCGGGAACTGGGCATGGGCGCGGACGTCATCATGATCACCGCAGCCGGCGACGTGGAGACCGTACGGGCCGCGATGCGTCTGGGCGCCCTGCACTACCTGGTCAAGCCCTTCACGTTCGCAGCGCTGCGAACGCGGCTCGAGTCGTACGCCGCGCTGCGCCGCACCGTCGACAGAGTCAGCGACCAGGGCGTCGCGGGGCAGGAACAGGTCGACCGCATGTTCGGCGCCCTGCGTACGACGCCCGCCCCGTCCTCGCCGGGTCCGCCCACCGGCCACTCGGAGCCGACCACGGACCTGATCTGCACCGTCCTCCACCAGGCCGACCACCCCCTCTCGGCCCACGAGGTCGCCGCCGAAACGGGCCTCAGCCGCTCCACCGCCCAGCGCTACCTCCGCCACCTGGAACAGGCGGGCCGTCTTCGGCTCTCACTGAAGTACGGGGACACAGGGCGTCCGGAACACCGCTATGCGTGGGTCGCGCCTTGAGCGGGTGAGCTCTACAGGCCCGCTGTACGGGCCTCACAGGCCTTGCAGGCCTCACAGTGAGGGTTGTCCCACCGGACCGCCGTCACCCTGCCGTTCAGACCGCTCCCGCCCCCGTGAGCGCCCGTACCTCGGTTTCGGCGTGCTTGGCCTCGTCCGGCGGCTCCGCCGAGGTGACCGTGCCGAGCCAGCCCGCCAGGAAGCCGAGCGGGATCGACACCAGGCCCGGGTTCTCCAGCGGGAAGTACTGGAAGTCGACTCCCGGGAACAGCGACGCGGGGCTGCCTGTCACCACCGGAGACAGCACGACGAGCACCAGGGCCGGCACCAGGCCTCCGTACACGGACCACACCGCGCCGCGCGTCGTGAAGTTCCGCCAGAACAGCGAGTACAGCAGCACCGGCAGATTCGCCGACGCGGCGACGGCGAAGGCAAGCCCCACCAGGAAAGCCACGTTGAGGTCGCGCGCCAGCAGGCCCAGCGCGATGGCGACGACGCCGATACCGACCGCGGCGGTCCGCGCCACGGCCACCTCGCTGCGCGGCTTCGCACGCCGTCGTCGCAGCGACGCGTACAGGTCGTGGGCAACGGACGCCGAGGAGGCGAGCGTGATTCCGGCGACCACCGCGAGAATCGTGGCGAAGGCGATCGCGGCGACGATCGCGAACAGAACCGTTCCTCCGGTGGAACCGGCGCCGCCGCCCAGATCGAGCGCCAGCAGCGGAACCGCCGTGTTCCCGGCCGCGTTCGACCCGCGTACGGCATCGGGGCCGACGATCGCCGCCGCCCCGAACCCCAGCACGATCGTCATCAGGTAGAACCCGCCGATCAGACCGATCGCCCAGACGACCGAACGCCGGGCGGCTCGCGCGGTCGGCACGGTGTAGAAGCGCGACAGGATGTGCGGCAGCCCGGCCGTGCCCAGCACGAGCGCGAGTCCCAGGCTGATGAAGTCCAGGCGCGCGGTCCAGTCCCCGCCGTACCTCAGCCCCGGCGCGAGGAACGACTTCCCGTGCCCACTGCGATCCGCCGCCGTACGCAGCAACTGGTCGAAGTCCCCGTGGAACCGCATCAGGACGAGCACGGTCAGCGCGATCGTCCCGCCCATCAGCAGGACCGCTTTGACGATCTGGATCCACGTGGTGGCCCGCATCCCTCCCATCGACACGTAGATGACCATCAGCGCCCCGACGCCGATGACCGTCCAGGCCTGCGCCGCCTCACTCGTACCGCCCAGCAGCAGCGCGACGAGGCTGCCCGCGCCCACCATCTGCGCCACCAGGTACAGAACGGACACGGTCACCGAGGAGGTTCCCGCCGCGATCCGCACCGGTCGCTCGCTCATCCGGGCCGCGACGACGTCCGCGAGTGTGAACCGCCCGCAGTTGCGCACCAGTTCGGCGACGAGGAACAGCACGACGAGCCAGGCGACGAGAAAACCGACGGAGTACAGCAGCCCGTCGTAGCCGAAGAGCGCGATCAGCCCCGAGATACCGAGGAAGGACGCGGCGGACATGTAGTCACCCGCGATGGCAAAACCATTCTCCATGGGCGAGAAGAGCCGTCCGCCCGCGTAGAACTCCTCCGCCGAACCATGCCGGTGGCGGCTCACCCAGGTCGTGATCCCCAGGGTGACCGCGACGAACACGCTGAACAGCAGCAGCGCCAGCGTCTGATGGTTCCCGGTCACCGGTCACCACCCGCGACGCTTCGCGTCAGCTCCTGTGTGTCCCAGCGCAGATCGAGTGCGGCCCGGTCTCTGCGCAGCCGGGCGTGCCGTGCGTACGCCCAGGTGAACAGGAACGTCGTGAGGAACTGCCCCAGCCCCGCGACCATCGCCACGTTCACCGCGCCGGCGACGGGCCGCGCCATGAATTCCGGAGCCGTCGTCGCCGTCACCACATAGCCGACGTACCAGGTGAAGAAGACGGCGACGGCCGGGACCACGAACCTCCGGTACCGGCTGCGCACCTCCTGGAAGGCCGCGCTGCGCTGCACCTCCAGATAGACGTCGGCCGCACGGGCGGTCCGGTCCGCCTGCTCCCCGCGCGCGGGCGGCACGGTGGGAGCGGGCGCACCCGTGCTGTCCAACTCGCCCCAGCCGGAGGCGAGCGCGTCGTACCAGGGGTCGTCGAACCGGACCTTTCCGGAGTCGGGACCGTCGTACTTCTCCACCGAACTCTCCTTGTCCGCTGCCCGTTTCGGCCGCGTGCCCAAGGATGGACAGATCGGGAAGATCCCAGACTCTTCTCTCCGCGCTCTTCACCCCATCAGGTGACTCACCCCCCTGGTGGCCGCACAAGTCCCTTCCCGAAGGCGTAACGGACCGCCTGCGCACGGTCCTTGAGCCCCGTCTTGGCGAACAGGTTGTTGATGTGGGTCTTCACGGTGGCCGTCGAGACATGGAGCTTGCGGGCGATCTCCTGGTTGGTCAGACCGTCGGCGATCAGCACGAGCACCTCCGTCTCCCGCGCGGTGAGCCCGTCCGGAGTCTCGGCGCCCTCCGCGGGAACGGCGGACTCCGGCTCGGACAGCCGCTCCAGCAGCCGCCGTTGAATGCTCGGCGAGAGCCCGGCGTCCCCGGACAGCACGCTCCGCACGGCCCGTACGATCTCGTCGCCGCCCGCGTCCTTGGTGAGATAGCCGCGGGCCCCGGCTCTGAGTGCGGGGAACAGCGAGGCGTCGTCGGCGTACGTGGTGAGCACGACGACCTGTGTCCTGGGGTGTTCGGCCCGGATGCGTCTGGTCGCCTCCACCCCGTCGCAGCGGGGCATGCGCAGGTCCATCAGCACGACGTCCGGATCGAGCTCGGCCACCAGCCGCACGGCCTCGTGCCCGTCGGCGGCGGCCCCGACGACCTCGATCCCCGACAGCAGCCCGAGCAGCATCACGATGCCCTCGCGCACCACGGTCTGATCGTCCGCCACGACGACACGGGCCGGTGCCCCGCCCTCCTCCTCCGTCATACGGGCACCTTCAGCATCACCACGAACCCCTCCTCGTACGGCCCGGCCTCCAGCGAGCCGCCCAGCAGCTCGGCCCGCTCCCGCATTCCGAGCAGACCGTATCCGGCGCCCGAGTGTGTGAATTCGCCCGGCGGCGCTCCCGAATCCCTTACGTTCAACATCACTTCGTGCTCGCCGTAGTCCAGGCGTATGCGGATCTTTGCCCCAGGCGCGTGCTTCCGGACGTTCGTCAGCGCTTCCTGGGCGACCCTGCGCACCGCCTGCGACGCCTCGGCCGGCAACAGGCGCCGTTCACCCGTGACGGTGACATCGGCTCCGGCGGTGTCGGCGACCAGTTCGCTCAGGAACTCCTCCAGCGGGGACATCTCTCCGCGCAGCGCGGAGAGTGCCTGCCGGGTCTCGGCGAGGCCTTCGCGGGCCATTCCCCGTGCCGCCACGACCCGATCGAGGATCTGGTCCCGCTCCGCTCCCCTCTCGATCATCAGCCGTGCCGCCTCCAAGTGCACGAGTTGCGCCGAGAGGCTGTGCGCCAGCACGTCATGGATCTCCCGTGCGATCCGGGCCCGCTCCGCGAGCGCCGCCGACTCCGCCTCGGCCGCCCGTGCGGCCCGCTCCTGGGCGAGAAGCCGCTGGGCGCTGCCCCTGGCCTCCGCGTCCAGCCGCAGCACGTATCCGGCCAGAGCAAGCCCCACGGTCGTCGCCAGGGTGGTCAGCCAGGCGTCGTTGTTCACTGCCGCGTACGTACCCAGAGCCACGGCGCTCGCGGGCAGGGCCGCCGCGAGCGGCAGTCGTTCCATGGCGCTGACGGCGCAGACGCACCACACGACGAGGGCAGGAACCCGCAGCCCCGCGCTCTCTGCCACCGTCGCGATGGCGAAGAGCAGCACGAGCAACCCCAAGGAGGGAAGCAGGCGATGTTCGAGCGTGACCCTCCAGAAGCCCCAGATCCCGAGTCCACCGACAAGGACTCCCAGAACAGCCCCTGCGACACCCCAGCCGTGCAGGTCGCTGTGGATGAAGGTCGTCGCGAGGAGGATGCCTACGGCGAAGGTGCGCCCGGCCCCGGCGAGAGCACGCCGCGCCCTGTGCACTCCCATTCGGGAGAGCGCCTCGCGGGAAGGCCAGAGCGTCCAGACGTTCTCCGTCATACACGCTCCTTCCGCGAGGGCTGGGGCATGCCGTCACCGTACGCCGCGCTCTGCCCGCTCGCCGAGGGCAGTGTCTGCGCCCTCCGGACCATGATCCCGGAGCGCACCAGCAGCGTCACCGCGAGTGCGAGGAGCAGGGCGGAACTGTCCTGGTGCAGGCCGAGGGCGGCACCGAGGCCGAACAAGCCCGCCCGCAGGGCGATCCCGACGGTCCAGACGAGGCCACTGGCCTTGCTGCTCCGGCTCCACACCGCGCCGTCCGGTGTCCTCCAGATCCGGGTGGTCCAGGCCCAGCCGACGCCGGTGGCCAGGCCTATGAGGAGTTCGGTACCGAGCAGGAGGGCCGACAGTGTCCGGTGGTCGGGGTCGAGCAGACCCGGTTCGCGCAGGGCCAGGAAGACCAGGACCGCCGGCACGACCCACCAGCTCCTGTCCGTCGCTATCCGACGGGTGCGGAACTGGCGGGCGATCACCAGGACGACAACGGCGATGATCACCAAGACATCGACAAGCCTGGACATCGCGGCCTCCGTGTGCGGGGAAGGGCGGGTGCCGGCAGCGGGCGCTGTCGACGCCTTCGACGCTACGGAAACGGGCAGGTCGGCAGATCGGAGCCAGGGTGGATCATGGGTGGATCCCTCAGGCGCCCCGTCTCCACCCGCGGGTGGAGACGCCCTCACGGACACCCTCAGAGATGTCTCCGGGCCGGTCTCCCGACCCGACGCCCGTCGGGACCTCTCGCGGTCCCGACGGGCTCACTCGGCCAAGCCGGCTGCGCGACCCTCTACGCGTCGATGCGCGAGCGGTCCAGCGTCGCCGCGGAGCTGGAGATGAACTCCTTGCGCGGGGCGACGTCGTTGCCCATCAGCAGGTCGAACACCTGCTCGGAGGCCTCCAGGTCGGAGATGTTGATCCGGCGCAGCGTACGGAAGCGCGGGTCCATGGTCGTCTCGGCCAGCTGGTCGGCGTCCATCTCGCCGAGGCCCTTGTAACGCTGGATCGAGTCCTTGTAGCGCACGTTCTTGCGCTGGAGCTCCAGCACGGTCTCTCGCAGCTCGCGGTCCGAGTACGTGTAGATGTACTTGTCCTGGCCCTTCTTGGGCTGGCTGAGCTCGATGCGGTGCAGCGGCGGCACCGCCGCGAACACCCGCCCGGCCTCGACCATCGGCCGCATGTAGCGCTGGAAGAGCGTCAGCAGCAGGATGCGGATGTGCGCGCCGTCGACATCGGCGTCGACGAGGAGAATGATCTTCCCGTAGCGCGCGGCGTCGATGTCGAAGGTCCGGCCCGACCCGGCTCCTATGACCTGGATGATCGCGCCGCACTCGGCGTTCTTCAGCATGTCCGTGACGGACGCCTTCTGGACGTTGAGGATCTTTCCACGGATCGGCAGCAGCGCCTGGAACTCGGAGTTCCGGGCGAGCTTGGCCGTGCCGAGCGCGGAGTCTCCCTCGACGATGAACAGCTCGCTGCGGTCCACGTCGTCGCTGCGGCAGTCGGCGAGCTTGGCCGGCAGCGAGGAGGACTCCAGGGCCGTCTTCCTGCGCTGCGCGTCCTTGTGCTGACGGGCCGCGATGCGCGTACGGGCGGCGGAGACGGCCTTCTCCATGACGACCCGGGCCTGCGCGGCGGCATCCCGCTTCGTGGAGGTCAGGAAGTCCTTGAGCTCCTTGGAGACCACGTTCGTCACGATCCGGCGGGCCGCCGAGGTGCCGAGGACCTCCTTGGTCTGGCCCTCGAACTGCGGTTCGGCGAGACGGACCGTGACGACAGCCGTGAGGCCTTCCAGAGCATCGTCCTTGACGATGTCGTCCTCGGCGACGCGCAGCAGCTTCTTGGTGCGCAGCACCTCGTTCATCGTCTTCGCGACGGCCTGCTCGAAGCCCGCGACATGGGTGCCGCCCTTGGGTGTGGCGATGATGTTCACGTACGACTTGAGGGTCGTGTCGTAGCCCGTGCCCCACCGCATCGCCACGTCGACGCCCAGCTCCCGGGTGACCTCGGTGGGCGTCATCTGCCCGTGGTCGTCCAGGACCGGGACCGTCTCCTTGAAGGTGCCCTGCCCGGAGAAGCGGAGGACATCGCAGACGGGCTTGTCGCTGGCCAGGTACTCGCAGAACTCGCTGATGCCGCCGTCGAAGCGGAAGGACTCCTCACCCTTGCTGCCGCCCTCACCGAGCCCGAACTCGTCGCGGACGACGATGGTCAGGCCGGGCACCAGGAAGGCGGTCTGCCGGGCGCGCTGGTGCAGGTGGTCCAGGGAGAGCTTCGCGTCCTTGAGGAAGATCTGCCGGTCTGCCCAGTAGCGCACGCGGGTGCCGGTGCGGGTCTTGGGGACCCTCTTGAGCTTGCGCAGCCCGGCCGACGCGTCGAACGCGGCGTCGGCCCCGTCCCCCTTGAACGCTCCAGGGGTGCCGCGCCGGAAGCTCACCTCGTGGGTGTGGCCTCCGCGGTCCACCTGGACGTCCAGGCGGGCCGAGAGCGCGTTCACCACGGAGGCGCCCACGCCGTGCAGGCCGCCGGAGGCCGCGTACGAGCCGCCGCCGAACTTGCCTCCGGCGTGCAGCTTGGTCATCACGACCTCGACACCGGACATGCCGGTCTTGGGCTCGACGTCGACCGGGATGCCCCGGCCGTTGTCGCGCACCTCGACCGAGCCGTCGTCGTGAAGGGTCACGTCGATGTGGTCGCAGTAGCCTCCGAGAGCCTCGTCCACGGAGTTGTCGATGATCTCCCACAGGCAGTGCATCAGGCCGCGGCTGTCGGTCGACCCGATGTACATGCCCGGGCGCTTCCGCACGGCCTCGAGCCCCTCGAGGACGAGCAGGTGCCGCGCGGTGTAGTTGGAACCGTCCCGGTCTGCTCCGGTCAGCAGCGCTGTGGACGGCACGGACGTCTCGGCGGTCACGCGGTTCGCTCCTCGCTGAATTTCAGATGTGGCCCTTTTGGGTAAGGGCCCGGCTTCGGTCGCCGCTCCGAGGGTACCGAGGCCTGGTAGAGCCGTTGTAACGCCACCCTCGTCCGAAACTCAGACTAGACCAGCGTCGCATGCTTGTTCGATCCCTCGTTGGAGTGAAGTACATATCACGTTCCCTTCCAGGCATGAACCATTTAGGCTCCGGGCACGTCCTCAAGAACAACCGGCAAGCCAGCCGGTGAGGACTGAACCTGACAGAGCGCGAACCCGTAAGACACGAAGACACGCAATACGGCTCATTCGCCGCCAACCGGCAGCAGACAGCCGACTCGGAAAGATTTTTTTCGAGGAAGAGCCACGAGCGGGAACGTTTTCGGCCTGGTTGGATGTTGACCCTGGTACGACAGCTCGTCGAGCTAGAGAAGAGGCGACGTGACTACTGTTCTGACCCCCGCGAGCCCGCTGACGGCCGCTGACCGCTGCGACCGTTGCGGCGCCCAGGCATATCTGCGCGTCGTCCTCCTCAGCGGTGGTGAGCTGCTCTTCTGTGCCCACCATGGGCGCAAGTTCGAGCCGGAACTCAAGAAGATCGCCGCTGAGATACAGGACGAGACGGAGCGGTTGACTGCCGCCCCGGCAAGCGCCAACGACGAAGAGCACTGACACTTCGCGCAGACGACGAGCCATCTCCGGCACAGGCCGGTGACCGGGCGGCCGCTCCTATCCAGGGGTGGCCGCCCGCGCTCGTGCTCTCTGAGGCCGTGAGACGGCTCACGCCTCCCAGGGCCGCAGAAGGGCCTTCAGCGGCCCTCTCCGAGGGTCCTGACGACCTCCGAGACCCGCGTGTAGACACCGGGGCTGCCGGCCCGCCCACAGCCGCTCCCCCACGACACGAGGCCGATCAGCCGCCCCTGGGCGACCAGCGGCCCGCCGCTGTCCCCCTGACAGGCGTCCCG
>NZ_LIQZ01000227.1 GCF_001418655.1 Streptomyces phaeochromogenes | reverse complement strand
GGGCACACGCGCGTGTGCCCTCTCCCATTTCCACTCAGGTCTACGAAAAGCCCCTCACGAAGTCGAGGCTCCTCACGCCGGGCGCACCACGCTGTGGATCGGCATGTAGTAGATCGACTCCTCGCGGACGTACGCCCCCGGCTTGGGCGCGTGGATCATCATGCCGTCGCCGATGTAGATGCCGACGTGGCTGATGTCGTCGTAGAAGAAGACCAGGTCACCGGGCTGGGCGCTGTTCACGGAGACCGTCGTGCCGGCCTTGACCTGGTCCCAGGTGGTGCGCGGGAGGGTGACTCCGGCGGCCTTCCAGGCGGCCTGGGTGAGGCCGGAGCAGTCGTACGAGCCGGGGCCGCTCGCGCCCCAGACGTACGGCTTGCCGATCTGGGCGCGGGCGAAGGCGAGCGCCTTGTCGGCCTTGGCGGTGGAGGCGGCTGAGCCGGACCCGGAGGTCCCCGTGCCCGTGGAGGTCCCGGTGCTCTGCGCGGCCTCCTGGCGCCGCCGCTCGGCGTCGGCCGCCTGCTGGCGGGCCAGCTCGTCCGCCTTGCGCTGGGCCTCTTCCTGCTTCTGCCGCTCGATCGCGGCGAGCCGCGCCTTCTCCTCGGTGGTCAGCTTCGAGAGGAGGTCGCGCGCGGTGGCGAGCTTCCGCTGGACGTCCGCCTTGGACGTCTTCAGCGAGCTCTGCGTCCTGGTGAGCGTCTCCAGGCTCTCGGACGCCTCCCGCCGCTTCTCCGTCGTGGCGGTCTGCTGCGTCACGTAGTCGTCGACGGACTGCTTCTGGCGGCTGGTGAGCCGGTCCATCAGCTGGGTCTGGTCGAAGTAGTCCTGCGGGTTGTCCGCGAGGAGGAGGGAGGCGGTGTCGGGGGCGGCGGCCCCGGTGCGGTACTGCGCGGCGGCGAACGTACCGAGCTCCTCGCGCGCGTCGTTCAGCTTCTCCGTGCGGCGCGCCACGTCGTCGAGGAGGGTGTCGACGCGCTTCTTCTGCTTGGTGGTCTTCTCCTTGGCCGCGTTGTACTTCTCACTGGCCGTCTCCGCCTGGCGGTAGAGGTCGCCGACCTTCTTCTCGACTTCCTCGAGGCTCGGCCTGGGTTCCTCGGAGGGGGCCGCGTTCGCCGTCTGGGAGAGGAGGGCCACCGAGGTCAGGGCCGCGGTGGCGATGGCCGGAGTCCGTATGCCCATGGGACTGGGGGGCCGGGACCTGCGGTGTGGCGCCACGAGGGCGTCTCCTTCCGTCGTCCGCCTACCGAGTTAGCTGTCGGGTTCGGGCGGGTGCTCCGGAAGGTTTGCCCTACGGTCCGTTTCCCCGAAGGGAGTTGGACCGATTCACCCCAAGGTCGGTGGGTCCCCGGCTCCGTCGGCCACGAGGGCGTACCGGACTCGGCGGAGGCCGCTCGGCCCGGCGTGTTCGCCGGTGCGGGTCGTGCGGCCCACATAAAAGTTAGCTAATTCCTGTGGCCCCTGTGAAGTTTGATGCGCGATATGCCCGATACATTTTCGTGACCTTAGCCTTGGGCCCGACGCGCGGTAACCAATTCAGATGGGTCTGGCCCGAGTTGTCCACCAGATGAAGCCCGGCCCACTGCAGCGCCCCTTCAGGGGCGCGGGGAACTGTGCACGCCAACCACAGCCGACCCGCACCCACGACACACTGCTCCCGAATCCCAGCCGAAGCCGCAGCCGGACCGCCTGATCACGGACCGCTGCGAACCTCCACCGGAGGGTGACGAAACTCAAGGCGAGCAGCCACGGAAACCCGCACCCCCGCGGAGCGACCCCGTCGAGTTTCCAAGGTGGCGGCAGGCTGTCAGTGGGGGCGCCTAGACTCGGAGAGCGATGAGCAGCCTCTTTGATGACAGCTTCCTGGCGGACCTCAAGCCCTCGCGGGCCCACGAGGAGGAGCCCCCGCCGCACGAGGACGAGCCCCCGCCGCCGCCCGAGGACGAGGCGCCGGAGTCGGGGCCCGTTCCGGACGATTTGTTCGGCGGCCACTTCGACGTGCCGCCCAGCCGGGACGGCTACTACCGCGACGGCGCCCCCCGGCCGCACGTGGACCCGGCCGCGCTCCTGGACGGGCTGAACGAGAACCAGCGCGCGGCGGTGGTCCACCACGGCTCCCCCCTGCTCATCGTGGCAGGCGCGGGCTCCGGCAAGACCCGTGTGCTCACGCACCGGATCGCCCACCTGCTGGGCGAGCGCAGGGTGCACCCGGGCCAGATCCTCGCGATCACCTTCACGAACAAGGCCGCGGGCGAAATGAAGGAGCGCGTCGAGCAGCTCGTCGGGCCGCGGGCCAACGCGATGTGGGTGATGACCTTCCACAGCGCGTGCGTACGGATCCTGCGGCGCGAGTCGAAGCAGCTCGGCTTCACCTCCTCCTTCTCGATCTACGACGCCGCCGACAGCAAGCGCCTCATGGCCCTGGTCTGCCGTGACCTGGACCTCGACCCCAAGCGCTTCCCGCCCAAGTCGTTCAGCGCCAAGATCTCGAACCTGAAGAACGAGCTGATCGACGAGGAGGACTTCGCCGCCCAGGCCGCCGACGGTTTCGAGAAGACCCTCGCCCAGGCCTACGTGATGTACCAGTCCCGCCTGCGCGAGGCGAACGCGCTGGACTTCGACGACCTGATCATGACGACGGTCAACCTCCTGCGCGCCTTCCCGGACGTCGCCGAGCACTACCGCCGCCGCTTCCGGCACGTCCTGGTCGACGAGTACCAGGACACGAACCACGCGCAGTACGCCCTGGTCCGCGAGCTCGTCGGCACCTCCGAGCACCCCGTGGACGTCCCGCCGAGCGCGCACGACCTCCCGCCGGCCGAGCTGTGCGTGGTGGGTGACGCGGACCAGTCGATCTACGCCTTCCGCGGCGCGACCATCCGCAACATCCTCCAGTTCGAGGAGGACTACCCGAGCGCGACGACGATCCTGCTGGAGCAGAACTACCGCTCGACGCAGACGATCCTCACCGCCGCCAACGCGGTCATCGAGCGCAACGAGTCGCGCCGCCCCAAGAACCTGTGGACCAACGCGGGCGCGGGCGCGCAGATCACCGGCTATGTCGCCGACACCGAGCACGACGAGGCCCAGTTCGTCGCCGACGAGATCGACCGCCTCACGGACGCGGGCGACGCGAAGGCGGGCGACGTCGCGGTCTTCTACCGTACGAACGCGCAGTCCCGTGTCTTCGAAGAGGTCTTCATCCGCGTAGGCCTGCCCTACAAGGTCGTCGGCGGAGTCCGCTTCTACGAGCGCAAGGAGGTCCGCGACGTCCTCGCGTACCTGCGCGTGCTCGCGAACCCCGAGGACTCCGTACCGATGCGCCGCATTCTCAACGTCCCCAAGCGCGGCATCGGCGACCGCGCCGAGGCGATGATCGACGCGCTCTCCCAGCGCGAGAAGATCAGCTTCGCGCAGGCGCTGCGCCGCGTCGACGAGGCGTACGGCATGGCGTCCCGCTCGACGAACGCCGTCAAGAAGTTCAACACGCTGATGGAGGACCTCCGCACGATCGTCGAGTCGGGCGCAGGCCCGGCGACGGTCCTTGAGGCGGTTCTCGAACGGACCGGCTACCTCGCCGAGTTGCAGGCCTCGACCGACCCGCAGGACGAGACCCGCATCGAGAACCTCCAGGAACTGGCCGCCGTGGCCCTGGAGTTCGAGCAGGAGGCCGGCGAGGGCGAGGCACCGGGCGGGCTCTCCGCCTTCCTGGAGCGGGTCGCACTCGTCGCCGACTCCGACCAGATCCCGGACGAGGAGGAGGACGGGTCCGGCGTGATAACGCTGATGACCCTCCACACCGCCAAGGGCCTCGAATTCCCCGTGGTGTTCCTGACCGGCATGGAGGACGGCGTCTTCCCGCACATGCGCGCGCTCGGCCAGGCCAAGGAGCTGGAGGAGGAGCGCCGGCTCGCGTACGTCGGCATCACGCGCGCGCGGGAGCGGCTGTATCTGACCCGGTCGTCCATGCGCAGCGCCTGGGGCCAGCCCTCGTACAACCCGCCGTCCCGTTTCCTGGAGGAGATCCCGGAGACGCATCTGGAGTGGAAGCGCACGGGCTCCCTCGGCCCGGCGGCCTCCGGCCCGGTCTCCGGTGTGGCGGCCTCCCTGTCCTCCTCGCGCTCCCGCTCGGCGGCCTCGGGCGCGTCCGGTTTCGCGACGCGACGCGGCGCCTCGGACAAGCCGGTGGTGTCACTCGCCGTCGGCGACCGCGTCACCCACGACCAGTTCGGCCTCGGCACGGTCGTCGGCGTCAAGGGCACAGGCGCGAACGCCGAGGCGACGGTCGACTTCGGCGAGGAGAAGCCGAAGCGGTTGCTGCTGCGGTACGCACCGGTGGAGAAGCTGTAGAGCTGAAGTGCTGTGGTCCCCAGCGGTATTGGCTGCTGGGGACTGCTTGAGGGCGGGCCGATCACTTTCAGCCCGTCCGGCGATTGAGGACGAGGCCGTTCAGGCCGATACGGGGGTCTGGGGGCGCCCAGGACTCCGGCCTCAAGCAGGGCCTCTCCTAGGAGGGGTCCAGCCCATGGCTGCGCAACCACGGCAGTGGGTCGATCGCCGAGCCACCACCCGGCCGCACCTCGAAGTGAAGGTGCGGACCGGTCGAGTTCCCGGAGTTCCCGGAGTACGCGATCGGGTCCCCGGCCTTCACGACGGCACCCGAGGCGACCTTGTACGTGGAGAGGTGGCAGTACCACGTCTCCGTACCGTCCTTGGCCGTCACGATGACCATGTTCCCGTACGCGCTGTTCCACTGCGTCCGGACGGTCCCGTCGGTCGCGGCCATCACCGTCGTGCCGTACGAGACGGGGAAGTCGATGCCGGTGTGGACGGACATCCAGTTGATGCCCGCCTGTCCGTAGTACGCGCTGAGCCCGTGCTGCGCGACCGGCAGCGCGAACTTCGGCCGCAACCGCTCCTTGCGGGCCGCCTCCGCCGCCGCCTTCTGCTTGTCGGCGGCCTGCTGGGCCTTCAAGTCGATACGTTCCTGCGTACGGCTGGCCCGGTCGGCGAAGTCGTCCGCGTCCGCGGAGAGGTTCTCCAGCTGGGTGTCCAGCTGGTTGTTCGCGGCAGCCGGCTTCACGGCGCTCGCGTCGGGCGCGGCGGCCGTCGTCCGCGCTTCGTCGTTGCTGCTGCTTCCGCCGGTCACGGACGCGGCGGCGATTCCGGCGACGCCCATCACACACGCCGAGGGCACGGCGACCGTCAGCAGGGCGGAACGCTTCGGCGGGGGGCGACGACGGGAACGGGGCGCGGAACGGCCGGCCGCACGTGACGCGGAGCGGCCGGCCGGGGCGGCGGTGTCGGCGACGGAGGTGGTTTCCTCGACGTCGTCCAAGGGAGCGGGTTCGTCGTGGCCGTGGCCACCGGTACCGGAGTCCGCGTCGGCGTCGTCGGAGGGGGTGAACTCGCCTTCCGCGGTGGCCTGTTCCTCGTACGGGACCTGCTGGAAAGCGGTGGTGGCCTGCTGGTCGTACGACTCGTGCCCGTCGTACGACTCTTGGTGGTCGTAGGACGCGTGCTGGTCGTACGCCGTGTGCTGGTCGGCCGGATACGACTCGTGCTCGGTCTGCGCCTGATGGTGGATCTGGGGCTGGACCTGAGTCTGGTTCTGGTTCTGGTTCTGCTGGTTCTGGTCGCCGCCGTCCGAGTTCCACGCCGTCGCGTCGTACGTGCCGGTCTCGAAGGTCGGCGCGGTCCACTGCTGGGTGGGGTCGACCGGATCGGCCTGGAGCCAGGCGTTCGCGTCCCACTGGCCGGTGCCGTCCGGGCTCCCGGCCTGCGTCGGGATCTCGCCGAGCTGCTGGTAACCGGAGCCCTGCCAGACACCGCTCGTGTCATAGCTGCCGGTCTCGAACGCGGCGTGGTGCTGCGCCGCGTACGGGTCGTAGTTCAGCGTCTGATGACTGCCGGTGGCCCACTGGGTGGCGTCGTACGAACCCGTGCCCGCGCCGCTGCCGTCGGTTCCGCCGCCGTTGCCGGGGAGGTCGCCGAACAGGGGGTCGGTGTCGAAGGTCGTCGTCGCGTAGGCGCCCGTCGTGTCGTAGCTGCCCGTCGCGCCGTACATGCCGGAGGCGTTGGGGTCGAAACCGGTGGCGGAGTAGCCGTCGTACGTGGTGAAGTCGCCGTACTGGACGCCCTGTTCGCCATAGGACGCGTAATGCGCCGAGGCGGCCTCGGGAGCCGGAGCCGGGGGAATTGCGGTCCCCGACGGGTGACGGTCGTTCACCAACTTCTCTTTCGCCTCGACGACAGGGGCTGGCAGAGCAGTGCGGCGACTGTACCCGGCGGTACGAGGGCGCGACAATCTTCGGCGGCTTTCCTCCTCTCAGGAAACGGGCATTCGGCCGTCTTTCGGCGGAGGGCGGGCACAGCTTTGGCCTGGCGTTCGATGAATGTTCGAAGAAACGTCGGTCCTCGGGGCCGATTGAACGGGTTCGACGGCGCCTTCCGGTTGTGCCGGTTGGCTTTTGCGCCGCTTGCGCTCCGCCGCTTCCGGTTGGCCACGCCTCCGGGCGCGTCATCGTCCGTCGGTCACGCCACCGTCACGCCACCGTCAGGCCGTCGGCGTGGGCGGCGGTGTTGGCGGCCGGGCGGGCTTCCGCCTCCTCGGCGTCCAGGGCCTGCCGGATGCCGGCCGCGACGGCCGGGTGCACGGGGAGGGCGAGATGCCCGATCCCGCTCACCCGCACGTTCTGGACCAGCAGGTCCGGGTGCTCGATGCACGCGGTCTCCAGCGGGTCCATCAACTGGTCGAGGTCGCTCCAGAAGCTCACGAACCTGGTCCGGCAGTGCGGCGCCGGCTGGCACAGCTCGTCGAGTACGCCCGAACCGGGACGCATCTGGCGGACGATCGGGTGCGCGTTCATCAGCGGGACGACCCGCGTGCCCGAGTGCGGCGTGCCCAGCGTGACGAGGGTCCGGACGCGGACGTCGCCGCCCAGGCACTGCACGTAGTACCGCGCTATCAGCCCGCCGAGGCTGTGCCCGACGATGTCCACCTCGTGATGGCCGGTGCGCTCGCAGATCTCCTCTATGTGCCGGCCGAGCAGCTCGGCGGCGGTCCGGATGTCACAGGTCAGCGGGGAGTAGTTGAGCGACTCGATCTGCTGCCTGCCGTGCTGGGCCAGCGAGCGGCGCAGCATCACGAAGACGGAGCGGTTGTCGATGAAGCCGTGCAGCAGGACGACCGGGGGCCTGGTGGGGGTGGGGAGACGGGTGGTGTCGCCCCTCTCCTTGCCGGTGCCGGTGCCGGTGCCGGTACGTGTGCCGGTGTCGGCCAGGTCGGTCGGGGTCCCGGGTGGGTTCGGGGCCGGGCGGCGCTCCGGGGTGATGCCGGTGGGATAGAGGAGGAGGTGGCCCGCGAGGATCGCGATCTCCAGGGCCGTCGCCTTCAGGAGGGCCAGCGAGAGCCCGGCGATTCTGCCGGGGAGCAGGCGCTGGCAGAGTGGAAGAAGGGGCGACACTGCCCTGGTGACCTTCATGGCCGACCTCCCGTCGGCGCACGGGAGGACGACTCCGGCCCCCGTGTGCCCTCGTGAGAAGCCGGTGACGAGGAAGGCGAGGGGCACGTGCGGCGTGTGTGACGCCGGTGGAGCGACGGGCGTGCCCGTCGTCGTGCCATCGCCGATGCGCCGCACCACCTTGCCGCGCGGCTGACGGCGCGGCGGTGCGGCGACCTCGTAGCGGCTCCCCTTGCGCCCGGTCCGGCCGCGGTCCATCGGCCGCAGGCTGCGGCCCATGTGCCGCGTGATGCGGGACCGTGCGCGGCGAACTTGTCCCACCGTGTGATTTCCCCCTCGGTCCGCACCGCGAAACTGCCGGTTACGGGATGGTGGCGATAACGTTCGTTCACTTTCCGGGGCCGTGTCGTGCGGGGGCGCTGTGCCACCGGGGCATATCTGACGTGAGGGCGGTGGCGGCGAGTCGCCGTCCCGGCCCCCGGGTGCTATCAGTCGGTACAGGACAGGTCCGGGTGGATCTCCACGGAGACCCACGGGGATCCGCAGAGGTCCGTGGATCATCGCGGGCTGTGCGGGTCGGTAGATCGGTGATCGGTGATCGGTGTAGTCGGTTCATGGAGGCAGTGATGGGTGTGGCAGCCGGTCCGATCCGTGTGGTGGTGGCCAAGCCGGGGCTCGACGGCCACGACCGCGGGGCGAAGGTGATCGCGCGGGCGCTGCGGGACGCGGGTATGGAGGTCATTTACACCGGTCTCCACCAGACGCCCGACCAGATCGTGGACACGGCGATCCAGGAGGATGCCGACGCGATCGGGCTGTCGATCCTGTCCGGCGCGCACAACACGTTGTTCGCCGCGGTGATTCAGCTCCTGAAGGAGCGGGACGCGGAGGACATCAAGGTGTTCGGGGGCGGGATCATTCCGGAGGCGGACATCGCGCCGTTGAAGGAGCTGGGTGTGGCGGAGATCTTTACGCCCGGGGCGACGACGGCGTCGATCGTGGAGTGGGTTCGCGCGAACGTGCGGTAGGGCTCCGCCGGGTTGGCGGGGGGTTGTTGGGGCTTGGCTTGTGTTGTGGGTGCGGGTTGGTCGGGGTGGAGTGCGCGGTTCCTCGCGCCCCTTGAGGGTGGGAGGGGTGAGGGCGTTACGAGGTGCTGTGCGTCTCTGCCCTGGTTCCGGCTACGCCTCGGTGCTTACTCCTCCTCGAGTTCTCTCTGCATCGCCGCTCGTAGGCGCAGGGTTGTGACCAGGCGTTGGAAGGATTCCGCCCAGTAACTGCCGGCGCCGGGGGCCGCGTTCTCCGGTTCGTCGGGGATGGCGGTGAGGGTTTCGAGGTGAGGGGCCTCGGACGGGTCCAGACAGCGTTCGGCCAGGCCCATGACGCCGCTGAAGCTCCATGGATAACTGCCCGCGTCCCTCGCGATGTTGAGGGCGTCGACGACCGCCCGCCCCAAGGGTCCCGACCAGGGCACCGTGCACACTCCGAGCAGCTGGAACGCCTCGGACAGGCCGTGCACGGCTATGAATCCCGCCACCCAGTCGGCCCGCTCGGCGGCCCCCAGCGTGCCGAGCAGCTTGGCGCGCTCGGCCAGCGACACCGCACCCGGTCCGCCCGCCTCCGGCGCGGCGGGGACGCCCAGCAGCGCTCTGGACCAGGAAGGATCGCGCTGGCGCACCGCGGCCCGGCACCACGCGGCATGCAGCTCGCCCTGCCAGTCGTCCGCCACGGGCAGCGCCACGATCTCCTCCGGCGTACGTCCCCCGAGCCGCCGCGACCACGTGCCGAGCGGGGCCGCCTCGACCAACTGGCCCAGCCACCAGGACCGTTCACCCCGCCCTGCCGGAGCCTTGGGAAGCACTCCGTCCCGCTCCATGCCCGGATCGCACTCGTGCGGCGCCTCGACCGCTATCGTCGGCGTGCCCTGCGTGTGGTCGACGGCCACGCAGGACTGCGCGCGCTCCGCCATCCGTCCGGCGAGCGCCGAACCGGGCAGTGCGGACAGCAACTCCGCCGCAGTGGCCCGCACATTGCGGCTCCGGTCGGCCAACGCCCGCTCCAGGAACGGCTCGTCCGCCGCGTGCAGCCCCGTCCGCAGCGAGTCGAGGAACATCAGCCGGTCCTCGGCCCGCTCCGTCGCCCACGTGGTGGCCAGCAGCTCCCGCGCGGCCGTCGCGTCCCGGGCCCGTATCCCCGAGAGGAGCGCGACCCGCTCGGCGAACAGCCCCTCCTCCCACAACTCCCTTATGCGATCGGGCTCCCCGGGCCCGGGCAGAGCTGCCCCGCCACCCGGCGTCGAGCGCAGCGCGAACCGCCAGTCCGCGTTCAGCCGGGCCAGCCACAGAGCGCGCGGCCCCGCGAACGCCAGCACCGCCGGCCGTAGATCCGTACGTCCCCGGGCTGCGTCAAGCAGCGAGGGCAGTGCCTCCGGGCGGGGTGCGAACCCGCGCCGGTTCGCCGTGGCGAGCCACTGCGGGAGCAGCTCCATGAGGTCGGGAGCCGAGCCTCTGCGACCGCCACTGCCGCCGCCCGTCCCGGGCCGGTCGGCGAGCAGCATCGCGAGTCTGCGCGCGGCGGCGGGCGGCAACAGCGGACGTGGGTCCGCCGGCGCGGGCTCCACCCGGGCCGCCGCCCGCCCCGGCCGCATCCCGGCCCGCCGCCGTACGGTCTCCACGGCCGCCGCGTCCAGCAGCGCCGTCGGCGCCTCCCGGCCGGCCGGGATCCCCGACGGCGTCCGCCGCGCGGTCCCCAGGAGGGCCGCGGTCACGAGCTCCTCCCAGCGGCTCCCGCCGGAGGCGTCCGCGGAGGCCGTGTCGGTGGAAACCGTGTCGGTGGGAGTGGGGGTCCTGTTCATGTGAGTCCCTTCCATGGATCCACCAGGTCCGTCACGTCGGTCGAGTCGGTCGAGTCGGTCACATCGGTCAGGTCGGCCCGGTCGGCCACATCGGTCGGGTCCGTAGGACGCGAGGGGGCCTGGAGCGGTGTCGTCGTCAGCACAGGGACACCGCCTCGCCCGGGCCCTCCGGCCAGGCCGTGAGGGGCGTGAAGCCGCGGTGGCCGCACTCTCCGAAGACCGTGACCGGTGTGCCGCCGGAGAGGGCGACCAGACGCCACAGGCCCGAGCCGGACAGGGCCGCCGGGGTGAGCGGTAGCGCCAGCTCGCCGTCGGCGTCGGCCAGTTGCCAGGTGTCGCCGTCCGGGGTGGGTATGACGCGGCCGAGTGTCACCGGGTGGGAGTCCAGCCACGGGTCGTCCCGGAGCGCTTCGCCGTACCTGGCCGCCGCCTGCGCCACGCTCACTCCCGGCGGGCGGATCGTCGTGGGCGCCGGAGGCGTGAACTGCTCACCGAGCGCGGCCCGCAGCTGGCCCGCGCCCGGATACGCGGACACCTCGGCGTCGAGCGCGAGCCCGACCGGCAGGGCCAGTTCGGGTGCGCGGCCGGCCGCCCCGTACGACAGGAGCAGGACCGGGCGCGCCGATTCCGCCCCGTGCAGCCAGATGCGGCGGGTGGTGAGGCGGCTGTCCGACGTGTCGTACTGGGCCAGGACCAGCCAGTGGTCGCGGACCGGCGGGCCGTCCGCCGAGCCGGTCAGCCCGATCCGTGAACGGACCGTCGCGGCCAGGCCGTCCGGCAGTCGCTCGCGGCGCAGCCAGCCCTGGTCGAGGAGATGGAGCAGCGCGCACTCCTCCAGCAAACGCACCGGCCAGCCAGGGCCCGACGACGGGATCGCTCCCAACTCCCGCACCCGCGCGGCCAGTCCGGAGGCCTGCGCGTCGACCATGCGGGCCGCCGTCTCCTCCCACAGCCCGTACCCTGCCTGCTCCGCCGTGGCCAGGCCGCCCCGGAGCAGATCGGCCAGCCGCTGCTCCAGCTCCGCCGCCCCCGCGGTGATGTGCTCGGCCCGCCGCTCCGCCCTGCGCCGCGCGGCCTCCGGATCACCCGAGGCCGGGGAACCCGCCGCGCTCGCCGCCCGTTTGTCGTCCGCGCGCTTCTTCCTCGCCTCTGTCCACTCCTCCGCCCAGTCCGGCACCTGCCCCCGCGGCACCGTGCCGTCCTCGCCCGCCCAGAGAAGCAGCAGCCCCAGCGCGTGCTTGCACGGGAACTTGCGGCTCGGGCAACTGCACTTGTACGCGGGCCCGGTGGAGTCCGCGATGTCGATCACCGTCCGATACGGCCTGCTGCCGCTTCCCCTGCACAGTCCCCACACCGTCCCCTCGTCCGTACTGCCCGCCTCCGACCACGGCCCTGCCGCGCCGAGCTTGCTGCCCGCCTTGCGTGACGCTGCGTCAGGCGCCAGTGCCAGCACCTGATCCGCAGTCCAGCGCACCCCCTGCTGAGTCATGTCATCGAAGGTAGGTCCCACCACTGACAATCGGCCCCGGCGAGTTCGTTTGTGCAGGTCAGGGCGATTGTCAGTGGCGTAGTGCACGGTGGAACCAGATCCGAACCGGCCGAGCCGCAAGGGGGACCGCTCCATGTCCGTGTCCGTCGACCAGACGTCCGTCGAACCGAGCCAGCAGCACTCCGCGCACACGCGAGAAGCAGCGAAGGGCGAGGCGCTGCGGCCGCACGCCGAGGACGCGTTCGCCGCCGAGCTCGCGGCGCTGGCCGCGCAGGACGACCGCCCGCGCCCGGTCCGCTGGCGGATGTCGCCGTGGGCCGTCGCGACCTACCTGCTCGGCGGCACACTGCCGGACGGCACGGTGATCACACCGAAGTACGTCGGCCCGCGCCGCATCGTCGAGGTCGCCGTCACCACGCTCGCCACCGACCGGGCCCTGCTCCTGCTCGGCGTGCCCGGCACGGCCAAGACATGGGTCTCCGAGCACCTCGCCGCGGCCGTCAGCGGCGACTCCACGCTCCTCGTGCAGGGCACGGCCGGCACACCGGAGGAGGCGATCCGCTACGGCTGGAACTACGCGCAGCTGCTCGCGAACGGCCCGAGCCGGGACGCGCTGGTGCCCAGCCCGGTCATGCGGGCCATGGCGGAGGGGATGACGGCCCGGGTGGAGGAACTGACCCGCATCCCCGCCGACGTACAGGACTCGCTCATCACGATCCTGTCGGAGAAGACCCTGCCGATACCGGAGTTGGGCTCGGAGGTGCAGGCGGTCCGGGGCTTCAACCTGATCGCCACGGCCAACGACCGCGACCGCGGGGTGAACGACCTGTCGAGCGCCCTGCGCCGCCGCTTCAACACGGTGGTCCTGCCGCTGCCCGAGAGCGCCGACGCCGAGGTCGACATCGTCTCGCGCCGCGTCGACCAGATCGGCCGCTCCCTCGACCTGCCCTCGGTGCCCGACGGCGTCGACGAGATCCGCCGCGTCGTCACGGTCTTCCGCGAGCTGCGCGACGGCATCACCGCCGACGGGCGTACGAAGCTGAAGTCGCCCAGCGGCACGCTGTCCACCGCGGAGGCGATCTCCGTTGTCACGAACGGCCTTGCCCTGGCCGCCCACTTCGGGGACGGCGTCCTGCGTGCGAGCGATGTCGCCGCGGGCATCCTCGGCGCCGTCGTCCGCGACCCGGCGGCCGACCGCGTCATCTGGCAGGAGTATCTGGAAGCCGTCGTCCGCGAGCGCGACGGCTGGAAGGACTTCTACCGCGCCTGCCGGGAGGTGAGCGCGTGAGCGACCGCGACGGGGGGACCGGGCCCCTGCTGCTCGGGGTGCGCCACCACGGCCCCGGCTCGGCCCGGGCCGTACGGGCCGCGCTGGAGGCGGCGGGCCCGCGCACCGTACTCATCGAAGGGCCGCCGGAGGCCGACGCGTTGATCGCGCTGGCCGCCGACGAGGACATGCGGCCGCCCGTCGCCCTTCTCGCACATGTCGTGGACGAGCCGGGGCGGTCGGCGTTCTGGCCGCTCGCCGAGTTCTCGCCGGAATGGGTGGCCATCCGCTGGGCCCTGGACCACGGGGTGCCGGCTCGCTTCATCGACCTCCCGGCCACCCACACACTGGCATGGGGACGGGAGGAGTCGGAGGACAAGGAGAACGAGGGGGACAAGGAGGCATCGGGGGAGGG
>NZ_LIQZ01000226.1 GCF_001418655.1 Streptomyces phaeochromogenes | reverse complement strand
CGAGGGTGCCGATGTCGACCGCGTCGTAACCGAGGACGTCGAGGAGCCGGGCCACGTCCGCCTTGGCGGCCGGGTCGTCACCGGCGACGGGCAGGGCGCTGCGGTCGGCGGCACCGGCGGCGCGGGCGCTGGTGAACAGGCGCCGGAAGTCGATGTTGTTGAACGCCTTGACCAGGCGCGCACCCTCCAGATGCCGCTGCACGAGGGCGCTGGAGGTCAGCTCGCCCGAGTCCAGCTCGGCGATGCGGCCGTCGCGGTCCGGGTAGTAGTTCATCGTGTCGATCACCGTCCTGCCCGCCAGGGCTTCCACGGGCAACCGGTCGTAGGCGCGCAGCGGGACGGTCGCCACGACCAGGTCACCGGCCCGCGCGGCTTCGGCGGGCACGGCGGCGCGGGCTCGCTCGCCGAGCTCGTCGACGAGGTCGCCCAGGGTGTCCGGGCCACGCGAGTTGCTCACGACGACGTTCAGTCCGGCGGCGACGGCGAGCCGGGCCAGCGCTCCGCCGATCATGCCGCTGCCTATGAATCCAATGGTCTGGGTCACGGTGTCGGATCTCCCCTTCGATGAATACCGATGGCAATCGATGGCACTCATGCCACTTGATGAAACTCGACGGCATGGATGAAACTCAGTGTCACATATGACACCAAGACTCTCTCCTGCAATCCAGGCTCGGTCAAGCGGTAGGATCACGGGGTGAGTGGAGCGGCACGTACGAACACGCGAGACATCGCCAGGGCGGCCGTGCGGGCCGAACTGGCCCAGGTGGCCTTCGAGTTGTTCCGTCAGGAGGGCTTCGCCAAGGTCACCCTCGACGACCTGGCGGCGGCTGCCGGGGTGTCCCGCAGCACCTTTCTGCGCTACTTCGGCACCAAGGAGGACGCGGTCCTCGGCGCCTTCAACGCCCACGGCACCCAGGTCGCCGACGCCCTACGGGCCCGCCCCGCCGACGAGGACGACTGGACGGCCCTGCGCCGCGCACTGGACACAGTCGTCGAGCGCTACCGCCTGGACCCGACGGGCTCCCTGGCGATGACACGCCTCGTGCAGGACACCCCGGCCCTGTGCGCACGCCAACTGGAGAAGCAACACGGCTGGCGCCCGGCCCTGGTGGAGGCCCTGACCGAGCGCGACGACTCCTCCAGGTCCACGACACTGATCCGATCCGTACGTGCCGCCGCCGCCCTGGACTGCCTGAACGTCGCCCTCGACCACTGGACCGCCTCCAATGGCCACCTCGACCTCGTCGAGCTCCTGGACGAGGCCTTCGCGGCACTCGCACCACACTGAGCGCGAAGCACTCGACGGACGCGCACCGCAAAAGCGGCTACGCGCACCCCGGTTCAGCCGGTTCAGGCACCCTTCGAGACGGGCTCCAGAATCGCCACGCACTCCACATGATGAGTCATCGGAAAGATGTCCCGGCAGGATGGATCTCGTACAACACCGGGTCAGGGGCCATTTCCTGCTCCGCCGAAGGGCCCCGTCGTGCGCACGGAGCGTCAAACGGGCGTCACGCCCCAGGGCTACGTCCTGGGCGGTCGTTGCTGGGGATTTCAGGACCCCTAACCAGTACAGCCAGCCGCTTGGCCTCCACAGTCCAGTGGCCAGACCGCCCGATGAGCGAAGTGGTCAGTTGTCGGGTTTCTTCGAGTGTCAAGGGGCAGCGGCCCGGGTGGGGCGAGCGCTGGCCTCGATCTGCAGGGCGTACACGGCGTTCGTCACGAGCTCGCGCGCGTATGCGGCGTCCAGTCGGCCAGGGCGGAAGAGGATGCGGTACATGATCGGCGCCACGACACGGTCGATCAGCAGTTCCGACTCGGGCACCGGCTCCCCCCGATGCACCGCACGGGCCAACACGGCGTCGATCTGCTCTGCGGCATACGCCGAACACCGACCGGCATTGGTGCCGTCGGGGTCGCCGAGCAGGGCGTCCCGGATGTAGGCGCGCCCGGGCGGCGAGGCCATCTCGTCGAGGAACTGTTCCGCCCACGCGTCGAGATCGGCCCGCAGGCTTCCGAGATCGGCCGGATCCGTTTCCGGGCGCAGTCGTTCGACGGCCACGTCGGACAGGAGTTCCTGCAGGTCGCCCCAGCGACGGTAGATCGTGGAGGGGGTCACGCCCGCCCGAGTGGCCACCATCGGGACCGTGAGCGCGTCGCGGCCCACCTCCCCCACGAGTTCACGTACCGCCGCGTGGACGGACTCCTGTACGCGTGCGCTGCGCCCGCCGGGGCGGACCATGGGCTTGGGACTCATACGATCCACCTTAACGCGAATTTGTTGCTTCTAGGCGGTGGCCGAGCGACCCGCAGGGCTACGTATCGGGGCACCCGAGCACGGCGGACGCCCCTGCGGCGCCGCGACCACACGCCGGCTGGAACGTCCGCCTTCCCTCAGGCAGCGAGGGGAGCAAGCCGCCCCGCGCCGGCCACCGACTCCTCGTAGACCCGGCCCACACGGAGCACCGTCGCGTCGCGGAAGGGGCGTGCCATCAGCTGCATACCGATCGGCAGTCCGGCGCGGTCGTGACCGACCGGCAGGGTGAGGGCCGGGACGCCGGTGATGTTGGCGGGGGCACAGAGGCGGACGTAGCTGTCCGACACGGCCTCGGTCGTGCCATCGGCCCACTCGACGGCTTCCTGCCCCGCCTCGGCGGCGGTCATCGGCACCGTCGGCGCGGCGAGGACGTCGATTCCGTCGAACATGCGAGCCCAGGCGTCTCGCATCATGGTGCGGGCCCGCTGGGCGCGGAGGTAGTCACCCGCAGAGGTGAGTTCGCCGGCCTCCAGCAGGATGCGAACGTCCGCCGCGTACAGGTCGGGGGTGGCCCGCAGCGACCGCTCGTGGTATGCGGTGGCCTCGGGAACCATCAGCCCCCACTGAACGGCCTGGATGTAACGCGCCATCGGGATCTCGACGTCGACGAGCTCCGCCCCCAGCTCCGCCAGCCGCTCGATCGCGCCGCGTACGGACTCCTCGACCTCGGGCGTGACCCGGTCGAAGTAGTGGTTCCGCGGTACGCCGACCTTCAGTCCTCGCAGGTCGCCTCCCGGGAAGCGATCCAGCATGGGGCCGGACACGCTCGCCGGGTCACGCGGGTCGTGGCCGGCGGTCGCCGACAGCACCAGCGCGGCGTCCTGGACGGTGCGGGTGAGAGGGCCCACATGGTCCAGGGACCAGGACAGCGAGGTCACGCCTGTGCGTGGGACCAGGCCGTAGGTCGGCTTGAGGCCCACCACGCCGTTCAGGGCCGCGGGGACCCGGATGGAACCACCCGTGTCCGTGCCCATGGCGAACGTCGCCCCGCCGGCGGCGACAGCTACCGCCGAGCCGCCGCTCGACCCGCCCGCAACCCGGCTGTGATCCCAGGCGTTGTTCGTCTGCGGAGTGGTCAGGCCGTAGGCGAACTCGTGCGTGTGCGTCTTGCCCAGGAGGACGGCCCCGGCGGCGCCGAGCCATTCGGCCACCTGGCTGTCACGTTCCGCCACGTGCCCTGCCCGGACGTGAGAACTCGCCGTGGTGGGTATCCCCTCCGCGTCGATCAGATCCTTGAGCGCCATGGGGATCCCGTGCAGCGGCCCGCGCGATCCGCTTCCGGAGATCTCCCGTTCGGCGCGGACCGCTGCGGCCAGGGCCGCGTCGGCGGCGACGGTGACGTAGGCGCCCAGCCGTCCTTCGACGACGGCAATACGGGCGAGCACCGATTCGGTGAGTTCGACGGGGGACAGTTCCCGTGCGCGCACCGCACGGGAGGCTTCGGTCAGCGACAGCTCAAACGGTTGCATCGGCGTTCCCCTGTCCGGCTCGGTAGGAGGACGCGGGAGGGGTCTCGCCGAAATCGAGCTCGCGCAACGTGCTGATCACGGAGTGGATGTAGTTGGCCGTCATGGCCACTTCTTCGTGTCGGCCGTCCCCGAGGGGGAGCCCCGCCCGCAGCGCCCCTCGGGCTGCCTCTTGGAGGGTGAGTTCGCTGGTCATGGCTTCCTTCCGGATCTGTGCGGCGCGACGGGCCGGTGCTGGCACAGGACCTCCGACCACCGCAAAAGCGAATCGTTTGCTTTAGTCGACCGTAGGACCTACGGTGACTTAAAGCAAACCAATCGCTTTTAGCACGGGAAGGGTCCTCATGCAGAGCGTCCCCGCGGGCCTCACGCCTCCCCGCACCTCCACATCCGGACGCCTGCCGTTCGCATTGCACGCCTCGATCCTGATCGCGCTGCTCGCCGCATCCAGCGCGCCGACCCCGCTGTACCCCCACTACCAGGCCCAGTGGCAGTTGTCGGCCCTCGACATCACCGTGGTCTTCAGCGCCTACGCCCTGGCGCTCCTGATCGCACTGCTGACGACCGGAACCCTTTCCGACCATGTCGGACGCCGCCCCGTGCTCCTGGGCGCGCTCGCGGTCCAGGTCGCCTCCATGGCACTGTTCGCGACGGCCGGCGGCCTGACCACCCTGATCGGTGCCCGCGTGCTGCAGGGCATCGCGACTGGCGCGGCGACCAGCGCAGCAGGTGCGGCTCTCCTCGACCTGGAAGACCCCGCCCGGCCGGGTCGCCCCGCTCTGGCCAACAGCATCGCGCCGGTGACGGGCATGGCGGCCGGCGTCCTGGCAGCCACCCTCATGGTGCGCTTCGCCCCCGTTCCGACGATCACGGTGTACGCGGCCCTGATCGCCGTGTTCGCCGCGCAGGCCATCGCCCTTGTCTCGACGTCCGAGACCGTCCGCCGCCGTCCCGGAGCACTGCGCTCGACGCGGCCCCACCTGGCGCTGCCGTCGGCGGCCTCCCACGCTCTCCTGCTCAACGGCGCCGGCGTCGTCGCCGTCTGGGCGCTCGGCGGCTTCTACTCGTCCCTGGGACCGGGCTTCACACGGCTCATCTCCCCCGACGGACCCGAATACGCCGGCGGCATGGTCTTCTTCACGCTGACGGCCGTCGCCGCCCCGACTGTGTACTTCACGCGCAGGATGCGTGCCGACGTCTCCGCTCTTCTTGGGAGCTGCGCGGTGATTCCGGCGGCCGTCCTGACCCTGGGTGCCCTCTATCTCGCCGGTCCCGTACTTCTCTTCGCCGGGGCGGCGCTGGCCGGGTTCGGCTTCGGAGCCGTCTCCCAGGGTGCGCTGCGCGCGGTCGTCGACTCGGTCCCGGCCCGGGAGAAGGGCGGCACGCTCGCCTCCTATTACGTACTCAGCTACCTGGCGATGAGCCTGCCTGCCATCGGCGCCGGCGCCCTCACCGCCGGCTTCGGACTGCGTGCGGCAGCACTGGCCTATGCCGGCTGCGTGGCCGTACTGGCGACCGTCGCAGTCGCGACGCTGACCGCGCCGCTGCGCAGTCGGCGCCGGACACCGTCCCCGGACGCCCACTCCGGCCCGGCAACGAGCAACTACACACCCGCCTCACCCGGCACACCCGCTCCAGACATCTCCGTCCTCGCGACCCATAACAGGTAAGGAAAGTCGCCGTGTTCACCTCATCGCAAACGACCAAGTCCACCACTCCCCCCGCCTCTTCGTGGACGGTGGGCAACCACACCGTGCGACGCATCGACGAAGTGGTCCTGCCCGCCCGGACCGGTCCGTGGCTGCTGCCCGGGGCAACCACCGACCTCGTGAGCCGGACTGCCTGGCTGAGCCCCGAATTCGCCGACGAACAAGGCGTCCTGCGCCTGGCGAGTCACAGCTTCGCCGTCGAGGTGGACGGCATGCGGGTGCTGGTGGACACCGGCATCGGAAACGGGAAGCGGCGCGCCAACCCTGCCTGGCACAACCTGAACAGCGACTACGAAGCACGGCTACGGGCGGTGGGCTTCGCGCCGGAGAGCGTGGACGTCGTGGTCCTGACCCACCTCCACGCCGACCACGTGGGGTGGAACACGCGTACCGAGGGCGACACCTGGGTGCCCACCTTCCCGAACGCGCGCTATCTCACCTCACGCACCGAGTGGGACTACTGGGCGGGTGTCGACATGGAGGAGGCGCGTCGGCAGATGTTCCGGGACTCGGTCCATCCCGTCCGGGAAGCAGGTCTGTTCGACCTCATCGATGTCGCGGACGAGGGCACGGACGTCGCGCCGGGCATCCGTCTGCTGCCCACCCCCGGCCACACACCGGGGCAGGTAGCGGTGGAACTGAGCAGCCGTGGCGAGACCGCACTGGTCACCGGCGACAGCATCCACCACCCGGTCCAGATGGCGCATCCGGAGCTCTGCAGCTGTGTGGACGTCGCTCCCGAACTCGCGGCCAGGACCCGGAACCAGGTGCTCGGCTCACTGGCCGGTACGTCAACTCTCCTGCTTGGGAGCCACTTCCCGCCGCCGACCGCCGGACACGTGCGACGCGAGGACGGCGGGTACCGACTGATCCCGGCTCCCTCAGGGGTCACGCCCATCGGCAGCTGAAGCGGATCGGAGCACCCGGGACGTGCCGCGCACCGATTCGCACCGAGTCCGTGCGGGTGACGTCCTGGGCGTCCGCGACCGGACGGCCCGGGAGCGGCTATGAGACTCCTCCGGCATGCGCTCCGTCGTCACCGATGGGACCGGACGAAGTTATGACCGATCACCGGCTTGCGCCCTTTGCGTAAGCCGGCTGTCGACTGTCCTTCGTGGGCGACAGTCACGTCGCCGACATCATTCGTACGAAGCCCGCCACACCCTGTAACCGCAGGTCAGGCGAGTTTGAACAAGCAGCGCGTCTACCCGACCCGCTGTACGGAGGAAAACAGGTCGAGCGACCCACCTGGGCCGCGAAACCGCAGGTCAGGCAGCCTTTGCGGCAGGCTCCAGAATCGCCACGCACTCCACATGATGCGTCATCGGAAACAGGTCGAAAGCCCGCAACGTCCGCACCCGATACCCCCCATCCCGGAAGTACGCGAGGTCCCGCGCCAACGCCGCCGGATCGCAAGCGACGTACGCAATCTTGCGAGCGCCCAGGGAAGCCAGGTGCTGGACCGTCTTCTTGCCGGCGCCCGCGCGGGGCGGATCGAGGACGATGAGGTCGACCTCGGTGATGCCGGTGCGCGGGAGGACCGTCTCGACCTTGCCCTGTTCGATGCGGACGCGGTCGAACGCGGCGAGGTTGTGCTTGGCGTCCTCCACCGCGCGCTTGCCGGACTCGATGCCGAGGACCGCGCCCTTGTCGCCGAGGCGGTCGGCGAGGGCGCCGGCGAAGAGGCCGACGCCGCAGTAGAGGTCGAGGGCCATGTCGCCCTTGCGCGGGAGCAGGCCCTGCATGACGGCCTTGACGAGCGTGTCGGCCGCCATCGGGTGGACCTGCCAGAAGCCGCCGCTGCCGACCCGGTGCGTACGGCCGTCGGCGCGCTCACGGACGAAGGCGCGGCCGTGGACCCGGTGGATACCGCCGTCGTGCTCCTCGACGCGCATCACGGAGACGGGCTTGTCGAGTTCGACGAGGGGCAGGCGGGCGCCGGGCCGCGGTTCGAGGATCACCATGCGGTCCTGCGAACCGGTCGCCGCGATCGCCTCGACCGACTCCATGCCGGACCAGTCGCGCTCCTCGATACCCAGCTCGGAGATCCCGGGCGCGGCGATCATGCAGTGCTCGATGGGCTCGACCTCGTGCGAACGGTGGCGGCGCAGACCGGCGTTGCCGTCCTCGTCGACCGCGTACTGCACGCGCGTACGCCACGCGGGGACCTCACCGGCGGGCAGCTTGTCGCCCTCGGCCGGCATCACCGTGCCGTCCCAGCCGGCCTCCTCCGGGGTGAGGCCCGCGAGCCGCTGGAGCTGCTCGGCGACGACCTCGCCCTTGAGCCGCCGCTGGGCGCCCGGCTTGGCGTGCTGCCAGTCGCAGCCGCCGCAGCGGCCCGGACCGGCGTACGGACACGGCGCCTCGACACGGTCCTTGGACGCCTCCAGCACGGTCACCGCATCCGCCCGCAGGAAGCGCGAGTCCTCCTCGCCGTCCGTCACCCGCGCGACGACCCGCTCGCCGGGCAGCGCGTGCCGTACGAAGAGGACCTGGCCGGCGTCCGTACGGGCGATGCAGTGCCCGCCGTGCGCGACCGGGCCGATCTCGACCTCGTACTCCTGACCCACGAGCGACCCCGCCGGCGATTTCTTCGGTTCTGCCTGCATGGCGGGGTGACTCCAGATGCGAAATGGGGAACGGCCGGACAACAGCCCACCACTCTACGTGGACACCGCCCGGCCGCTCACCACGAACCCGTAGGCCCCCTGCCCCCTGATCCTCAGCTCTTCGGGGACGTCGGCTCCTTCGGCCGGTCCTCGGCCGGACCACGCCGCACGGAACCCGGCGCGGTCCAGTCCTGCCGCTTGCGGGCCCGCTTCTTGGCCACCTCGGACGACTCCAGCTGGTACGGCACGGACGTCACCATCACGCCCGGCGTGAACAGCAGCCGCCCCTTGAGCCGCAGCGCGCTCTGGTTGTGCAGCAGCTGCTCGTACCAGTGCCCGACCACGTACTCGGGGATGATCACCGACACCACGTCGCGCGGGGACTCGCGGCGCAGCCCCTTCACGTACTCGATGACCGGCCGCGTGATCTCGCGGTACGGCGAGTCGAGGACCTTCAGCGGCACGGTGATGCCGCGCCGCTCCCACTCCTCGCGCAGGGCCTTCGTCTCGGCCGGGTCGACGTTGACGCTGAGCGCCTCCAGGGTGTCGGAGCGCATCAGCTTGGCGTACGCGAGGGCCCGCAGCGTCGGCCGGTGGATCTTCGAGATCAGCACGACGGAGTGGACACGGGAGGGGCGCACGCTGTCGTCGGACGGCCCCTCGGGGGCGGCGATCTCCTCGGTGACCCGGTCGTAGTGCTTCCGGATCGCGGACATCGTGGCGTAGAAGATCACCATGCCGAGCAGTGCGACCCAGGCGCCGTGCGTGAACTTGGTGACGAGGACGACGACCAGGACCAGGCCGGTGAAGAAGGCGCCGAACGCGTTGATGGCCCGGGAGCGGACCATGTGGCGGCGCTTGGCCTGGTCCTTCTCGGTGGCCAGGTGGCGGTTCCAGTGCCGGACCATGCCGGTCTGGCTGAGCGTGAAGGACACGAACACGCCGACGATGTACAGCTGGATGAGCCGCGTGGAGTCGGCGCCGTAGACCCAGACGAGCAGGATGGCCGCGCCGGCGAGCAGCACGATGCCGTTCGAGAAGGCGAGCCGGTCGCCGCGGGTGTGCAGCTGGCGCGGCAGGTAGCGGTCCTGCGCGAGGATCGAGCCGAGCAGCGGGAAGCCGTTGTACGCGGTGTTCGCGGCCAGGAAGAGCACGAGCGCGGTGGCCGCGGCGAGCACGATGAACAGGAAGCTGCCGTCGCCGAACACGGCCTCGGCGACCTGGGAGATCACCGGGTTCTGGACGTAGTCGGCGCCGACCTCCACGCCGTTCTTCAGCAGGTCGTGGGCCGGGTTCTCGGCCATGCGGACGTTGGTCGCCATGGCCAGGCCGATGATGCCGCAGAACATGGTGACGGCGAGCAGGCCCATGGCCGCGAGCGTGCTCGCCGCGTTCTTGGACTTGGGCTTGCGGAAGGCCGGGACACCGTTGGAGATGGCCTCGACGCCGGTGAGCGCGGCACAGCCGGAGGAGAAGGCGCGCAGCAGCAGGAAGACGAGGGCGAAGCCCGCGAGCCCCTGGTGCTCCGCCTTGATCTCGAAGTCGGCGGTCGGCGCCTTCATGGTGTCGTCCAGGACGAATCCGCGGAAGGCGCCCCACGCGATCATCAGGAAGACGCCCACCACGAAGACGTACGTCGGGATCGCGAAGAGCTTCCCGGACTCCTTGACCCCGCGCAGGTTCATCAGCGTGAGCAGCACGATCACGGCGATCGCGCAGAGCACCTTGTGTTCGACGACGAACGGGACCGCCGAGCCGAGGTTCTCGATGCCGGACGAGATCGACACCGCGACGGTCAGGACGTAGTCGACGAGCAGCGCGCTGGCGACGGTGAGGCCGGCCTTGGGGCCGAGGTTGGTGTTGGCCACCTCGTAGTCGCCGCCGCCGCTGGGGTAGGCGTGCACGTTCTGCCGGTACGAGGCCACAACGGTGAACATCAGCACGACGACCGCGACCGCGATCCAGGGGCTGAAGTGATAGGCCGACACGCCCGCGATGGAAAGGACGAGGAGCACTTCCCCGGGTGCGTACGCCACGGAGGAGAGCGGGTCGGAAGCGAAGACGGGGAGTGCGATGCGCTTCGGCAGGAGTGTCTCTCCGAGCCGGTCACTGCGCAGTGCGCGCCCGATCAAGATCCGTTTGGGCACGTCGGTCAGTTTGGACACGCAGAGGATCGTAAGCGGTCGAACACGGCCACGCCCACCCTCCCCCGCCCTCGGCATCGCTCGGAGGACAGAGCGGCCGTCCCTCGTCTGCCCTCCGAGTGAAATCCCGTACGGGCCCGGTTGCGGATTCCACCGCTGGGCAAAGCCGCATGCCTATATGAAAAAAGCCAAAACTTTGCCGCCCCTTGCCACTTCATGGAGGTTCCATGCACGCCACCGCGGAACTCATCGGCGCCGCCGCCGGACTCGTAGGCCTCGGGATCCTCACCCTCGTCAGCGTGCGCAGCATCAGCCGTCGCTGATCGCCGGGATCCCGCGGGCGATCGTGCACAAGGGGTGCCCCCTGCGGACCGCGCGTGTGTAGCTTGGGCGTCGGTCTGAGACGCTGTCTTGGCGTATCAGCCTGATCAGCAACTTTTCACACCGGAAGGACGGTCGTGCACATCGTCATCATGGGCTGCGGAAGAGTGGGTTCCGCTCTTGCCCAGACCCTGGAGCAACAGGGGCATACGGTCGCCGTGATCGACCAGGACCCCACCGCCTTCCGACGACTGGGCTCCGGGTTCGGCGGCCGTCGTGTCACCGGTATCGGCTTCGACCAGGACACCCTGCGCGAGGCGGGCATCGAGGACGCCGGTGCATTCGCCGCCGTCTCCAGCGGTGACAACTCGAACATCATCGCCGCCCGGGTGGCCCGCGAGATGTTCGGCATCGAGAACGTCGCGGCGCGCATCTACGACCCCCGCCGCGCCGAGGTCTACCAGCGGCTGGGCATTCCGACGGTCGCCACCGTGCGCTGGACCGCCGACCAGATGCTGCGCCGGCTGCTGCCGTCGGGCGCCGAGCCGCTGTGGCGCGACCCCACGGGCGGGGTGCAGCTCGCCGAGGTGCACGCGTCCACGGCCTGGGTCGGTCAGCGGATCAGCCGGCTCCAGGAGGAGACCGGTGTGCGCGTGGCCTTCCTCACCCGGCTGGGCGAAGCGGTGCTGCCCACCTCGCAGACGGTGCTGCAGGAGGGCGACCTGGTGCACGTGATGATGCGTACGGACGACGTCGAGAAGGTCGAGGCGTCGTTCGCCGAGGGCCCCGAGGAAGAAGGCGGTCACTGATGAGGGTCGCCATTGCCGGTGCCGGTGCGGTGGGCCGCTCGATCGCGGGCGAGCTCCTGGAGAACGGGCACGAGGTCCTGCTGATCGACAAGGCGCCGACCGCCATCTCGGTCGAGCGCGTCCCGCAGGCGGAGTGGCTGCTCGCCGACGCCTGCGAGATCACTTCGCTGGACGAGGCCGCGCTGCAGCGCTGCAACGTGGTCATCGCGGCGAC
This sequence comes from Streptomyces phaeochromogenes, assembly GCF_001418655.1. GTDB lineage: Bacteria > Actinomycetota > Actinomycetes > Streptomycetales > Streptomycetaceae > Streptomyces > Streptomyces phaeochromogenes. The sequence continues at coordinate 28,917 of NZ_LIQZ01000226.1, read as the reverse complement.
GGGCGACGACAAGGTGAACCTCGTCGTGTCGCTCCTCGCCAAGACGGAGTACGGGGTTCCGCGGGTCGTCGCCCGCGTCAACAACCCCAAGAACGAATGGCTGTTCAACGAGTCGTGGGGCGTGGACGTCGCCGTCTCGACCCCCCGTCTGATGTCGGCCCTGGTCGAGGAGGCGGTGAGCGTCGGCGACCTGGTCCGCCTCCTCCGCTTCAGCCACGGCGACGCCAACCTCGTCGAACTGACCCTGCCCCCGGAGTCGGCCCTGGCCGGCACCCAGGTCGGCGAAGTGGCCTGGCCCGAGGACACGTCCCTCGTCACCATCATCCGCGGCACCCGGGTCCTCACGCCCACCCGGGAGGACTCCCTGGAAGCAGGCGACGAACTCCTCTTCGTGGCGGCCCAGGCCCGCGAGGAACAGCTGGAGGACCTGCTGTCGGTGCGTCGCGAGGAGACGACGAGCTGACCACGGACGGCTGACGTACGGAGACAAATGGAGGGGCGCTCGGAGACATCTCCGAGCGCCCTTCAATTTCAGCTTGGTCCGGCTCTACGTCTCAGCCCGGTCCGGCACCATCCAGCCCGTCCGGCGTTTGAGGACAAGGCCGTTCAGGCCGATAGCGGAGGTCCGGGGGCGGCAGCCCTCGGGGCACACAAAGGCACCGGTGCCTAATCGGCAGACCGAGCCGCCGCTTCCCGCTCCTTCTCGGCCCGCTCCTCCGCCTCCATCTCGGCGAAGACATCAATCGGCGGCGGAGCCTTCGCCAGGAAGACCCACGTGAGCCAGACCGCGAGCAGGAAGGGCGGGATCTTCAACGCGATCAGGACCCAGCCGAACTGAGTCGTGTCGGCCCACCAGTAGAGCGGGAACAGAATCGCGCACTTGGCGAGCAGGATGAGACCCCAGGCCCAACTGGCCTTCGCGTAGGCCGTCTTACGACCGGGGTTGCGCGTACGCCAGGAGAGGTTCTCCTTGAAGACCGGGCCGAGAATGAGCCCGATCAGCGGAACTCCCGCAAGCGTGGTGATGATGTAGGCGAGGGCGAGTCCGAGCGTGTAGAGCATGCCCGGCAGGTAGAAGTCCTTCGCGTTGCCCGTCATCATCGCGAAGACCACGCCGAAGGCCACACCGAAGACGCCGCTGAAGGCGTGCTTGACGGTGTCCTTCATGACCAGGCGGACCACGACCAGCAGGATCGAGACACCGAGGGCCGCGATGGCGGCCGAGTGCAGGTCCTTGTTGATCGTGAAGATCGTGACGAAGAGCAGGCCCGGCAGGACCGTCTCGATCATGCCCCGCAGACCGCCGAACGCCTCGAAGAGCGCGGCCTCGGTCACCGCCCGCGAATCCCGCTGGGCGTCTTCGGTCGGCTTGTCGAGCGACGTCACCGGCTACTCCCGTCCGAGGGGTCTGAGTTCGTATTTGGGATTGAACAGCACCCGGCGGCCCCGGCTCATCGAGATCCGGCCCGATGCGATCAGCTTGCGCCCCGGTTCTATCCCCACTATGGAGCGCCTGCCGAGCCACACCACGTCCAGGGCTGCCGAACCGTCGAACAGCTCGGCCTCCAGGGCCGGGACACCGGCCCTCGGGCGCAGGGTGACCGTGCGCAAGGTACCAGTAACGGTGACCACCTGTCGGTCCCGGCAGTCACCGATACGCGTACAGCCCGCGGTCTCTGTGTCCTCGCGCAGCTCCTCCGACTCCAGGTCCTCCTGGGAGGAGGAGAGCCGGTCGATCATCCGCCGGAACCGGCCCGCCGGCTTTTCGGAACGAGGAACAGCGCTCATATCTGAAGCGTACCGGGGGGCGCTGACGTCTACGTACCCCTGGTGCCGCCACTCGAACCGGCGTACGACCCGAAGCGGGCTCACTTCTCGAACCGGTACCCCATACCCGGCTCCGTAATGAAGTGGCGGGGATGCGCCGGGTCCGTCTCCAGCTTGCGGCGCAGCTGGGCCATGTAGACCCGCAGATAGTTCGTCTCGGTGCCGTAGGAGGGGCCCCAGACCTCCTGGAGCAGCTGTTTCTGGCTGACCAGGCGGCCCGTGTTGCGCACCAGCACCTCCAGGAGGTGCCACTCGGTCGGGGTGAGGCGCACGTCGCGGCCGTCCCGGTTGACCTTCTTGGCGGCCAGGTCGACGGTGAAGTCCTCGGTCTCGACGATCACGTCCTCCTCGTCGCCCCCGTTGGGCTCGGCACGGCGGACGGCGGCCCTCAGACGGGCCAGCAGCTCGTCCATGCCGAAGGGCTTGGTCACGTAGTCGTCGGCGCCCGCGTCGAGGGCCTCGACCTTCTCGTCGGAGGAGTGCCGGGCGGACAGCACCAGGATCGGCACACGGGTCCAGCCGCGCAGCCCCTTGATCACCTCGACGCCGTCCATGTCGGGCAGGCCCAGGTCGAGCACGACGACGTCGGGGTGCCGGGCGGCAGCGAGCTGGAGGGCGGTGGCGCCGTCGGGGGCCGCGTCGACCTCGTACTTGCGTGCCTTGAGGTTGATCACGAGGGCTCGGGTGATCTGCGGCTCGTCGTCGACCACGAGGACGCGGGTCATGAAGCCTGCCTTTCCGGTTCTGCGAATGCGGTGACGTCCACGAAGGGTGTCGGGTGGGCGGGGGCCGCCCTGAGGGTGAGGACCATGGTGAGGCCGCCGCCGGGGGTGTCCTCGGCGTCGAGGGTGCCGCCCATGGCCTCGGCGAAGCCCCGGGCGACCGCGAGGCCGAGGCCCACGCCGGAGCCGCGCGGGGCGTCCCCGTACCGCTGGAAGGGCGCGAAGATACGGTCCTTCGCCTCGTCCGGGACCCCGCGGCCACGGTCCACCACGCGTACCTCCACACGGTCCCCGAGCGTGCTGGCGGCGACCAGGACCCGCTCGTCGGCGGGGCTGTACTTGACGGCGTTCTCGACGATGTTGGCGACCGAGCGCTCCAGCAGGCCGGGGTCGACGGCGACCATGGGCAGCGTCTCGGGGATCTCCAGCTCGACACTGTCCTCCGGTACTCCGCCGAGGGCCATCGGGACGACCTCGTCGAGGTCGATCTCGCGGATCAGCGGGGTGACCGTGCCGGTCTGCAGGCGGGACATGTCGAGGAGGTTGCCGACCAGGTGGTCAAGCCGGTCGGCGCCCGCCTCGATGCCCTCCAGGAGCTCGGCCTCGTCCTCCTCGGACCAGGCCACGTCGTCGGACCTGAGCGACGACACGGCGGCCTTGATGGCGGCCAGCGGGGTGCGCAGGTCATGGCTGACAGCCGCCAGCAGCGCCGTACGGATGCGGTTGCCCTCGGCGAGTGCGCGGGCCTGCTCGGCCTCCTCCTGGAGGCGCTTGCGGTCCAGGACGACGACGGCCTGGGCGGCGAAGGCGGCGAGCACCCGGCGGTCCTCGGCGGGCAGGACCCGGCCCGAGAGGGCGAGCGCGGTGTGGTCGCCGACCGGCATGTCGACGTCCGCGTCCTCGGGGAGCGTCGGCGGGTGCGGGCCGACGCTGCCGGCGCAGGTCCACGGGTCGACGTCGCTCTCCCGCTCCAGCAGGGCCACCGACTCCATGCCGAAGGTCTCGCGGACCCGCTCCAGCAGGGCGTCCAGGCTCGTCTCGCCGCGCAGGACGCTGCCGGCCAGGAAGGAGAGGATCTCGGACTCGGCCCGCAGCCGGGCGGCCTGGTGGGTGCGGCGGGCGGCCAGGTCCACCACGGAGGCCACCGACACCGCGACGCCCACGAAGATCACGATGGCGACGATGTTCTTGGGGTCGGCGATGGTCATCCGGTGCAGTGGCGGGGTGAAGTAGTAGTTCAGCAGCAGCGAGCCGAGGGCAGCCGAGGCGAGCGCCGGGAGCAGCCCGCCGAGGAGGGCCGCCGCGACGATCAGTGTCAGGAAGAGCAGCATGTCGTTGGCGAGCCCGAGGTTCGACGCGCCATGGGTCAGCAGCAGGGCGAGGAGGGCCGGGCCGACGACGCCGACCAGCCAGCCAGCGATGATCCGGGACCGGCCGAGCCGCGATCCCCGGGCGGCCGGCAGTCCGCGTCCCTTGCCGACCGCGTCGTGCGTGACGATGTGCACGTCCAGGTCGGGCCCCGACTCCCGGGCGACCGTGGCGCCGACACCGGGGCCGAGCACGTACTGCCAGGCCTTGCGCCGCGAGGAGCCCAGCACGATCTGGGAGGCGTTGACCCCGCGGGCGAACTCCAGCAGCGCGGACGGGATGTCGTCGCCGATGACGTGGTGGAAGGTGCCGCCGAGGTCCTCGGCGAGGGTGCGCTGGACGGCGAGTTCCTTGGGCGAGGCGGAGGTCAGGCCGTCGCTGCGGGCGATGTAGACGGCGAGCACCTCGCCGCCGGCGCCCTTCTCCGCGAGCCGGGCGGCACGGCGGATCAGCGTGCGGCCCTCGGGTCCGCCGGTCAGGCCCACGACGATGCGTTCGCGGGCCTGCCAGGTGGAGCGGATGCCGTGCTCGCCGCGGTACTGCTGGAGGTACTCGTCGACGCGGTCGGCGACCCAGAGGAGCGCCAGTTCGCGCAGTGCGGTGAGGTTGCCGGGGCGGAAGTAGTTGGAGAGGGCCGCGTCGACCTTGTCGGGCTTGTAGATGTTGCCGTGCGCCATCCGGCGGCGCAGCGCCTGGGGCGACATGTCGACGAGCTCGATCTGGTCGGCCCGGCGCACCACCTCGTCCGGGACGGTCTCGCGCTGCCGTACTCCTGTTATCGACTCGACGACGTCACCGAGCGACTCCAGATGCTGGATGTTGACCGTGGAGACGACGTCGATCCCGGCGGCGAGGAGTTCCTCGACGTCCTGCCAGCGCTTGGCGTTCCGGGAGCCGGGGACATTCGTGTGGGCCAGTTCGTCCACCAGGGCGACGGCCGGGTCGCGCTCCAGGACTGCGTCGACGTCCATCTCGGTGAAGACGGTGTCCCGGTAGGAGATCTCCCGGCGGGGGATCCGCTCCAGACCGTGCAGCATGACCTCGGTGCGCGGCCGGTCGTAGTGCTCGACGAAGGCCACCACGCAGTCCGTGCCCCGCTCGACGCGTCGGTGCGCCTCGGACAGCATCGCGTACGTCTTGCCGACGCCCGGTGCCGCACCGAGGTAGATCCGAAGCTTGCCGCGTCCCATGGCCCCATTGTCTTCCCAAAACGCACTGCGTACGCTGCGTCGACCTTACGGCCAACAATCCTGACAAATGGGGTGAGGGGTGGGGTGCGGGACGTCTTTGACAGAACCCTGACGCGCCGCCGCGGGCGCCTCCGGACCTCAGGACTCCACGAGCTCGGCTCAGTGCTCGACGGTCCCGTCGCCGCTAGTGCTCCACGATCTCGCCGTCGCTCAGCTCCAGGACCCGGTCGGCGAGGTCCAGGAGGGCCGCGTCGTGGGTGGCGACGAGCGCGGTGACCCGCTCGCTGCGGACGACCGCCCGCAGCAGCTCCATCACGGCGATACCGGTCTCGGCGTCGAGCTGGCCGGTGGGCTCGTCGGCGATGAGGAGCGCGGGCTCGTTCGCTAGGGCGCGGGCGATGGCCACGCGCTGCTGCTGCCCGCCGGAGAGCTCGCCGGGCCGCTGCGCGGCGTGGTCGGCGAGCCCGACCAGGGAGAGCAGCAGCTCGACGCGCTCCTCGCGCTCGCGGGGCTCGGCCCGGCGCAGCCGCATCGGCACGCCCACGTTCTCGGCGGCCGTCAGGATAGGGATGAGACCGAAGGACTGGAAGACGAAGCCGATACGGTCCCGGCGCAGCTCCAGCAGCCCGTTCTCCCCGAGCCCGGAGAGGTCGAGCCCGTCGACGGTGATCCGCCCGTCGTCCGGTTCGTCGAGCCCGCCGACGAGGTTGAGCAGTGTGGTCTTGCCGGACCCCGACCGCCCCTTGAGGGCGACGAGTTCACCGCGCGGTATGTCGAACGAGACGCCGCGCAGGGCGTGTACGGCGGTGGCTCCGCTGCCGTACGAGCGGTGGACGTTCTCGACGCGCACCATCGTTTCGGTGACGACCTGGCTCATGACCCTCCCCCGTGGACCGGGCGCCAGTATCACCGTCCGGCGCCCGGTCGGGCAACGTCTCAGTTCGGGTTGTCGCCGTGCGTGAGGGTCTCCCAGGCGACGAAGAGGTTGTTGCTCCCCGACGGCCGGTTCTGCAGCGTCAACCGCTCGGTGTTGGTCATGACATGGCCGAGGCGGTTGCTCAGGGCGTTGTGGCCCACCTCGGTGATGGGCCCGAGCCCGAGGTGCAGCGTCCCGCCGCACAGCCAGCTCGGAGGCGCCTCGCCCAGCTGGTACTTGGCCTGGAAGCCGAGAGCGTGCCGCAGCCGCTCACCGACGTCGGTGCCGTACAGGTCCTGGCCCTGGATGCGGCTGGTCTCGGCGACGTGCGAGATCGCGGAGATGCCGTATCCGGTGTGCGTGAGGTCGCGGCAGGTCTCCTGGGTCAGCCCGTTGACGAAGGTCGACTGCCCCTGCCAGTAGTTGATGATCTTCTGCGCGGTGTCGAGGTTCTGGCTCGGCACGGTCTTCGGCAGCGCGCCGTCGGAGGACAGATACACGAACGCGGCCGTACGGGTCCGGAACTTCGCCATGGCCTTGTCGTACGACGCCTTGTCCTCCAGGAAGACGGAGATACCGACGGCGGCCTCCATCATCGACAGCTCCCAGTTGCCGTTGGAGTTCGAGCCGTTGATGATCTCGGGGAGGTACACGGTGCGCAGCATGGTCGAGAAGCGGCCCGAGTTCGCCCAGCCGCCGTCGTACGTGTACTTGATGATCTCGGCGGCCTTGGGCCAGGACGAGCCCGCCCAGCCGGTCTGCAGCGGGGCGTTGCTGTTGGTGTGGTCCCGGATCGTCGCGGACCAGGCGTCCATCAGCTCGATCGCCTTCCTCGCGTACCGCGCGTCCCGCGTGACGTACCAGGCGAGGGCCTGGGTGTACGCGGCGATCGCGTCCTCGCGCTCGTCGGTGCAGCCGTTGTTGGGGTTCGAGTACGAGCCGCACTCGACGACGGCCCGTGGCTTGGGGGTGCGCGTGAGCGAGCCGTACTTGCTCGCCAGCATCTGGTCGTACGCGCCCTTCCAGGGCTGCGCGCCGGCGTTGACCTGTTGCCGGGCGAAGTCCAACTGGCCGCGGGAGACGGTGACTCCGGGGTGCGTGAAGGTGGCGGGAGCCGCCTCGGCGCGGTCGGCGGCGGGCCAGGCGAGGGCGCCCGCCAGGAGGGCGGCGACGGTCCCGACGAGCGCGAAGCGGGATCTGCGGCGATGACGTGGAGGTACCGGGGTGTTCAGCATTGTGGGGGACATCCGTTCTCGTATGTGAACACGGAATGCCTTTATGAACACAGGCGTTGGCGGTGACCATAGGTACGGACCAATTTCACGTCAAGAGAAAAGGCAGCAGAAAAGTAGTGCGGGAACGCCAACGGCTCGTGGGGCTCCGGAAGTCGTCCGGAGCCCCACGAGCCGCGTGCTGAGGTGCTGGGGTCTCAGGCCTTGACCGTGAAGCCGTGCTCCTTGCCGAGCCGCTTCAGCGTCGTCTGGCCCGGGATGCCGTTGGCGTCCGTACCGCTGAAGCCGTACCGGCGCTGGAGGCTCGCGTACGCCTCGACCGTCCTGCTGCCGAACGAGCCGTCGGCCCACTGGGCGGGCAGCAACCCCTCGGCGACGAGAGCCTTTTCGACGACGAGGACGTCCGCCTTGTGGGTCTTGCCGCCCTGGGGCAGACCCGGGTCGCGGCGCGCTGCGGCGACGACGTTGCTGAGGTCGACGACCGGCTTCGACGGCGTGGGGCCGCCCGCCCCGGGGGACCCGATCGGGGCCGCCTCGAAGAGCGCGGACTTGTCGATGTTGCCCGGGTCCCAGTGGTCGTTGCCCGGGATGTTGGCGTGGCCGTAGTGGCCGCCCTTGCTCATCCAGATCGTCCGGGGGCGGTTGGTCGCGTCGGCGCCCGAGGTCGCGATGCGGCCGGCCGGGAAGGTGTCCGGGATCTTCCAGGAGCGGATCGCGGCCATCATGGCCCGGTAGTTGGGCCCCGGCTTCCAGGTGGCGGTGAACGGCTTGCCCGCCCGCCCGAGGACCTCGATCTGGATACAGACCTTCCCTACGCGGTTGGTCCGCGTCGAACCGTCGTTGCGCAGCGCGCGGGCGCTCGCGTTCAGCGGCCCGAACTGGCCGAGCCGGTCGGTCGTCGGGTCGTACAGCAGATGCGGCTCGGCGGAGACGCTGATGAGATGCGACGTCACGGAACGGAACGCGTCGTCGCCGGCGCCACTCTCCGTGGTGTGCCAGACGACGCGGCCGGGGATCGACGGATGATCCATCGCGCCTCCGATGCTCCCGTCGCCCAGCCGCTGCGCCTTCTCGATCCAGTTCGTACCCATGCCGGGCCCCCCGTGCTCTCTGTTACGTAGTCGGTAAGTCGTGGGTGGTACAGGCGAGTTGACGGTTCGGCGCCAGCTCCGCCCTGGGTGACGCAGCGTAGCCACTCCCGGGTTCCGGTTCAGACGTTTCTTTGTTTTTTCAGCGCAACGGGTGGCTCCCGCCCTTGACTGCGAAAAAGTGTGAGTGGTTGAGTACTCACATGCAGACGGAACGACGCCGCCAACTGTCCACCGCCGACGAGCGCCGCGAGACGGTGCTCCGCACCGCCATCGGCGCCTTCGCCTCACGGGGCTACTTCGGCACGACGACCACGGAGGTGGCCAAGGCCGCCGGAATCTCCCAGGCGTACGTCTACCGGCTGTTCCCGAACAAGGAGTCCCTGTTCGCCGCGGTCGTCGAGCACTGCTTCGTCAGGGTGCGCGAGAGCCTGGAAGGGGGCGCGGCCGAGGCGAAGGGCAGCTCCCCGGAGGCGGTGCTCTCCTCGATGGGCGATGCCTACGCCCGCCTGATCAGCGACAACGACCTGCTGCTCGTCCAACTGCACGCCCAGGCGGCAGCGGTCTCCGTACCCGCGATCCGGGACGCCGTACGAGCGGGGTACGCCCGCACGGTGGAGTACGTGCGCGGCGCCTCCGGGGGCGACGACCGGCAGGTCCAGGAGTTCTTCGCCGTCGGCATGCTCTGCCATCTCGTGGTGTCGATGGAGGCGCAGGAAGTGGACGCCCCATGGACGCGCACGCTCACGGCGGGCATCCGGCACTACTGACGAGCCCGCCGTCGGCGGGGCGAGGAGTCACCGAGGGGTCACCTTTCACTCTCCGACAGCCCGCTTCTTCTTCGAGCCAAAGAGTGAGTGGTCAACCACACATACTCATAGCGGCCAAGAACTCACAGGAACTCACAGGAACCCCGAGAAAGGGACCCCGATGTCCAGCACGCGAAAGGGAGCAAGGGCGGTCCGCCCCGGCGCCGCCCTCGCGGTCCTCGCCGCCGCCCAGTTCGCCGTCGCGCTCAGTACGTCGATCGTCAACGTCGCCCTGCCCGCGGTCCGCGACGGCGTCGGTCTTTCGGACTCCGGCATGTCCTGGGTCGTGAACTCCTACGGCCTCGCCTTCGGAGCGCTGCTCCTGCTGGGCGGACGGACCGCGGACCTCGCCGGCCGGCGCCGCGTCCTCCTCGGAGGCCTCGCGCTGTTCGCCGCGGCCTCGGTCGCCGCGGGCCTCGCCACCGGCCCGTGGGCGCTGATCACCGCCCGCACCGCACAGGGTGTCGGAGCCGCCGCCGTGGCACCGGCCGCGCTCTCCCTGGTCATGCGGCTCTTCCCGCCGGGACCCGGGCGCGCCAAGGCGATCGGGGTCTGGGGCGCGGTGTCCGGCGCCGGCGGAGCCGCCGGAGTCCTGCTCGGCGGGGTGCTCACCGAGGGCCTGGGCTGGCCGTGGGTCTTCCACGTGTCCGGACTCGGCGCGGCCGTCGTGCTCATCGGCACCCTGGTGCTGGTCCCCGCCTCACCGCCCGACGACGGCGCTCCCGGGCGGCTCGACCTCGTCGGCACCCTCACCGTCACGGCCGGACTGGTCGCGCTGGTGTACGGGCTCACGTCGGCCGGACGCTCCGGCTGGACCGACCCCTGGGTGCTCGGCTCCCTGGGCACGGCGGCCGTGCTGCTCGCGCTGTTCCTCCTGGTCGAGCGGCGCCACCCCGCTCCGCTGCTGCCACCGCGCCTGTGGACGGAGGGGCTGGTGGCGCCCGCCAACCTCGTCATGACGCTGCTGGGGGCCGTCTGGGTCGGCCTGTTCTTCTTCCTGCCGCTCTATCAGCAACAGGTCCTCGGCGCCGGGCCGTTGGAGACGGGGCTGTCCCAACTCCCCCTGGCGGCGGCGAACATGCTCGGCTCCTGGTTCGCCCCGCGGCTCTCCCGCCGGCTCGGCCCGCACATCACGCTCGCCGCGGGCCTGCTCACCCAGGCCGCCGGGCTGCTGTGGCTGTCCCGGATCACGGCGGACGGCAGCTACCCGGCCGACCTGCTCGGCCCGATCCTCGTGATCGGCCTCGGCCTCGGCACCGCGTTCGTCCAGCTCACCGGGGCCGCCGTGACCGGCGTACGGCCCGCCGACTCGGGTCTGGCCAGCGGCCTGGTCAACACCACCCGGCAGATCGGCGGAGCCGTGGGCCTGGCCGTCCTCGGCACACTCGCCGCCTCCCGTACGGCAGCCGCCGCGCACCACCACTCCCCCGCGGCGGCCCTCACCGAGGGCTACCGGCTCGCCTTCCTCGTCTCGGCGGCCGTACTCGCCGTCGCCGCCGCACTGACTCCCCTCCTGTCCCGCCGCCTCGCGGCACAGCCCCGGACCGAGGAGGCCCTGACCCCCACTCCCACGCGCTGAACGCCCGTCCGACACCCACAGCGACACCCGCAGAAGGAGATCCCGCCATGACCGCCGAGAACCCCAAGCACCCCAAGAACTCCCAGAACACACCCGCCCACTCCGTCGACGAGGACGCCCCCGTCGTCGTACGGCTCTCGACCACCATCGACGCCCCGCTCGCGACCGTATGGGCCCTACACACGGACATCGGGTCGTGGGCCGACTGGAACACGGACATCGACAGCGTCGACTTCGACGGCCCGCTCGCCCCGGGCGCCTCCTTCCGGTGGCTCACCCACGGCCTCGACATCACGTCCACGATCCGCGAGGTCGTGCCCGACGAGCGGATCGTCTGGGGCGGCCCGGCGCACGGCATCGAGGGCGTCCACGTCTGGACCTTCGAGGAGAACTGCGAGCGGACCGGTGAAGCGGCGACCGGCGAGCGGACCGTGACGGTCCGCACCGAGGAGTCCTGGGCCGGAGCCCCGATCGAGGAACGCCCCGAGGAGATGCGCGAGGCACTGCGGCAGTCCCTGGAGAGCTGGCTGAGCCGCCTGCGGTCCGAGGCCGAGCGCCGCGCCTGACGCCGTACAGCGCGCGCACGGCCGTCATACGGCGCGCGAGGTGCCCACGTACGCCGGTGTCACCCGCCCCCTCCCCCACTCCACGAGAAGCCAGTCCGCAGGCCCCCATCCACAAAGCGAGAACCCACCAGAAAGGTCACCGTCATGAGCGTCGACAAGCCATACCTGACCGGCCACTACACCCCCGTAGCCGACGAGATCACCGCCACCACGCTCCCCGTCGAGGGCACGCTGCCGCCCGAACTGACCGGCCGGCTGATCCGCAACAGCCACAATCCGAAGCCCGGCATCACCCCCACCCACTGGTTCAAGGGCAGCGGCATGGTGCACGGCGTACGGCTGCGTGAGGGGCGCGCGGAGTGGTACCGCAACCGCTGGGTGCACACCCCGGCGCTCGAAGGCGCCCCTTATATGACCGAGCAGGGCCCCGACCTGACCGCCAGCACCGCGGGCACCCACGTCATCGAGCACGCCGGACGCCTCCTCGCGCTCTGCGAGGCGAACCTCCCCTTCGAGCTGACCGCCGACCTGGAGACCGTGGGCGCGTACGACTTCGGCGGCAAGCTGACGTCGGCGATGACCGCGCACCCCAAGGAGGACCCGGCCACCGGCGAACTGCACTTCTTCTCCTCGTCCCCGTTCCCGCCCTATCTGATCCACCACGTGGCCTCGCCCGACGGCCAGGTCCTCGACACCCAGGAGGTCCCGGACGCGAGCGCCGCGCTCAAGCACGACTTCGCCATCACCGAGCACCACGTCGTGTTCCTGGAGGGCTCGGTCACCTTCGACCCCGCCGAGCACTCCGGCATCCCGTACGGCTGGAGCGACGCCCAGCGGTCCCGTATCGGGGTCATGCCGCGCGGCGCGGGAGGCGCGGCCCGCATCCGCTGGTTCGAGGTCGACCAGGGCTACGGGATGCACTTCGCCAACGCCTACGAGGACGCGTACGGCCGGATCGTCGTCGAGGGCCCGACGGTGGGCCGTACCGGCTGGCAGCGCTCCTGGAACTGGTGGGTCGGCGCCCCGGACCGCGGCGCGGAGCCCAACTCCGGTTCCAGGACGAGGCGCTGGACCGTCGACCTCGCCGCGGGCCGCGTGAAGGAGGAGCAGACCGACGACCTGACCGTCGAGTTCCCCACCATCAACGACGCCTTCACCGGCCGCGAGCACCGCTATCAGTACGCGCTGTCGTTCCCCGACGACCTGGGCATCGGCAACCACACGCTGGTCAAGTACGACCGCCGGGACGGCACCCGCCAGCTGCGGCCGTTCGGCAACGGCCAACTGCCCAGTGAGGCCGTGTTCGTCCCCGCGGCCGACGCCACCGGCTCCTCCGGCTCCTCCGACGAGGACGCCGGATATCTGCTCACCGTCGTCAGCGATCTGAACGCCGACGCGTCCAGGCTGCTCGTCCTGGACGCCTCGGACCTGTCCCTGCCGCCGGTCGCGACGGTCCGTCTGCCGCGCCGAGTACCGGCGATGATCCACGGCTCGTGGATCCCGGACGCCGCCTGACGGGAGGTCCCGGGAAACGACGAAACGGCGGTGGGCCGCACTCCCCCGAGGGGAGTGCGGCCCACCGCCGTACTTCCTTGTACGTGCCTACCGGACCTCGGTGATCTCCGGTCCGCGCTGCAACTGCCCCATGCCGCCGGAGAAGCGGGAACCTGCCTGCTCCTCCTGCTGGACGCCCTCGGCGACCATCTGCGCGTCGTCCGGGAGCTTCAGGACGATCGGGTCGCGCGGGGCCATCGGGCCCTCACCGCGGACCACCACGGTGTCCCGGAAGATCGACTCCAGTACGCCGCCGCTCTGCGGCTGCACGGCGCCCTGGCCGGAGATCACTCCGCGCAGGAACCAGCGGGGCCCGTCCACGCCGATGAACCGGACGACCTGGAAGCCGCCCGTCCCGTCCGGCAGCTGCACCGGTACCTGCGCGCGCAGCTCCCAGCCCAGCGGGCCCTCGACCTCGTCGATGACACCGCCCTGCTGGGTGATGCCGGTGGCGATCTCCTCGCGCACCTCGCCCCAGATGCCCTCGCGCTTGGGGGCGGCGAAGGCCTGCAGCTGGACGGCGCTGTCCTTGAGCACCACGGTGGCCGCGACGATGGCGTCGCCCGCGACCTCCACCCGGAGCTCCATGCCGTCGACCCCGGGCACGAAGAGACCGCCCAGGTCGACCCGGCCCTCGGCCGGATCCCGGACCTCTGTGCTGTCCCAGGGGCCGTCGGGGCGCGGCTCGGGCTCAAGCCTCACGCGCTCGCGCTCCGCGTCGTCCGCCTCAGTGTCGACACTGTCGACGACCTGCTCGGCCTCGCCCGCCGCGTCCTCGGCGGCACTGCCCTTCTTGCGACGTCCGAACACGTCACTGTCCTTCCCGGTCGGATACGACCGAAGCGTATCGATTCCCACCCGCTGTGCCGCCCACAGCGGCATGCCCGCCGGTGGACCCGAAGCCCCCCGCGGCCCGCGCCGAGTCGGGAAGCTCCGCCACCTCCTGGAAGCGCACCTTCTCGACCTGCTGGACGACCAGTTGGGCAATCCGGTCGAAGCGCTCGAACCGCACGGACTCGCGCGGGTCGAGATTCACCACGATCACCTTGATCTCCCCACGGTACCCGGCATCAACCGTCCCCGGGGCATTCACCAGAGCGACACCGCAGCGGGCGGCGAGCCCGGAACGCGGGTGCACGAAGGCCGCGTACCCCTCTGGGAGCGCGATGCACACTCCCGTGGGCAGCACGGCCCTCTCGCCGGGTTCCAGAACGCGGCTCTCCGTCGTCCGGAGGTCCGCGCCGGCGTCGCCGGGGTGCGCGTATTCCGGAAGCGGTACGTCCGGATCGACGCGCTTGATCAGCACGCCCACGGGAGTCGTGGTCGGGGTCGGGGTCACGGGTTCACCTCGAAGGCACGGGCACGACGGACCTGGTCGGGGTCGTCCATGGCCGCGCGGATCTCCTCCGGGCGGCCGTTGTCGATGAAGTGCTCCACCTTCACCTCCAGGAAGAGGGCGTCCGCGCGCACGGCGACGGCCCCGTCCGGGCCGCCGATCCGTCCGGTGGCGGACGAGTAGATCTTGCGCCCCGCCACCGCCGTCACCTCGGCCTCCAGGTACAGCACGGTGCCGACGGGCACGGGCCGTACGAAGTCGGTCTCCAGCCGTCCGGTCACCGCGATGGTGCGCAGCAGCCAGTTCAGCGAACCGAGGGTCTCGTCGAGTGCGCTCGCGAGGACTCCGCCGTGCGCGAGGCCGGGAGCGCCCTGATGGGCCGGCTTCACGGTGAACTCGGCGGTGATCCTCACCCCCTCGCCCGCGCGGGCCTCCAGGTGCAGTCCGTGCGGCTGGTCTCCGCCGCAGCCGAAACACTGGCCGTAGTGCGCGCCGAGCAGCTCGCCGGGCGCGGGCGCGTCGGGATGCCTCACCGGCGCCACGGCGTCGGCCGGGGGCCGCAGAGCTGAAGATGTACCACTCACAGGCGCAGACCTTACCTCCGCGTCAGCGCCGCGCACGCACCGTGGCAGGCTAGGCCGTATGCAGCTTTCCGCCTCGCCGTACGAAGAACGTCTGACCGCGCCCCGTTCCTGGTGGTTCATCAGCCTGCTGGTGGGTCTCTCGATGGCCCTGATCCTGCTGCCGTTCGGCACGCTTCCCCTGCTGGGGGGCCTTGTCGGCGGCACGGCGGTCGCGGCGGTGGCGGCCAGTTCGTACGGCTCCGTGCGGATCCGTGTGGTGGCCGGCTCCCTGATCGCGGGCGACGCGAAGATCCCGGTCTCGGCCCTCGGCGAGGCCCATGTCCTCGACCCGGAGGAGACGCGCGCCTGGCGCACGTTCAAGGCCGACACACGCGCCTTCATGCTCCTGCGCTCCTACATCCCGACGGCGCTCCGCGTCGAGGTCACCGACCCGGCCGACCCGACCCCGTACCTGTACCTGTCGACCCGCGACCCGGAGCGCCTGGCCGCGGCACTGGAAGCGGCCCGGACGACGACGGCGTAGCTGACGGCGACGGCCTAGGTGACGGCAACGGCGTAGATCCGGCCGGATCCACTCCCGGTCCCGATCCCGGACTGCCTCCCGGCTCCCGACTCCCGGCCGAGTTCGGGCCGTGCTCGCACTCGTGTCCCGTACGGAAACTTTCCCTTCCGCGGGTCAGAACTTTGCCTGCCAGGGCCGGGGGAATGAGGTCAGCGGGGGTCAGCGCCCCAGCTCCTTGGGGATCTCCCCGACGCGCAGCGGATCGGCGGGCTTCTCCAGGGGCGGCAGCGCCGGCAGCGCGTCCCACGGCACCTGCGCCTTGCGGAGGTCCTTGCGGATGCGCTCCGCGAGCTTTCTCGTGTCACGGCGGTTCATCACCGCCCCGACGGCGGCGCCGACCATGAACGGCATCAGGTTCGGCAGGTTTCTGACCATGCGCTTCATGATCTGCTGGCGCAGCTCGCGCTTCAGCTGGCCTCCGAGGGCCGCGTTGATCGTCGACGGTTTGGTCACGTCGATTCCGCGCTCCTCCGACCACGAACTCAGATACGTGGTGGAGCGCTGCTTCAGACTGCCCGGCGGCCGCAGGCCGTAGACCTCGTACAACTCCGCGATCATCTTCATCTCGATCGCGGCCACGCCGGTGATCTCGGCGGCCAGCTCCGTGGGCATCGCCGGAGGTACGGGCATCATCGCGGCCGCGCCGATTCCCGCGCCCACCGTGGAGGTCGCGTTGCAGGCGCCCGCCACGATCTTGTCCGCGAGCTGCTCGGGGCCGAGGCCCGGGAACTGCCTGCGGAGGGTCGCGAGGTCCCGTACGGGGATACGCGGGGCGTTCTCGATGATGCGGTCGGTGAGGTACGCCAGGCCCGCCCTGGCGCGGCTGCCGCCCTTACGGACACCTTCCTTCACCCCGTGGCCGACAGCGGCGGCCCTGCGTTTGGCGACAGGCGCCTTGGGAACCGGCACCTCCAGGGCGCCGGAGGCGCCTGTCGCGTCCACTGCTTCGAGCGAGGCCGGGTGGCCCCGCTCGTCGTCACGCATGCCGTCCGAGGACGGACCGGCCGCTCCCTGGTCACGAAAGCGGCGCTTCCAGGGCGGGGTCGAGCCTGTCACGGCCGACCCTGCCTCAGTCGCAGTCGCGGCAGATCGGCTGGCCGTTCTTCTCGCGGGCCAGCTGGCTGCGGTGGTGGACCAGGAAGCAGCTCATGCAGGTGAACTCGTCCTGCTGCTTCGGCAGGACCCGGACGGCCAACTCCTCGTTCGAGAGGTCCGCGCCGGGCAGTTCCAGGCCTTCTGCAGCCTCGAACTCGTCCACGTCGACCGCCGAAGTCGACTTGTCGTTCCGGCGAGCCTTCAGTTCCTCAAGGCTGTCCGAATCGACGTCGTCGTCGGTCTTGCGTGGGGTGTCGTAATCCGTTGCCATGTCGCTCTCCCCCTCTGGGTGTCTGCGGTGTCTCCAGCGCACGTAACGCGTGAGAGGCCGGACTTGTGCCCGACCCGAGGCGGAGATTTTGCCTCACATCAAGGTCTGTTACTCAATCGACACCCAATCGGACCCCTCAAGAGTGATCGGCTTGGATGGCGAACGGGACCGTACACGGTCCGAATGCCGCACTTCAAAGGCGTCTCACCGTGTACTTCCCGTGATCTGGACCCCCGAAAACCCGGATGTTCCCGGCTTTACGACGGCCTTCTTGATCACGGAGAGTAGATGGCCGGAAATTCGCCCTTGTGATCGATCACACACGAAGCAGCCCACTGCATGCCCAGAAAATTCCGCGCAAAGCGAACATCCTCGCGTGTCGGCGACATGGTCTCAGACGGGCAGGGTTACTCGCATCACCAGTCCACCCCCCTCACGCGGTTCCGCGGCGATATGACCACCGTGGGCACGGGCCACCGACCTGGCGATCGACAGGCCAAGACCCACGCCTTTGTCACTGCCCGTCCGCTCCGTACGCAGTCGCCGGAAAGGCTCGAAAAGATTGTCGATCTCGTACGCGGGCACCACGGGCCCCGTATTGGACACCACGAGCACCGCCTGACCGTGCTGCACCTCTGTGGTCACCTCGACCCAGCCTTCCTCCGCCACGTTGTACCGCACGGCGTTCTGGACGAGGTTCAGGGCGATCCGCTCCAGGAGGACGCCGCTGCCCTGGACGACCGCGACATCGCGCTTCCCGCGGATCGCCACGCCCTTCGCCTCCGCCTCGCCACGGGCCTGGTCGATGGCCTGTGAGGCGACCTCGGCGAGGTCGACCGGCTTGCGTTCGACGATCTGGTTGTCGCTGCGGGCGAGCAGCAGCAGGCCCTCGACGAGCTGCTCGCTGCGCTCGTTCGTGGCGAGCAGCGTCTTACCGAGCTGCTGCAGCTCCACGGGCGCTCCCGGATCGGACAGATGCACCTCAAGAAGCGTGCGGTTGATCGCGAGTGGCGTCCGCAGCTCGTGCGACGCGTTCCCGACGAACCGCTGCTGGGCCGTGAAGGCTCTCTGCAGCCGCTCAAGCATGTCGTCGAAGGTGTCCGCCAGCTCCTTGAACTCGTCGTCCGGACCGTCCAGCTCGATCCGCCGCGACAGGTCCGACCCCGCCACCGCGCGCGCGGTGCGCGTGATCCGCCCGAGCGGCGACAGCACCCGGCCTGCCATCGCGTAGCCGAAGGCGAACGCGATGACTGCGAGGCCCAGGAGGGCGAGGAGCGAGCGGCTGAGGAGGCCGTCCAGAGCGTGCTGCTGCTGGATGGCCGTGCACTCCTTGAGCATCGCGTTCAGCTCTTGGTTGCTCCCGGCGTCGCCCAGCTGGGGGCAGTTCTCGCTGAAGAGCTTGAGGTTGCTCCCGGTCACCTGGAAGGAGACGCTGCTGCCCTCGCGGAGGGCCTGGGCCGCCAGCAGGTAGATGATCGACAACAGCAGGATCCCGGCGATCAGGAACATGCCGCCGTACAGCAGGGTGAGACGTATCCGAATGGTCGGACGCAGCCAGGGGAACGGCGGCTCCGGTTTCCTCGGGTCCCAGGTGGGCTTCGGGGGCGCCTTGGGAGGAGCGGGTGTCGTGGTCATCGGATATCAGATCCGGTAGCCGGAACCGGGCACCGTGACGATGACCGGGGGCTCACCGAGCTTGCGGCGCAGGGTCATCACCGTGACGCGCACGACGTTGGTGAACGGGTCGGTGTTCTCGTCCCAGGCCTTCTCCAGGAGCTGCTCGGCGGAGACGACGGCGCCCTCGCTGCGCAGCAGCACCTCCAGGACGGCGAACTCCTTGGGCGCGAGCTGGACCTCCTTGCCGTCACGGAAGACCTCGCGGCGGTTGGGGTCGAGCTTGATCCCGGCGCGCTCCAGGACGGGCGGCAGCGGCATGCTCGTACGCCGGCCGAGGGCACGCACGCGTGCCGTCAGCTCGCTGAAGGCGAAGGGCTTGGGGAGGTAGTCGTCGGCGCCGATCTCCAAGCCCTCCACGCGGTCGCTGACGTCTCCGGAGGCCGTGAGCATCAGCACGCGCGTGGGCATGCCGAGCTCGACGATCTTGCGGCAGACGTCGTCGCCGTGCACGAGGGGGAGGTCACGGTCGAGGACGACCACGTCGTAGTCGTTGACACCGATGCGCTCCAGTGCGGCCGCGCCGTCGTACACGACGTCGACGGCCATGGCCTCCCGGCGCAGTCCGGTGGCCACCGCATCGGCGAGCAGTTGCTCGTCCTCGACGACGAGTACGCGCACGTCGCTTGTCCTTCCTCTGTCCACCCGCGTAGCGCCTTCTCGGCGCACGCGGGCAGGGCCTGTCGCGGGTTGAGTCTCCATCCTGCCCTTTTCGGCCATAAGTCGGCTGTAAGGCGGGTGCGGGGGCCGGGGAATGCCAGATTTTCTCGTGCGGTTGAGGTTTCCGTGGAAGGGAGCGGGGGGAGGACGGCTTTACACCCCGCGATCACGCTCTGCTTGTGCCGCACCACCATGCGGTATGTCACGGTCCGCTTCCGCAGGGCGGGCGTGGGTGTCCGGCACCGTCGCCGCCCAGTGCGGGCAGCGCTGGGCACCCTGGAGACGTGATCGCCCCTTCCGAACGGCACACCCCCGTGCCACCGACCCACGACCCAGGACGAGGGGGCGCAGCATGGACGCATTCACCGCAGGACTTCTGCAGCGCATAAGGGCGACCGAGTCCGACCTGACGATGGCTCGCGAGACCGGCGACGACTTCCTCGCCGAGGTCGAGCAGGCAGAGCTCGACGACCTGCACCGCCTTGCCGCCGAGCACGGCGTGCAGGTCGGCGTGTCACACGTCTGATCAGCTCGCACAAAAGCGGGGCCCCGGCATCGATCCAGTGCCGGGGCCCCGCTTTTTTGGGCTCGGTTCGCCTCCGGGGCGCTACAGCCTGTGTCGAGACGGCGATCGTGCTCGACCCTCCTTCGTCGGGCGCTCCGCGCGTTCACCGTCTCGACACAGGCGCGCCCCTTCGGCTCACTCGCCGCTGATGTGTACGCGGTTCCCTCGTCGCCGTTGTTGTACTCGGCGTCAGTCGTGCCAAGCACCCAGTTCCTCCAGGCGGGCCTGGAGCGGTTCGAAGAGGCCGGGTGGGGCTGCGATGGTCAGGTCTGTCGAGAGGGGGTCTCCGGGGCGTCCGCCGGTCAGGGCGCCCGCCTCGCGGGCGATCAGGTCGCCGGCGGCGTAGTCCCAGGGGTTCAGGCCCCGCTCGTAGTACGCGTCCAGGCGGCCCGTCGCCACGTCGCACAGGTCGATCGCCGCCGAGCCGCCACGGCGGATGTCGCGGACCTGGGGGATCAGGTGGCCGACCACCTCGGCCTGCCGGGCCCGGCGCTCTGCGACGTAGCCGAAGCCGGTGCCGACGAGGGCCAGCCCGAAGGCGGGGGCGGGACGCACGCGCGCGGGGCGGTCGTTCACGTACGCGCCCTGCCCCAGGACGGCCCGGTAGGTCTCCGCGCGCATCGGGGCGTGCACCACCCCGACGACGGCCTCGCCGTCCTTGAGGGCCGCGATGGACACGGACCAACTGGGCAGTCCGTACAGGTAGTTGACCGTGCCGTCGATCGGGTCGATCACCCACTGGACGCCGCTGCTGCCCTCGACGCTGGCGCCCTCCTCGCCGAGTACGCCGTCGTCCGGCCTGCGGTCGGCCAGCAGACCGGTGATCAGCTTCTCGGACGCGATGTCCATCTCGGTGACGACGTCGACGGCACTGGACTTGGTGGCGGCCACGCCCAGGTCGTCCGGGCGGCCGTCACGCAGGAAGGCGCCCGCGCGGTGGGCCGCGTCGAGCGCGATCTCCAGCAGCTCGGCCTTCAGCTCGTCGCTTGTTGTGGCGGTCACGGTGCTCCTCATGCGTACGGGCTGTCGGTGCCCGCGGCTGCGGGCTTGGGGGCGCGGGCCGGGCAGCAGCCCACGGGGCACAGGTTGTGGCTCGGGCCCAGGGCGCCGAGCGCGCAGGGCGTCACGTCCCGGCCGCTCTCCGCGGCGGCCCGCTCCAGGACCAGCTCGCGGATCGCGGCGGCGAACCGCGGGTCGGCGCCCACGGTGGCCGATCGGCGGACCGGCAGTCCCAGCTCCTCGGCCTTCGCCGTGGCCTCCGTGTCGAGGTCGTAGAGGACCTCCATGTGGTCCGAGACGAACCCGATGGGCGCCATGACGACGGCCGGGACGCCGGCGCCGTGCAGCTCTTCCAGGTGGTCGCAGATGTCCGGCTCCAGCCACGGGATGTGCGGGGCGCCCGAGCGCGACTGGTAGACGAGCTGCCAGGGGTGGTCGATCCCGGTCCGCTCGCGCACGGCGTCGGCGACGAGCCGTGCGACGTCCAGGTGCTGCTTCACGTACGCCCCGCCGTCGCCGTGGTCCTCGACCGGGCCCGAGGTGTCCGCCGAGGCGTCCGGGATCGAGTGGGTCGTGAAGGCGAGGTGCGCGCCCGCGCGGACGTCCTCGGGGAGCTCCGCGAGGGACTTCAGAAGGCCCTCGATCATGGGCTCCAGGAAGCCGGGGTGGTTGAAGTAGTGCCGCAGCTTGTCGATGCGCGGCAGCTCCAGGCCCTCCCCCTCCAGGGTGGCCAGGGCTCCGGCGAGGTCCTCGCGGTACTGCCGGCAGCCCGAGTACGAGGCGTACGCGCTCGTGGCGAGGACCAGGACCCTGCGGCGGCCGTCGGCGACCATCTCGCGCAGGGTGTCGGTCAGATACGGGCCCCAGTTCCGGTTGCCCCAGTACACCGGCAGGTCCAGCCCGTGCTCCACGAAGTCCTTGCGGAGGGCGTCCAGCAGGGCGCGGTTCTGGTCGTTGATGGGGCTGACCCCGCCGAACAGGAAGTAGTGCTGCCCCACTTCCTTGAGGCGTTCCTTGGGGATTCCCCGTCCACGCGTCACGTTCTCCAGGAACGGGACCACGTCGTCGGGGCCCTCGGGGCCGCCGAACGAGAGCAGGAGCAGGGCGTCGTAGGGGGTGGCATCGAGCGCGTCTCGCATGTCTCGATCCTGCCACTCGGCTCCGACAGCCGGACAACGGCGGGGTGCCGGACAGCGGCGGGGTGCCGGACAGCGGGCGACCTGGGTGCTGGCCGACATCCGCGTATGAGTCGGGGTCACCTGACCCGTAAGCTGTATCGGCCGCATTCACGCCTTACCGGACCGCTCCCGGAGACCCCCGTGCCCAGCCCCTACCGCGCCCTGTTCGCAGCCCCCGGCTCCAAGGGGTTCACCACCGCGGGCCTCCTCGGCCGGATGCCGCTGTCGATGATGGGCATCGGCGTGGTCACGATGATCTCGCAGCTCACCGGGCGGTACGGGCTCGCGGGCGCGCTCTCGGCGACCATGGCGCTGTCCGCCGCGGTGTTCGGCCCGCAGATATCCCGCCTGGTGGACCGGCACGGGCAGCGGCGCGTGCTGCGCCCCGCCACACTGTTCGCGCTCGCCGCGTCCGCCGGGCTGTTGCTGGCCGCGCACTTCGGCTGGCCGGACTGGGTGCTGTTCCTCTGCTCGGCCGGCATCGGCTGCGTGCCGAGCATCGGCGCGATGACCCGGGCGCGCTGGGCCTACCTGTTCCGGGGCAAGCCCCAGCTGCACACCGCGTACGCCTTCGAGTCCGTCGTCGACGAGATCTGTTTCATCTTCGGGCCGATCATCTCCATCGGGCTGTCCACCGTCTGGTTCCCGGAGGCCGGGCCGCTACTCGCGGCCTGCTTCCTGGCGGCCGGCGTCTTCTGGCTGACCTCCCAGCGCGCCACCGAGCCCCCGCCGCATCCGCGTGAGCACCACACGGGCGGCTCGGCCCTGCGCTCGGCCGGGCTGCAGGTCCTGGTGGCCACCTTCGTGGCGACGGGGGCGATCTTCGGGGCGGTCGACGTGGTCACCGTCGCCTTCGCCGACGAACAGGGCCACAAGGGGGCCGCGAGCGTCGTCCTGGCCGTGTACGCGGCGGGCTCCTGTCTGGCGGGGGCCGTGTTCGGACTGCTGCGCCTCGGCGGAGCGCCCGCCCGCAGGTGGGCGCTGGGCGTATGCACCATGGCCGTGAGTATGATCCCCCTCCTACTGGTCGGAAACTTGCCGTTCCTGGCCGTGGCGCTGTTCGTTGCGGGCCTGTCCATCGCGCCGACGATGATCACGACGATGGCCCTCGTCGAACTGCACGTACCTCGCGCGAAACTGACCGAAGGCATGACATGGGTGAGCACCGGACTCATGGTCGGGGTCGCGCTCGGCTCCTCCCTGTCCGGCTGGGTGATCGACACGGCCGGGGCGCGGGCCGGGTACGGGGTTCCGGTCGCGGCCGGAGCAGTCGCGGTCGCGGTGGGATTCCTGGGGTATCGCCGGCTCAGCAGGCCGGTTCCGCAGCGGGAGGGGACCCATGAGCAGCACAGTGAGCGGGAAGAGCGGCACCTGGCGTAACTGGGCGGGGAACGTCACCGCCCGGCCGGCCCGGGAGGTCACTCCGGCGTCCGTCGAGGAACTCTCCGCCGCCGTGCGCCAGGCCGCGGAGGACGGGCTCAGGGTGAAGGCCGTCGGCACCGGTCACTCCTTCACGGCCGCCGCCGCCACCGACGGTGTGTTGATCCGCCCTCAACTGTTGACCGGGATCCGCAAGATTGATCGTGAGGCAGGCACCGTCACCGTCGAGGCGGGCACCCCGCTCAAGCGTCTCAATCTGGCTCTCGCGCGCGAGGGACTGTCGCTCACGAACATGGGCGACATCATGGAGCAGACGGTCTCGGGGGCGGTCAGCACCGGGACGCACGGCACCGGCCGCGACTCCGCCTCGATAGCCGCCCAGATCACGGGACTTGAGCTGGTGACGGCCGACGGCTCGGTCCTCAGCTGCTCGGAGAAAGAGAACCCCGAGGTGTTCGCGGCGGCCCGCGTCGGCATCGGCGCCCTGGGGATCATCACCGCGATCACCTTCTCCGTAGAGCCCACTTTTCTTCTCACGGCCCGTGAGGAGCCGATGAGCTTCGACGAGGTGACGGGTTCCTTCGACGAACTGTTCGCGGAGAACGAGCACTTCGAGTTCTACTGGTTCCCGCACACCGGCAACTGCAACACCAAGCGCAACAACCGCAGCGCGGGCCCGGAGAGACCGGTCGGCACCGTGCGCGGCCTCTTCGAGGACGAGTTCCTCTCCAACGGCGTCTTCCAGGTGGCCAATTACGTGGGCCGGGCCGTGCCCGCCACGATCCCCTCGATCGCCAGGATCTCCAGCCGCGCCCTGTCCGCGCGCACCTACACCGACATTCCCTACAAGGTCTTCACTTCCCCGCGCCGGGTCCGCTTCACGGAGATGGAGTTCGCCGTCCCGCGCGAGGCGCTCGTCGAGACGCTGCGCGAACTGAAGGCCATGGTCGACCGTTCGCCACTGCGCATCAGCTTCCCGGTGGAGGTGCGTACGGCGCCCGCGGACGACATCACGCTCTCCACCGCGTCCGGCCGGGACACCGCGTACATCGCCGTCCACATGTTCCGGGGCACGCCGTACCAGGCGTACTTCAGCGCCGCCGAGCGGATCTTCACCGCGCACGAGGGGCGGCCCCACTGGGGCAAGGTGCACACGCGCGACGCGGAGTACTTCGCCGATGTCTACCCGCGCTTCGGCGAGTTCACCGAGTTGCGGGACCGGCTCGACCCTGAACGGCTGTTCGGGAACGACTACTTGCGCCGGGTGCTGGGCGAATAGACGCGGACGTTTGCACGAGACTTCGAGACGCCCGCGCGAGAAGAGGACGTACAGGCGAAACGATTAGTTCCGTTTGCGGTGATTCAGTGAAGCGCGCCACGCGCCATGGTCACCGGAACGTCGCCCCGGGTGGCCAACTCCCGTCCCCGGACAGAAGTTCGGCGGCGTGCCGATCCACGCAAGTGGCCCGAATGGAGTACTGTTGCGAGCCCTGGGTCCGGACACTCGCCAGGGCGTCCGGGGCCTTCCAGGACCGCCGGGAGGGGGCTCGTTGCACAGGGTGATGGAGTTCGTCACTTAGCGTTGCGAATAGGTAACCGTGCCATAACGGCGATCCCGGGCCACCGCCCGACACGCCGGGCAACTCGGCAAGGTTGTGGCAGGCTGCACCCGGGCAGGCCACACTCGACTAGCGGAAGCAGCGACGCACGTGACGTCGGCAGGCACCACCCGGGAGGTCCCCATGCCCGAACTGCGTGTCGTGGCCGTCTCTAACGACGGCACACGGCTGGTGCTGAAGGCTGCGGACAGCACGGAGTACACGCTTCCGATCGATGAGCGTCTGCGCGCCGCTGTACGCGGCGACCGTCCCCGCCTCGGCCAGATCGAGATCGAGGTGGAGAGCCATCTCCGCCCCCGAGACATCCAGGCACGTATACGTGCGGGAGCGTCCGCCGAAGAGGTCGCCCAGCTCGCCGGTATCCCCGTCGACCGGGTGCGTCGCTTCGAAGGACCCGTACTCGCCGAGCGTGCCTTCATGGCGGAGCGTGCCCGGAAGACCCCTGTCCGCCGCCCTGGCGAAACCACCGGTCCCCAGCTCGGCGAGGCGGTGCAGGAGCGGCTCACGCTGCGCGGCGCCGACAAGGAGACCGTCCAGTGGGACTCCTGGCGCCGCGACGACGGCACCTGGGAAGTCCTGCTGGTCTACCGGGTGGCGGGCGAACCGCACGCGGCGAGCTGGACGTACGACCCGCCCCGGCGGCTCGTCCAGGCCGTGGACGACGAGGCGCGCTCGCTGATCGGCGAGTCCGACGACCTCGCCGCGGCCGAGCCCAGCTTCCCGTTCGTACCGCGCATCGCCCGGCTGCCGCGCGACCGTCCGATGGACCGTGCCCTGGACCGGCAGACGGAGCGGCCGAGCCTGCCCTCGCCGTCGCCCGAGCCGGACCTGGAGGAGACCGCCAGCGAGCGTGATTCGCTGACCAGTCTCCTGGAAGCGGTGCCCAGCTTCCGCGGCGACATGGTGGTGCCCGAGCGTCCGTCGACCGCTCCCGTGCCCGCCGCCTCGACGACCTCCACCACGGAGCGTCCCGAGGTGGAGGAACCGCTCGACGCGGAGCCCGAGGCGGAGGAGCCCCCGGCTCCCGCGGCCTCGGCGGGTTCCGCGTACGCGGACGTGCTCATGCCGCGCTCGGTGGCCAGTCACCGCGACCGGCTGATCGGTGCGACCGACCGGCAGGCCGAGGCGGACGGGGTGCGTCCCGGACGCAGAGCGGCCGTGCCGAGCTGGGACGAGATCGTCTTCGGGACACGCAGGAAGAAGCAGGACTAGGACATGCCGGAAAGGGCTCGCACCACCTTGGTGCGAGCCCTTTCCGCTGCCGTGCGCCGTTCCTCCATGAAGCTGCTGGGGCTACTGCGGGTCCGGCCCCGTGGCCACCGGGCGGTTGTCGTCCTGGGACCACTCCGACCAGGAACCCACGTACAGCGCGGCCGGGATGCCCGCGACCGTGAGCGCGAGGACCTCGTGCGCGCCGGAGACACCCGAGCCGCAGTAGACGCCGACCTCGGAAGTGCCGGTCGCGCCCAGCGACTTGAAGTGGTCGGCGAGGTCCGCGGCGGGGCGGAACTGGCCGGATTCGGCCACGTTCTCCGTGGTGGGCGCGGAGACCGCCCCGGGAATGTGCCCGCCGACGCGGTCGATGGGCTCGACGTCGCCCCGGTAGCGCTCGGCGGCCCGGGCGTCCAGGAGCAGACCGGTGCGGGCCAGCGCCGCGGCGCCGTCGGCGTCGAGGAGGGACAGCGCGCCGGGGGCCGGTACGAAGGTGCCGGCGGAGGGCGAGGGACTGCCGGACTCGACCGGGCCGCTCCAGGCCGCGAGGCCGCCGTCAAGCACACGCACCGACGGATGACCCGTCCAGCGCAGCAGCCACCACGCGCGCGCGGCGGCCCAGCCGAGCCCTCCGTCGTACACGACCACGTCCCGGTTCTCGGACACTCCGGCCGCCCGCACGGCCGCTCCGAAGACCTCCATGTCGGGCAGCGGATGGCGGCCCGCCGCTCCGGCGGGGGCGGCGAGTTCCGAGTCCAGGTCCACGTAGACGGCCCCCGGAATGTGCGCCTCCTCGTAGGCGGAGCGCAGGTTCGGGCCGCCCAGCTGCCAGCGGATGTCCAGGACGACCGGCGGATTCGGACCCGCCAGGTCGCTCGCGAGTTCGGGTGCGGAGATGATGGCGTTCATGGCCACCATCCTTGCGCACGGGGTGGCCGCATCGTCCAGCTCCGGCTACTCTGCTCGGCCGGGCCGCCCCGACCACTCGGCGTGCGGACCCGGCCACACGCTGTATGCCTGATGGACATCAGCAGGCAATGGCGGGGAAACGGATGGGAACCAGCAATTCGGGCATCCTCCCGCCATGGGCCACCCGGCCGGGGCGCGCCGTCCCCCTGGTGGTGCGAACATCGGCACCGGGCGCGGAATGCGCACGGCGGCGGAACACGCGGTTCGGTAGTGGAAGTGAAGCGGCCCCACGAGGCGCCGAGGAGAGGGTGACGATGACCGAGGCACGGGGGTCGGCCGGCCTGAACGGCAGTGCGTACACGCCCGGCACACCCTGCTGGGTGAGCCTGATGGTGCACGGGATGGCCGCGACCCAGGAGTTCTACGGGGACCTGTTCGGCTGGGAGTTCCAGCCCGGCCCGCAGCACCTCGGCTCGTACGTGCGGGCGCAGCTCGACGGCCAGGAGGTGGCGGGTATCGGCCAGCTTCCGCCCGATCGTCATCTGCCCATCGCCTGGACGCCCTACTTCGCCTCGGACGACGTGGACCTGACGGCGGAGACGGTCCGGCACTGCGGCGGTACGGTCGGCGTCGGCCCGCTCGACGCGGAGGACGCCGGGCGGCTGGCGATCGCCTCGGACCCGGCGGGTGCCGTGTTCGGCGTCTGGCAGGCCGCGGCCCATCTCGGCACGGGCATCACCGAAGTCCCGGGCACGCCCACCTGGAACGAGCTGATGACCCGCGACTCCTCCGGCGTCGCCAAGTTCTACGAGACGGTCTTCGGTTTCGAGCAGGAACCCGTCGTCTCCGCCGACTTCGACTACATCACCCTGCACATCAAGGGGCGCCCGGTGGCGGGCATCCACGGCGTCGGCAACTCCCTGCCCCGCGACCGGGGATCCCATTGGATGACGTACTTCGAGGTCGCGGACGTGGACGCGTCGCTCGCCCATCTGCTCGACCTGGGCGGCCATGTCCTCAAGCCGGCCCGTAACACCCCGCACGGCCGGATCGCCACGGTGGCGGACCCGGAGGGGGCGGTGTTCTCGGTGGTGCGGACAACTCACTGAGGGGGGCGTCGGCGCCCTTCAGGGCGGTCCCCTCACGGACAGGCGGGCCCTCAGGTCCGGGACACCGCGTCCACCGGCAGCACGTCCGGGGAGAGTACGCCCGCGCGGGCGCTGGCCGCGGTGGTCCGGCGGCTGTGATGCCTGCGGCACAGGACCTCGTAGCCGATGTCCTCCGACTGGTCGACGTCACCGACGACGACCTGGGCACCCTCGACGACCATCCGGCCGCCTATGGTGCGGGCGTTGTGGGTGGCGCGGGCGCCGCACCAGCAGAGGGCCTCGACCTGGAGGACCTCGACCCGGTCGGCGAGTTCGACGAGGCGCTGGGAGCCGGGGAAGAGCTTGGAGCGGAAGTCCGTCGTGATGCCGAAGGCGAAGACGTCGATGCCCAGGTCGTCGACCACGCGCGCGAGTTGGTCGATCTGCTCGGGGGCGAGGAACTGCGCCTCGTCCGCGATCACGTAGTCCGCGCGGCCACCCTTCGAGAGGTGGTCGACGACGTACGCGTACACGTCCTGGTCGTCCTCGACCTCCACCGCGTCCGTGACCAGGCCGAGGCGGGAGGACAGCTTGCCCTCGCCCGCGCGGTCGTCGCGGGTGAAGATCATGCCCTGCAGGCCGCGGGCCGAGCGGTTGTGCTCGATCTGGAGAGCCAGTGTCGACTTCCCGCAGTCCATGGTTCCGGAGAAGAACACCAGCTCGGGCATGGGGAGTTGAGCACCTTTCGGCATGAGGGGTTCGCTGGGCGGGCGGGGAGGGTCAGGAACGTACTTCCAGGAGCGGGATGTGCTGCTCGGCCGCTGTCATCGAGCCGTGGTTGCCGACCATCGCCGACTCCTTCGGCTCGCGCTCGGACGCGATGATCAGTACGTCGTCACGGGCAGCCGCGACCACATCGCCGATGCGCTCGTAC
>NZ_LIQZ01000225.1 GCF_001418655.1 Streptomyces phaeochromogenes | reverse complement strand
GTTGCTCGCGTCCACTGTGTTAGTTCTGAGACAACGAACAGTTGTCGGCTTTTGAGCAGAACACCCAACTGAAAAGTGTGCTTGTTCGCTCGAAACCATTAGGGTTTCGGTGGCCATAGCGTGAGGGAAACGCCCGGTTACATTCCGAACCCGGAAGCTAAGCCTTACAGCGCCGATGGTACTGCAGGGGGGACCCTGTGGGAGAGTAGGACGCCGCCGAACAATATTTGGAGGACCTCTGGTCCCAGCGACTCGCTGGGACCAGAGGTCCTTTTTTGTTTTCCGAAGCGCGCTGGGTACCCGGCTGCGCGAGAATGACTTGCGGTACCGATGACAGGAGTCACCCATGTCCACCAACTCTCCCGACGAGCGACCGGAGCGCGACCAGCGACGCCGGGACAGTGGTGACCGCGGCGGGTACCGAGGCGGTCCGCGCCGCGACGACAACCGTGGCGGGAACGGCCGGCGTGACGACCGTCGCGATGACAGCCGTGGTGGCAGCGGGGACCGTGGCGGTTTCCGCCGCGACGACAGCCGTGGTGGCAGCGGTAGCGGTGGCAGCAGTGACCGTGGTGGATTCCGTCGTGACGACAACCGTGACGGCGGAAGTGGCGGCAGCGGCGGCGGATTCCGCGGGCGCGACGACCGTGACCGTGGTGGTCGTCCCAGTGGCCCCAGCCGTGACGACCGCGACCGCGGTGGGTTCCGTCGGGACGATGACCGTGGTGGTCGTCCGCCGTTCCGCCGTGACGACGAGCGGGGTGGCCCGCGTCGCGACGACAACCGTGGCGGCAGTGGTGGCAGCGACCGTCCGCCCTTCCGGCGTGATGACCGGCGCGATGACAACCGTGGCGGCAGCAGTGGCGGCGGCGACCGTGGCGGTTTCCGCCGTGACGACAACCGCGGTGGTGGCGGCGATCGTGGTGGCTTCCGCCGTGACGACCGGCGCGATGACAACCGCGGCAGCAGCAGTGACCGGGGCGGTTTCCGCCGCGATGACAACCGTGGTGGCCCCCGGCGTGATGGCGACCGTCCGCCCTTCCGGCGTGATGACCGGCGTGATGACAACCGTGGCGGCAGCAGTGGCGGTGGCGACCGTGGCGGTTTCCGTCGCGATGGCGATCGTCCGGCGTTCCGTCGTGACGACCGGCGGGACGACGACCGTGGTGGCCGTCCGCCGTTCCGGCGTGATGACCGTCCCAGTGGGCCGAGCCGTGACGACCGTGACCGTGGTGGGTTCCGTCGGGACGATGACCGTGGTGGTCGTCCGGCGTTCCGCCGTGACGACGAGCGGGGTGGCCCGCGTCGCGACGACAACCGCGGTGGTGGCGGCGATCGCGGTGGCTTCCGGCGTGACGACCGGCGCGATGACAACCGCGGCAGCAGCAGTGGCGGTGGCGACCGTGGCGGTTTCCGCCGCGATGACCGCAGGGACGATCGCAGGGATGACCGTCGCGACGGTGACCGTACCGGTTACGTCCGTCGCGATGATCGGCGTGACGACCGTCGTGATGACAACCGTGGCGGCAGCAGTAGCGGCGGTGACCGTGGCGGCTTCCGTCGCGACGACAACCGCGGTGGCGGCACCGGCGGCGGGTTCCGTGGCCGCGACGACCGTGGTGGGCGAGGCGGCGACGACCGTCGTGGCGGACCGCGTCGCGATGACAGCCGTGGCCGTCCCGCCGGCGGTGGCGGCGGGTTCCGCGGGCGTGACGACCGTGGCGGACGGGGCGGCGACGACCGTCGTGGCGGCGGGCGCTTCCGTGACGAGCGGGACCGCGACCGCGAGCCGATCAAGCGGCTGCCGATCCCGGACGACGTCACGGGCGAGGAGATCGACAAGGACGTAAAGCAGGAGCTGCAGAGCCTCCCCAAGGGGCTTGCCGAGGACGTCTCCCGGAACCTGGTGATGGTGGCCAGGCTCATCGACGAGGACCCCGAGGGGGCGTACGGCTACTCCAGGGTCGCGCTCCGGCTGGCGTCGCGTGTCGCCGCCGTGCGGGAGGCGGCCGGCTTCGCCGCGTACGCGAGCCAGAAGTACAGCGAGGCGCTCGCCGAGTTCCGGGCCGCGCGGCGCATGACGGGCAACGTGGACCTGTGGCCCGTCATGGCGGACTGCGAGCGCGGTCTCGGGCGGCCGGAGAAGGCGCTCGACATGGCCGGGGCCCCCGAGGTGCAGAAGCTGGACAAGGCCGGCCAGGTCGAGATGCGGCTCGTGGCGGCCGGTGCGCGGCGGGACATGGACCAGCTCGACGCGGCCATCGTCACGCTGCAGAGCCCCGAGCTCGCCTCCAACTCCGTACAGCCCTGGACCGCGCGGCTGCGTTACGCATACGCCGACGCGCTGCTCGCGGCGGGGCGTGAGGGCGAGGCGCGTGAGTGGTTCGCCAAGGCCGTCGAGTCCGACAAGGACGGCAGCACGGACGCCTCGGACCGGCTCGCCGAGCTGGACGGTGTGGAGTTCGTCGACGCCCTCGTCGAGGACGACGGTGACAGCGACCACGACAGCGAGAGCGAGAGCGACGGGGATGTCGAGGTCGTGAACTCCGAGGCTCCGGAGGCGAAGTCGGTGCCGGAGGCGGAGACGGAGCCTGAGCCGGCCGAGGACAACGTCGACGACGTGGACGACGTGGACGACATGGACGGCGACGAGGGCGACCTCAAGAGCTGACAGCTCCGCAGGAGTCGTACGAGTAGATGTAGATGGGCGGGATCCCTTTGGGGGTCCCGCCCATTTGTGTTTTCAGGGGAACAGGGTGCGCAGCACCAGGCCCGATGCCGGCTTCGGGCCGAATGACGTCGACTTGCGGGGCATGGTGACGCCCTGGCTTGCGAGGTCGCGTACGACCTCCTCGTGGACCGGGTGCATCAGGACGGCCGTGCCGCCGTCGCGTTCCGCCTTGTCGACCGTGGCGGCGGTGTCGTGGATGTAGGCGATGTGCTCCGGGACGTCGGGTATCTGCCAGACGTGGTCGAGGAGCGTGGCGTGCAGGACCGTCGCGTCGAGGGTGCGCCAGGTCTCGGGGCGGTCCGCCGGGATCGTACGGGCGAGCAGGTCCTGGGACGGGCGGTCGACGAGGTGGAAGGTGCCGTCGCCCGCAAGGAGGTATGCGTTTCCCTCGGTGGCCGCTACGGAGAGGGCCTCCAGGGCACGGGAGAGTGGGCCGTCGACATGGCGTACGCGGAAGTCGTCGCCGAGGGCCGCCAGGGCGTCGGCCACCGGGAGGCGGTGCAGGAGGCGGTGGATCGCGCGGACGCGCAGTGGGTAGCGGGCGGTGTCGACGAGGAGTACCAGGCCGAAGTCCCAAGGGCTGGGGGAGGGATGCTCCGCGCGTAGACGCAGGTACGTCGCCCAGCGGTGGTGGCCGTCGGCGATGAGGGCCTGGCGGTGGGCCAGGTCTGTCCGGATCTCGGCCAGGTCCGCCGGGTCGGTCACGGCCCACAGGCGGTGGCTGAAGCCGTCCTCCGTGGTCGTGGACAACAGGGGAGGGCGCTCGGCGGCGCGCTCCACGACGGCGGTCGTGCCGGAGTCGGAGCCGTTGCCGCGGTAGGTCAGCAGCAGGGGTTCGAGGTTCGCGGAGGTGGCGCGCATCAGGGCGGCGCGGTCCGCGACGACGTGCGGCATGACGTCCTCGTGGGGCAGGACCACGCCGTCCGACGCCTCCGACAGACGCAGGGCGCCGATGACGCCCCGCTGCAGCATGCCGTCGCCGTGGCGTTGTTCGTAGACGTACAGGCCCGGCACGGAGTCCGTGGTCAGGACGCCCTCGGACAGCCAGCGGTGCAGGGTGTCCGCCGCCTGCTCGTTGCGGACGCTGGGCGTGGTGGCCTGGGGGAGGATCAGCCGGACGATGTTGTGCGGGTCCGCCGATTCGAGATGGTGGAGACCGTCCGGCCGTACGACCACGTCGTACGGCGGGGACGTGACGGCGGAGAGGCTGCCGACCCGGTCGGGGTCGTAGCGCAGACCCCGGAACGGGGTCAGATCAAGGCCCATGCGTGCCGGTACGTCCGCGGGACCTGCAGTGTTCATTGGTGCATCGTAAGTGTGTCAGTGCCATGCGGGATGATCGGGGGAAAGGGATCGAACGAGGAGCGATGCGTAATGAGCCAGACCGTGAGGACGCGCCCCGAGGGCAGTGACCGGGCCCTGAGCGAGGCGTACGACACGGCACTGCTCGACCTGGACGGGGTGGTGTACGCGGGCGGGAACGCGATCGCGTACGCGGTCGACTCGCTCGGCACGGCCCGCGCGGGCGGAATGCGTCTCGCGTATGTGACGAACAACGCGCTGCGGACGCCCGACACCGTCGCCGCGCACCTCACGGAGCTGGGGATACCGACAGAGGAGTCGGACGTCATCACCTCGGCGCAGGCGGTGGCCCGGCTGATCAGCGAGCAGGTGCCCCAGGGGGCGCGGGTGCTGGTGATCGGCGGGGAGGGGCTGCGGGTCGCGCTGCGCGAACGTGGGCTCGAACCGGTCGAGTCGGCCGAGGACGAGCCGGTGGCGGTCGTGCAGGGGTACGGCGGGCCCGATCTGCCGTGGGGCCGCTTCGCGGAGGCCTGCTACGCCATCGCGCGCGGGGTGCCGTGGTTCGCGTCCAACACCGATCTGACGATCCCCAGCGCGCGCGGTATCGCCCCTGGCAACGGCGCGGCCGTGGAGGTCGTGCGCATCGCGACCGGCGCCGAGCCGCAGGTGGCGGGCAAGCCGTTGCCGCCGATGCACCGCGAGACGATCCTGCGGACCGGGGCCGAGCGGCCGTTGGTCGTCGGGGACCGGCTCGACACGGACATCGAGGGGGCGTTCAACGGCGAGGTGGACTCGCTGCTGGTGCTGACGGGTGTGACCGACGGGGCACTGCTCCTTGCCGCGCCGCCGCAGCACAGGCCGACGTACGTCGACGCCGATCTGCGGGGCATGCTGACCGGGCAGCCGGAGGTCGTCGAGACGGGCGAAGGGTTCCGCTGTGGTGGCTGGACGGCGACGGCCGGCAGCGAGCGGCTGGAACTGGAGGGTGCGGGCGAGGCGATGGACGGGCTGCGGGCGCTGTGTGCCGCCGCCTGGACGGCTGCCGGGGACGGGGCGTGTGAGCTGGACGGGGGCAAGGCGCTGGCGCGGCTGGGGCTCTGAGCGCGGGCCCGGCAGATTCCCCGGGCTTCTCAGGCAGGCTCTTCGGCGGGGCCCGGAGCGCGGCCTCGGAAGGGGTGGTTGCGCAGGTCACCGCGTACGGGGATCGTGGCTCGGAGCGAGGGTAGGCTAACCTAACCGGGTGTTGGTCGACAGTCCCCCCGAACCGAGCGCGGAGACCGCCCCCGCGCCCCCAACCCGCCGGGCGATACGGGCCGCTGGGCTCTTCGTGTCCCTCGCCGTGCTGGTGCTCGTCGCGCTGGCGAGCATCGCGATCGGCGCAAAAGAGCTGTCGCTGGAGCAGGTCTGGCACGGCCTGTTCGAGGACTCGGGGACGTACGGCGACGTCGTGGTGGGCGAGCGGCTGTCGCGTACGGTCCTCGGGCTGCTCGTCGGCGCCGCGCTCGGCCTCTCCGGGGCGGTCCTCCAGGCGCTGACCCGCAACCCGCTCGCCGACCCGGGGCTGCTCGGCATCAACGCCGGCGCGTCCGCCGCGGTCGTCACGGCCATCACCTTCTTCGGCGTCACCTCGCTGAGCGGCTATGTGTGGTTCGCCTTCGCGGGCGCGGCCGTCGTCGGGGCGCTCGTGTACTTCCTCGGCGGCAGCCGGGGTGCCACGCCGGTGCGGCTCGCGCTGGCCGGCACCGCGATCAGTGCCGCGCTCTACGGCTATCTGCAGGCCGTGATGATCACCGACGAGGCCGCGCTCAGCAAGATGCGTTTCTGGACGGTCGGTTCACTGGCCTCGGCCACGAACACGACCATCGAGCAGGTGCTGCCGTTCCTCGCGGTCGGCACGGTTCTCGCGCTGGCGCTCGCCCGGCCGCTGAACGCCATGGCCATGGGCGACGACACCGCCCGCGCGCTCGGGGCGCATCTGAACCGCACCCGCGGTCTGTCCATGGCCGCCGCGACCGTGCTCTGCGGGGCCGCGACCGCCGCCTGCGGGCCGATCGTCTTCGTCGGACTGATGGTTCCGCACGTCGTACGGTCCTTCACCGGGCCCGACCTGCGCTGGATCCTGCCGTACGCCACCGTGCTGTCGCCGGTGCTGCTGCTGGGCGCCGATGTCCTCGGCCGGATGGTCGCCCGGCCCGCGGAGCTCCAGGTCGGCATCGTCACCGCGATCCTCGGCGGGCCGGTCTTCATCTTTCTCGTACGACGGCGGAGGACGGCGCAGCTGTGAAGCCCCCACGCGATCAGGCCGGACACGACCGGGCAGAACACGACCAGGCAGAAGCAGAACGCGAGCAGACCGGGCTCGATCAGGCAGTGCTCGATCAGGCAGTGCTCGATCGGGCCGGGCACGATCAGGGAGGTCCCGTCCGGGCCTTTCGGGCTCGGACCGTGCGTACCGGCGGTGGCATGTCGGTCCGTTTCGATGTCCGCGCGTTCACGGTCGTCGTGCTGCTGCTCGTGGCCGCGCTCGCCGCGAGTGTCGTGCTCATCGGCACCGGCGACTTCCCGATACCGGCCGCCGACGTCATCAGGACGTTGCTCGGCAACGGCGACGCGGGCCAGGAGTTCATCGTCAACGAGCTGCGTCTGCCGCGGGTCCTGGTCGGGCTCCTGGTGGGGGCCTCGCTCGGGCTCGGCGGTGCGCTCTTCCAGACCATCTCCCGTAATCCGCTGGGCAGTCCGGACGTGCTCGGCCTCGGGCAGGGCTCGACGGCCGGCGCGCTCGTGATGATCGTGCTGTTCTCGGGGAGCGCCACTCAGGTCGCCGTCGGAGCGCTGGTCGGCGGTCTGGTGACAGGGCTCGCCATCTATGTGCTCGCCTGGAAGCGGGGTGTGCACGGATACCGGCTGGTTCTGGTCGGTATCGGTGTCTCCGCGATC
Organism: Streptomyces phaeochromogenes; assembly: GCF_001418655.1. Taxonomy (GTDB): domain Bacteria; phylum Actinomycetota; class Actinomycetes; order Streptomycetales; family Streptomycetaceae; genus Streptomyces; species Streptomyces phaeochromogenes. The sequence continues at coordinate 1,700 of NZ_LIQZ01000225.1, read as the reverse complement.
GTCACGGCCGTCAACGGCTATCTGATCACCAAGGCCGACCTCGTCGACGCGGCCCGGGCCGTCGTCTGGATGACCGGCTCGCTCAACGGCCGTGACTGGGACCAGGTCTGGCCGCTGCTCGGCCTGTGCGCCGTCCTCGTACCGCTGGTCCTCGGCAACGCGCGCGGGCTGCGGATGCTGGAGATGGGCGACGACGTGGCGTACGCGCTCGGGGTGCGGGTCGAGCGGACGCGGCTGCTGCTGTTGGTGGCCGCCGTGCTGCTCACCGCGGCGGCCACCGCCGCCGCGGGCCCGGTCGGCTTCGTCGCGCTCACCGCGCCGCAGCTCGCGCGGCGCCTCACCCGCTCGCCGGGACCCAACCTGGTGCCCGCCATGTGCATGGGCGCCACCCTGCTGGTCGTCGCGGACTGGGCCTCGCAGCGGGCCTTCGGCGCCGACCAACTGCCCGTCGGCGTCGTGACCGGAGTGCTCGGCGGCGTCTATCTGCTGTGGCTCCTGGTCACCGAGCGGAAGGCGGGCCGGATATGAACGCCGACCGCACGACGAGTACGGCCGCCGCAGGCAAGGCGAGCAACACGAACACGACGAGTACGGGCTCCGATGGCGGGCCGCGCACGAACACCCGAAGGAGCACTGTGAACCGCCTGTCCGCCGAGAACGTCACCCTCGCCTACGACCAGCGCGTCATCGCCGAGCAGCTGTCGGTCGAGATACCGGACAACTCGTTCACGGTGATCGTCGGCCCGAACGCCTGCGGCAAGTCCACGCTGCTGCGCGCCCTGTCCCGCATGTTGAAGCCGAACCAGGGCCGCGTGCTGCTCGACGGGCAGGTCATCCAGTCGATGCCCGCCAAGAAGGTCGCCAGGACGCTCGGGCTGCTGCCGCAGTCGTCGATCGCGCCCGACGGGATCACCGTCGGCGACCTCGTGGGGCGCGGGCGCTACCCGCACCAGGGGCTGCTGCGCCAGTGGTCGACCGAGGACGAGCGGATCGTGCGCGAGTCCATGACCTCCACCGGCGTCGCCGAACTGGCCGACCGGTACGTCGACGAGCTCTCCGGAGGCCAGCGCCAGCGCGTGTGGATCGCGATGGCGCTCGCCCAGCAGACCCCGTTGCTGCTGCTCGACGAGCCGACCACCTTTCTCGACATCCAGCACCAGATCGACGTGCTCGACCTGTGCGCGGAGCTCCACGAGGAGCAGGGCCGCACCCTGGTCGCCGTACTGCACGACCTCAACCACGCGGCCCGGTACGCCACCCACCTGATAGCCCTGCGCGAGGGCTCGGTGATCGCCGAGGGCGCCCCGGCCGACATCGTCACGGCCGAGCTGGTCGAGGAGGTCTTCGGGCTGCGCTGCCAGGTCATCGACGACCCGGAGACGGGTACGCCGCTGGTGGTGCCGGCGGCGCGGAAGGCACGTACGACCGCCGCCGCGCCTGTCGGTGTCGCGAAGAGCTAGTGCTCCCGCGGGACCGCCGAGGAGCGGCCGGGCAGGGCCGGAGGAGCTTTCAGAGCAGGTCTCAGAGGGGGTCTCGGAGCAGCTTTCAGAGGAGCTTTCTGAGCCGGAGCAGGTCGCGCAGGCCCGCTTCGAGCTTGACCCGGCCCGAGCCCCAGGCCTTCGCGAAGTTCAGCTCGCCGTCGACCATCGCGACCAGGTCGTCGCCGGTCATCGTGAGCCGGATCTCGGCCTTGTCGGGCG
>NZ_LIQZ01000224.1 GCF_001418655.1 Streptomyces phaeochromogenes | reverse complement strand
AACCCACCGAGATGCCTCGGCGAGTGTTATCCGGTATTAGACCCCGTTTCCAGGGCTTGTCCCAGAGTGAAGGGCAGATTGCCCACGTGTTACTCACCCGTTCGCCACTAATCCACCCCGAAGGGCTTCATCGTTCGACTTGCATGTGTTAAGCACGCCGCCAGCGTTCGTCCTGAGCCAGGATCAAACTCTCCGTGAATGTATTCCCGTAATCGGGATGACACCACGAGAGCGGAACAGTCGAGCGGAATAAGCCCGACTGTTCACAGCGTCCTCGCTGTGCGCCTACCGGAACAATGCCCGGCAGGACTTTTTCAAAGGAACCTCGTCCCAGCCATGATGGCCGGAGACGGGGTATCAACATATCTGGCGTTGATTTTTGGCACGCTGTTGAGTTCTCAAGGAACGGACGCTTCCTTTGTACTCACCCTCTCGGGCTTTCCTCCGGGCTTCCCTTCGGTCTTGCGTTTCCGACTCTATCAGACCCTTTCGGGCCGTGATTCCCAGTCGGTGGGATTTGCCTTTTGGCCTCGCGGCCTTTCGACATTCACTACGTTAGCCGATCCCTTCAGCAACTCATAATCGAGTTCCGCAAGCTTGAATTCAGGCATGCAGGCACGCCGAATTCGCCCTCACTCAGAGGAAGTCGTAGGTAGTGGGTTGGCCGCTTCCGACTGCTGACTGAACGCCGTACCCGGTTCAGCGGCTCGGGCTACATTACGGACCCCCCAGGGGAGAGTCAAGTTCGGCGACGGCGGGGGGTGTGGGCCCGATACGGGCTCACCGTCGGGTCGTTGTCGGCCCAGAAGCGCCACGGGTGGACGCCTCCGTCGCCGGACACGCCGGTGCGTGGACCATTGCGTACCTGGTCGGAAGGCACCGGGGTGCCCGTGAGGAGGCCCAGGGGTGAACCCTCCGTGGCGCATGCGTCCGTACCGTCGAGGGCCCGGTCGATCCCCAGGGCCGTGGCCAGGCGGGCCGGGCCTTTGGCCAGTTCTCTGTCGTTTCGGGCCGAAAGTCGACGTTTGCGAGCCAGCTCGGCGCCTTCGGTGATCTCGCCGGCGCGGAGCAGGACCGCGCTCGCCCTGCCCTCCGGGCCGCACACCAGGTTCATGCAGTGCCACATGCCGTAGGTGAAGTAGACGTAGACGTACCCGGGCGGACCGAACATCACGCCGTTGCGGGCGGTGGGGCCGCGGTAGGCGTGGGAGCCGGGATCGTTCGGACCGTCGTACGCCTCGACCTCCGTGAGGCGGAGTTCGATCGGACCTTCCGGGGTGGTGCGCACAAGTACGCGTCCCAGGAGGTCTGGGGCGACCTCCAGTACGGGTCGGTCGAAGAACTCCCGGGTGAGGGGCGTACGGTCAGGGGCCGCGATCATGGCGTACGAGCGTAGTACAGAGGTGTGACTGCGTACGGGGTGGTCAGGGAGCGTGCGTCTTGCCAGGGTGAGTGCGCGGAACCGGACACGGCTGGATCGCGTTTGTATGGATCAAGGATCTGATCCGGACAGAACAACAACGGGGCGTTGCCCGAGGAGGAAAAGACATGGGGTTCAAGCGGCTGCTCGCGAGCCTGGGGGCCGGTGGGGCTTCGGTCGAGACGGTGCTGACCGAGGTCAACGTCGTACCCGGCGGCGTCGTCCAGGGTGAGGTGCGGATCCAGGGCGGGTCCGTGAACCAGGCGATCGAGGGTCTGTCGGTCGGTCTCCAGGCCCGGGTCGAGGTCGAGGGCCATGACGACCAGGAGTACAAGCAGGACGTCGAGTTCACGAAGCTGCGGCTCGGCGGTGCCTTCGAGCTGCAGGCGGGCGGGGTGCACGCGGTGCCGTTCGGGCTCGAGATCCCGTGGGAGACGCCGATCACGACCATCTCCGGGCAGCCGCTGCGCGGGATGAACGTCGGTGTGACCACGGAGCTGGAGATCGCGCGCGCGGTGGACTCCGGCGACCTGGACCCGATCAGCGTGCACCCGCTGCCGGCGCAGCAGGCGCTGCTGGACGCGTTCATCCAGCTGGGCTTCCGCTTCAAGAACGCGGACCTGGAGCGCGGCCACATCCGGGGTACGCGGCAGAAGCTGCCGTTCTACCAGGAGATCGAGTTCTTCCCGCCGCAGCAGTACCGCGGTCTCAACCAGGTCGAACTCAGCTTCGTCGCGGACGACCGTGAGATGGACGTCGTACTGGAGATGGACAAGAAGCCGGGTCTCTTCAGTGAGGGCAGCGACACGTTCCGCTCCTTCAAGGTGGGGCTCAACGACTTCCAGGGGACCGACTGGACCGCGTATCTCAACCAGTGGCTGTCCGAGGTCGGTAGCAAGCGGAACTGGTTCTAGGCTCGGGGCGAGAGTTTCCAAGGATCAGGAACCGATCAGGAGGTGCCGAGGTGACCGAGCCCAAGAGGCCGCCGCTTCCCCACGACTTCCATCCCGTCGTGCCGTCCTTCACGGTCACGAGTGAGGACGTCGAGCCGGGCGCGACGCTGAAGGACGCTCAGGTCTACGCGGCCGGGAACATTTCGCCGCAGCTGCGCTGGGAAGGCTTCCCGCCGGAGACCAAGAGTTTCGCCGTGACGTGCTTCGACCCGGACGCCCCCACGGGGAGCGGCTTCTGGCACTGGGTCGTGTTCGACATTCCGGCCTCGGTGGCGGAACTGCCGACGGGCGCGGGCACGGGGAAGTTCGAGGGCCTGCCCGAGGGCGCCGTGCAGGCGCGCAACGACTACGGGTCGAAGGACTTCGGCGGCGCCGCGCCGCCTGCCGGGGACCCGGCGCACCGGTATGTGTTCACGGTGTACGCGGTGGACCAGGAGAAGCTCGGTCCCGACTCGGACGCCTCCCCGGCTGTCGTGGGCTTCAATCTCCGGTTCCACACGCTGGCGAGGGCGCAGGTCATCGCCGAGTACGCGGCTCCCGCGGACAGCTGAGCGTTCACTGAACGTTTGCCCGCCCCTGGTCATGGAATTGATCAGGGGCGGGCATTTTTTATTGCGTTGTCCATCTCGGCGTGCCCGGCCAGAGTTGATCCAAGCCCGCCAGGCGGTGGGCCGGTGCGCATGGGAGGTGGGCTTGATGCGGGACACGCTGGTGCTGAATGCGAGCTTTGAGCCGCTGTCGACGGTGACGTTGAACCGAGCCGTCGTTCTGGTGCTGCAGGACAAGGCCGTTGTCGAGCAGGCCCACCCCGAACTGCGTATGCGCGGAGCCGCGCTCGATATACCGGCGCCCCGGGTGATCAGGCTGTGCCGCTATGTCCGGGTGCCGTTCCGAAGACAAGCGCCGTGGTCGAGGCGGGGTGTGCTGGTACGTGACCGGCACAGGTGCGCCTACTGCGGTCGTCGGGCGACGACCGTGGACCACGTCGTGCCTCGGGCGCAGGGTGGTCAGGACTCCTGGCTGAACACGGTTGCCTCGTGCGCGGAGGACAACCATCGCAAGGCTGCGCGGACGCCGGATCAGGCGGGGATGCCGCTGTTGCGGCAGCCGTTCGAGCCGACGCCTGCCGATGCGATGTTGCTCGCGCTGGGGCGCGATGATCTTGAGGCTTTGCCGGAGTGGCTTGCGCAGCCGGCGGCGTAGGCGCTTCGCTCTGGCCGGGGTGTGCGGGTTCGTTGGTGGGTGCGGGTGGGTCGTGGCTCGGTGCGCAGTTCCCCGCGCCCCTTAAAAGATTGCGCAGTTCTCCGCGCCCCTAAAGGATGCGCCGTTCCCCGCGCCCCAGCAGGCCGTTCCTCGCGCCTCAAGGAAGACTGGCTGCTCCCGCGGCCCGGAACAAGAATGGGGGCTCGCGTCCTGTGACGCGAGCCCCCTCTTGTGTGCTGGTCAGTCGGTGACCGACGGCTTTTCTCGGCGTTCTGTGGGGGCGTTGCCCTGGCCGCCGCCTCCGCCCATGCCGCCCATCGGGCCGAAGTTGCCCATGGCGCCGCTGAGGCCCTTGAGGGCGTCGCCGATCTCGCTGGGGACGATCCAGAGCTTGTTGGCGTCGCCTTCGGCGATCTTCGGGAGCATCTGGAGGTACTGGTAGGCGAGGAGCTTCTGGTCCGCGTCTCCGGCGTGGATGGACTCGAAGACCGTACGGATGGCCTGGGCCTCGCCCTCGGCGCGCAGTGCGGCGGCCCTTGCCTCACCTTCGGCGCGCAGGATCGCGGACTGCTTCTCGCCCTCGGCGGTGAGGATCTGCGACTGGCGGATACCTTCGGCGGTGAGGATCGCGGCGCGCTTGTCACGGTCGGCGCGCATCTGCTTCTCCATCGAGTCCTGGATGGAGGTGGGCGGCTCGATGGCCTTGAGCTCGACGCGGTTGACGCGGATGCCCCACTTGCCGGTGGCCTCGTCGAGGACGCCGCGCAGGGCCGCGTTGATCTCCTCGCGGGAGGTCAGGGTCCGCTCCAGGTCCATGCCACCGATGATGTTGCGGAGCGTGGTGACGGTGAGCTGCTCGATCGCCTGGATGTAGCTGGCGACCTCGTAGGTGGCGGCGCGGGCGTCGGTCACCTGGTAGTAGATGACGGTGTCGATGTTCACGACCAGGTTGTCCTGGGTGATCACCGGCTGGGGCGGGAACGGAACGACCTGTTCACGGAGGTCGATGCGGTTGCGGATCGAGTCGATGAACGGGACGACGATGTTGAGGCCGGCGTTGAGCGTGCGCGTGTAGCGGCCGAACCGCTCGACGATGGCCGCGCTGGCCTGTGGGATCACCTGGATGGTCTTGATCAATGCGATGAAGACCAACACCACCAGAATGATCAGGACGATGATGATCGGTTCCATCGTGGTCCCCGTACCCTTCTCCGCCTAGGTGCTTCCGGAAGATCTTGTGATTGTCGAAGATCTTGCTGGACGAGTGTGTCAGACCACAACTCGCCACGTGCGACGTTCCGTTCACTGGACGCCACGGAGTCACATGACGATGGCCGTGGCCCCTTCGATCTCCACGACGTCCACCTCTTGGCCTACTTCGTAGGCGCGTCCGGTGTCGAGGGCGCGCGCGGACCAGACCTCTCCGGCGAGCTTGATCCGGCCACCCGAACCGTCGACTCTCTCCAGGACGACGGCCTGCTTGCCCCTCAAGGCGTCGATGCCTGTGGCGAGTTGGGGCCGCTGGGAGCGATGTCGGGTGGCGACTGGGCGTACGACCGCGATGAGCGCGACCGAGACGACGGCGAAGACCACCACTTGGAGGACCACACCGCCTCCGAGCCCCGCGGTCACGGCGCCCGCGACGGCGCCGACGGCGAGCATTCCGAACTCCGGCATCGCGGTCACGACGAGCGGGATTCCGAGCCCGACCGCGCCGATCAGCCACCACACCCATGCGTCGATGTCGTCCACGTGGTCATGGTAGGTCCGCGGGTCCTGTCCCCGACAGGGCGCCGATCAAGTTGGGGCAGGTGTTCCTGGGGTCAGGACATGGGCAGGCCCTGCGCGGTCCAGCGCTCACCGACCTGTTCCACGACGAGCGGGAGGCCGAAGCACAACGACAGGTTGCGCGAGGTGAGTTCGAGCTCCAGCGGGCCGGCGGCGAGCACCTTGCCCTGACGGATCATCAGGACGTGGGTGAAGCCGGGGGCGATCTCCTCGACGTGGTGCGTGACCATGAGCATGGAGGGGGCGATCGGGTCGCGGGCGAGGCGGCCGAGGCGGCGTACGAGGTCCTCGCGGCCACCGAGGTCGAGACCGGCGGCGGGCTCGTCGAGGAGGAGGAGCTCGGGGTCGGTCATCAGCGCGCGGGCGATGAGGGTGCGCTTGCGCTCGCCCTCGGAGAGCGTGCCGAACCTGCGGTCGACGAACTCGGTCATGCCGAGGCGGTCGAGGAAGGCGCGGGCGCGCTGCTCGTCGACGTCCTCGTAGTCCTCGTGCCAGCCGGCCGTCATGCCGTAGGCGGCGGTCAGGACCGTCTGCAGGACGGTCTGGCGCTTGGGGAGCTTCTCCGCCATGGCGATGCCGGCCATGCCGATGCGCGGGCGCAGCTCGAAGACGTCGACCTTGCCGAGGGTCTCGCCGAGGATGGTGGCGGTGCCCTGGCTGGGGTAGAGGTAGCTGGAGGCGAGGTTCAGAAGGGTCGTTTTTCCGGCGCCGTTGGGACCGAGGATGACCCAGCGCTCGCCCTCCTTGACCGACCAGGAGACCTGGTCCACCAGAGCCCGGCCCTCTCGGACCACGGATACGTCCTCAAGCTCCAGAACATCGCTCATGAGCGCGCTGTCTCCCATTGCAGTCTCGGCCGTCGCTGACGTCTGTGGACGCAGCCCCCAGGGAAAACCTACGCCACCGGTCGACCCGTCCAATCCATCGGCCGGTCCTTAGGGTGGGAGCCATGCATTCGGAACCACGCTCAGGACGGCTGGCAGCATGGGGAAATGCCCTGTTGGCCGGTTTTGCCTCTCCGGACGACGCGGTCGTCGCCATCGTCGGCGAGGACGCGGTACACCGGGTCGAGGGGCTGCCCGGTGAGACCGCGCCCGTCGGGCTCACCCTCGCCCTCGGGCGGCTGCGCGCGCTCGGGGTGACCGGTCTGCGGGTCGCGCTGCCCGCGCCCGGGCATCCGCTCGGGCTGAGCGGGCCGCCCGACTTCAACGCCCGCGCCCTCGATGCCGAGGAGGCGGTGGTCTGTCACGGGGCCGCGCTGGGGCTCGTACCCGAGGTGTACGAGGCCGGGCCCGACGGCGATGTCCACGTGGAGGTCCTCTGGCACTGTCTGCCCGTGCGGGAGGCGCCGCCGGCCGATGTGCCGTCCCTCGGCGAGGCGGAGCGGGAGCTCGCGGAGGCGCTGCGCGATGCCACGGAGATGTTGTCGCGGCTCGATGTCGCCGGGTCGGGTCCGGTCGCCGAGGCGGCGATCGACGCGTACCGGGCTCGGGCCGAGCGGGGGCGTGAGGTGCTCGCACCCGGGTATCCGCCGCGTGCGGTACGGGTGTTGGAGCTGGCCCAGCGGGTCGGGCTGCTCATCTCCGTCGCCTCCGAGAACGGGCACGGCGGGGCTGTGAGCGCGTCCGAGATGGCCGCGCGCTCCGAGGCGTTGCGGCCGGTCGAGCGGACGGCTCGGAGGGCTCAGGTGGCTGCGTTCAACGCGTTTGTGGAGGAGCGGGAGCGGGGGGCGCGCTGAGCTGCGCCCGCTGACTCTGTGGGGAGGGGGCTTGGCGGCTGCGGGTGAGTCGTGTGCTGGTCGCGCAGTTCCCCGCGCCCCTAAAGAACGGGCCCGTTCTTTAGGGGCGCGGGGAACTGCGCGCTCGGCCACCGGCGGCTCGCAGGTATTGGTGGGCCGGAAACCGGACCGGCCCCCCAGGCTTGCCTGGAAGGCCGGTGGTCAGTGGTGACCCGAGGTGCGAACGTCAGCCGTTGAAGCCGTCGTTGCCGAACGCCGGGTTCAGGATGCCGACAACGTTCACGGTGTTGCCGACCGCGTTCACCGGGATGGCGACGGGGACCTGGACGAGGTTGCCCGAGGCGACGCCCGGCGAGCCAACGGCCTTGCCGCCCGCGTGCGCACCATCGGTGGCGGAGGCGAAACCGGCACCGGCGGCAACCAGGCCACCGGCCACCATCGTGACGGCTGCGGCCTTCTTCAGGTTCTTCACTTCTTGAGCCCTCTCCTTGTGAACCACTGCGGCAAAGCGCCGCAGCACGCACTGGAGAACGGCGGAGATCCCGGAAGGATGCGCCATCCGGGGGACATTCCCACGACGGTATGAATCTCAGTCCGGAACGGGACCCTCCGTGTTGCCGTCCGTAGTCCTCTCCGGAAGGCCACCGATCCGCGGATCAGCAGGTCATCCGTCGGCCACACCATGACGTACGGCCCACAGCGCGGCCTGCGTTCGGTCGGCGAGGTCGAGTTTCATCAGGATGTTCGAGACGTGCGTCTTGACGGTCTTCTCGGAGAGGACGAGGGCGCGGGCGATCTCACGGTTGGAGCGGCCGTCGGCGATCAGGCCGAGCACCTCGCGCTCCCGTTCGGTGAGTGAACTGCCTCTCCCCTGTCCGTAGTTGGTCTCCTCCTGGGACAGCAGCGCGCCGGCCACCTCGGGCTGGAGCAGGATGTGTCCGGCGTGGACCGAGCGGATGGCTCCGGCGAGGGCGTCGGGGTCCACGTCCTTGTAGACGTAACCGGCGGCGCCCGCGCGCAGGGCCGGGATCACCGTGCGCTGCTCGGTGAAGCTGGTGACGATGAGCACGCGCGCGGGGTTGTCGAGTCCGCGGAGCTTGCGCAGGGCCTCCACGCCGTCCATGCCCGGCATCTTGACGTCCATGAGGACGACGTCGGGCTTCAACTCCTCGGCGCGGGCGACTCCTTCGGCGCCGTCGGACGCCTCTCCCACGACCTCGATGTCGTCCTGTACTTCGAGGAAGGTGCGCAGGCCCCGGCGGACCACTTGGTGGTCGTCGACGAGCAGCACCTTGATTGCGTCAGCCACCAGGGACCTCCATTTCGATCGTGGTGCCCTTTCCGGGCGCCGATTCCACGGTGAGCGTGCCTCCGACGCCGCTGGTCCGGTCGCGCATGGACACCAGGCCCAGGTGGCGGCCCGCGCGGCGCGTTGCCCTGGGTTCGAATCCGCTGCCGTCGTCGGTGACGCGCAGGACGGCGCCAGGTCCGTGCCGCTCCAGGGTGACGTCGACGCGGGCGCCGCCGGAGTGCCGCAGCGCGTTGTGCAGCGCCTCCTGGGCGACGCGCAGCATGGCCTCCTCCTGGGCCGCGGGCAGTGCGCGGACACCGCAGCTGTCGAAGGTCACGCGCGCGGAGTGGGCGCGGTCGAGGACCTGTATCTGGGTGCGCAGTGTGGCGACCAGTCCGTCCTCGTCGAGTGCCGCGGGCCGCAACTCGACGACGGCCGCGCGCAGTTCGTCGGCTGCCTCGGCGGCGAGGGCGGCCACCTGCTGGAGTTCGCCCTTGGCGCGGGCCGGGTCGCGGTCGACCAGGGCGGCGGCGGCCTGGGCGGTGAGGCGCAGGGAGAACAGCTTCTGGCTGACGGCGTCGTGCAGTTCGTGGGCGAGGCGGGAGCGCTCCTCGGCGATGGTGAGCTCGCGGCTGCGCTCGTACAGCCGGGCGTTCGTGAGGGCGATCGCGGCGTGCTGGGCGAGGATGGTCAGCAGTTCCTCGTCGTCCTTGGTGAAGCCGCAACCGCCTTCCGGCTTGCCGCCCTGGGAGTGTGAAGGGCTTCCCTCCGCAGGACGCAGCTTGTTCGCCAGGAACAGGGCGCCCATGACCTCGTCGCCGTCTCGGATGGGCAGGCCCAGGAAGTCGGACATGTCGGGGTGGGCGGAGGGCCAGCCCTCGAAGCGGGGGTCCTCGCGCACGTCGGCGAGGCGCTCGGGGCGGGCCTCGTGCAGCATCGCGGCGAGGATGCCGTGCTGGCGCGGGAGCGGGCCGATGGCCTTCCACTGGGCGTCGCTGACGCCGTCGACGACGAACTGGGCGAAGCCGCCGTGGTCGTCCGGGACCCCCAGAGCCGCGTACTCCGCGTCGAGCAGTTCGCGGGCCGAGGCGACGATCGTCTTGAGGACGTCGCGCACCTCCAGGTGGCGGCTCATGGCCAGCAGCGCGGTGCTCACCGCGGACAGGCCCGACCGGGGTCCTTTGCTCATGACCTCACGGTACCGGCGGGGTGTGACAGCGCGTATCCGACCTGTGGCGCCCCTCTCTAGGCCGCTGGGCCTAGGGCGAAGGGCCCCTTCGCATTGCGGCCCGCGCACGAGGCGGCGGGGGCGGTCCGGTTCCTACGTTGGAGGCAGTCGCCGGGAGCGGCGGCCATGGGACGAGGGGACGGACGTCATGCCGGTAGCGATCATCACGGGGGCTTCGAAGGGGCTGGGCCGCGCGCTCGCCAAGGCCCTGGCGGAGCGCGGCTGGGATCTGGTGCTCGACGCCAGAACGGCGGGAGTCCTCCAGGAGACGGCCGCCGCCCTCGCCAAGTACGGGACACGGGTGGAGGCATTGCCGGGGGATGTCACGGACGGTGCTCATCGGGCCGGTCTGGTGGCGGCGGCGCGGGAGCTCGGTGGCATCGATCTCCTGGTGAACAACGCGAGCGCACTGGGCGCCGAACCGCTCGTACGTCTCGACGCGCTGGCCCTGGACGGGCTGCGGCGGGCCCTGGAGGTCAACGTGGTCGCGCCGCTCGGTCTGGTCCAGGAGGCGCTGCCGCTGCTGCGGGAGTCCCCCGCGGGCGCGGTGATCGATGTCAGCTCGGACGCGGCGGCCGAGGCGTACGAGACCTGGGGCGGCTACGGGGCCTCGAAGGCGGCGCTGGACCATCTGTCGGCGGTGCTCGGGGAGGAGGAGCCCGGGCTGCGGGTCTGGGCGGTCGACCCGGGCGACATGGGCACCGATCTGTATGCGGCGGCCGTGCCGGACGACGAGGATCCACGGCCGGAGCCGGCCCGTGTCGTGCCTGCCTTTCTGCGGCTGATCGACCAGCGTCCGGCCAGCGGGCGTTTCGGGGCGTCGGCGCTGCTGGAGCAGCGATGACGACGGCCCTTCGGGTGCCGGAGGAGCTGTCGGCCCGGGTGCCCGCCGAGCAGCGCGGCAAGGGGCTCGACCGTGACGCGGTGCGGTTGCTCGTCTCGCGCGGTACGGAAGTGTCGCATCACGGGTTCGCGGAGCTGCCGGGTCTGCTGAGAGCCGGCGACCTGCTCATCGTGAACACGTCACCGACGCTGGCCGCCGCGGTGGACGGGCGGATCGGGCACGCGCGCGTGGTAGTGCATTTCTCCACGCGGGGGGACGACGGGCGCTGGGCCGTGGAGGTGCGGGATCCCGACGGGAGGGGCACCACGCGCGCGCGTGCGGGTGGGCCCGCGGGGACAGAGGTGCGTCTCCCCGGGGGCGTACTGCTCGTCCTGGAGGAGCCCCTCACGGGGCGGAGCCCGCGGCTGTGGTGGGGGCGGGTGTCGGAACCGGGCGGACGGGTACCGGAGGCCGACGTCCCGGGGCCGGAGGCCGACGTCCCGCGGCTCCTGGGCCGGCACGGGAGGCCCATTCGCTACTCCTATACGGAGCGGGACCAGCCGCTGTCGGCGTACCAGACGGTGTTCGCGCTGCCGGCCGCCGACGGAGCGGGCAGTGCGGAGATGCCGAGCGCGGCGCGGCCCTTCACCGCGCGGCTGGTGGCGGCGCTGGTGAGCCGGGGCGTGCAGTTCGCGCCCGTCACGCTGCACACCGGGGTCGCCTCGGCCGAGGCGCACGAGCCGCCGTACCCGGAGCGCTTCGCGGTGCCGGAGACCTCGGCGCGGCTGATCAACGCGGCCAGGGCCGGCGACGGCAGGGTCGTCGCGGTGGGGACGACGGCCGTACGGGCGGTGGAGTCGGCGACCGGTGCCGACGGGGTGGTACGGGCCGCCGAGGGCTGGACCGACCTCGTGGTGACCCCGGAGTGCGGGGTGCGGGTCGTCGACGGGCTGCTCACCGGGCTGCACGAGCCCGAGGCCTCGCATCTGCTGATGCTGGAGGCGGTCGCGGGGCGGGCCGCGATCGACCGTGGGTACGAGGCGGCACTGCGCGGGCGCTACCTGTGGCACGAGTTCGGCGACGTGCACCTCATCCTCCCGGAGGAGGCTCCTCACACAGAGCATTGCGCCAGCAACTGCCGGTGAGAGCGGACCGGGGTCGGTGTGAGCCCGCACATAGGGCGCACATCACGTACGAAGGGACCTAGGAGACAAAGGGACTCCTGGTGAGCGGGGCAGACGTGTCAGTCTGCCCCGATTTGCCCTTCCTGGCTCCACTACCCGGCTTCGTACGTCACACCTTTGCCACAGGAAATTGCGACCGCTAAGAATGGCCACCGGTCGCTCGGCGGCGCGGGTTCCTACCCACGGCGCTTGTCCCGGAAACACCTTTGTCCCCATCGGGCCGAGAGCGACCTCCGCGCTATTCGAAGAGGTCCATCAGCCATGCCCAAGCAGCAGAACACTCCTGGTCATAGCCGCACGCTGACCAAGACCCACAAGCTCTCCCTCGCCGGTGTCGCCACGCTGGGCGCCGCGGCCCTCGCTTTCTCGCTCGTGCCGGGGAACACCCAGCAGGCCAGCGCCGACTCGGTCGCCGCCGCTCCGGTCGCCTTCTCCGCCGAGCAGCTCAAGCCCGCCACGGCCGGTCTCAGCGGACAGCTGGCCGACGCCCAGGCCGCCGCCGCGAAGAAGAAGGCCGCCGACGCCGCAGCCGCCAAGAAGGCCGCGGAGGCCGCCGCGAAGAAGAAGGCCGAGGACGCCCGCAAGGCGAAGGAGGCCGCGAGCCGGTCCGCCAAGCGTGCCGCCGTCAAGCCTGCCGCGAAGACCTACGCGAACAACCTGGACGGCTGGATACGCCAGTCGCTGGACATCATGAAGAAGCACGGCATCCCGGGCACGTACGACGGCCTGCACCGCAACATCATCCGGGAGTCCGCTGGCGACCCGAACGCCATCAACAACTGGGACATCAACGCGATCAACGGTGTCCCGTCCATCGGTCTGCTGCAGGTCATCAAGCCGACCTTCGACGCGTACCACGTCGCCGGCACGGCCAAGAGCCAGTACAACCCGGTCGCCAACATCACCGCCGCCGCCAACTACGCGGCCGACAAGTACGGCTCGATCGACAACGTCAACAGCGCGTACTGAGGTTTGCGCGGACCTCTGACGAGTACGCCGAAAAGGGCGGCCCCCAACGGGGAGCCGCCCTTCGCGTGTGTTCCTTGAACGGTCCGGCTACTTGCGCATGACCTCGGGCTCGTGGCGGCGCAGGAAGCGCGCCACGAGGAAGGCGCAGACAGCGGCCAGCGCGAACAGCGCGGCCATGTCCAGTGCCCAGGTCAGCGCCTCGTGGTCCCAGAGCGGGTCCGAGTCGGTCGTGTTGTGCGGGTTGATCTTGTTGAAGTCGAGCGTGGTACCGGCGGCGCCGACCGCCCAGCGCGACGGCATCAGATACGAGAACTCGTTGACGCCCAGGGCCCCGGCCAGGGGGAACAGACAGCCGGTGAAGACGACCTGGATGATCGCGAACATGACCAGCAGCGGCATGGTCTTCTCGGCGGTCTTCACCAGCGAGGAGATGACCAGGCCGAACATCATCGACGTGAAGCCCAGCGCCATGATCGGCAGCGAGAGCTCGATCGCGACCGAGCCACCGAGGATCAGTCCCTTGTCGGGAATCGTCCGGCTCATGAAGCCGATCGCGCCGACCAGCGCACCCTGGAGCATGGTGATCACACCGAGAACGATCACCTTGGACATCAGATACGCGGAGCGCGACAGGCCGGTCGCGCGCTCCCGCTCGTAGATGACCCGTTCCTTGATCAGCTCACGGACCGAGTTGGCCGCGCCCGCGAAGCAGGCGCCGACCGCGAGGATCAGCAGCACCGTGGCGGCCGTGCTGTTCGGGATGGGCAGGCCGTTCGGACCCAGCTGCTTGTTCACCAGCAGCGTCTTGTCGGGCTCGATGAGCAGGCTCACCGCGCCGAGCACCGCCGGCAGGATCACCGTCAGCGCCAGGAAGCCCTTGTCGGACGCGATCACCGACGTGTAGCGGCGGATCAGGGTCATGAGCTGCGAGCCCCAGCCCTGCGGCTTGGGCGGGCGCATCGACTGGGCCGACGGCATGTCTACGGACTGCGGAGCGACCGCGTCGATGTCCGCGGCGTACATCTGGTAGTGCTGCGAGCCCTTCCAGCGGCCCGCCCAGTCGTAGTCGCGGTAGTTCTCGAAGGCGGAGAAGACGTCGGCCCAGGTGTCGTAGCCGAAGAAGTTCAGGGCCTCCTCGGGCGGACCGAAATAGGCCACCGAGCCGCCGGGCGCCATGACCAGAAGCTTGTCGCAGATGGCCAGCTCGGCCACCGAGTGCGTGACGACGAGGACCGTGCGGCCGTCGTCGGCGAGGCCGCGCAGCAGCTGCATGACGTCGCGGTCCATGCCCGGGTCGAGGCCGGAGGTCGGCTCGTCCAGGAAGATCAGCGACGGCTTGGTCAGCAGCTCCAGGGCCACCGAGACGCGCTTGCGCTGGCCACCGGAGAGGGAGGTGACCTTCTTCTCCTTGTGGATGTCGAGCTTGAGCTCGCGCAGCACCTCCTCGATACGGGCGTCGCGCTCCTGCGTCGTGGTGTCCGCGGGGAAGCGCAGTTTGGCCGCGTACTTGAGGGCCTTCTTGACGGTCAGCTCCTTGTGCAGGATGTCGTCCTGCGGGACCAGACCGATGCGCTGACGCAGCTCGGCGAACTGCTTGTAGAGGTTCCGGTTGTCGTAGAGGACGTCACCCTGATTGGCGGGGCGGTAGCCCGTGAGCGCCTTCAGGAGCGTCGACTTGCCGGAGCCCGACGGGCCGATGACCGCGACGAGCGACTTCTCCGGGACGCCGAAGGAGACGTCCTTGAGGATCTGCTTGCCGCCGTCGACCGTCACCGTCAGATGGCGGGCCGAGAACGAGACCTCACCGGTGTCGACGAACTCTTCCAGCCGGTCGCCGACCAGGCGGAACGTCGAGTGGCCGACGCCGACGATGTCGTTCGGGCCGAGCAGCGCGGAGCCACCCTTGGCGATCGGCATACCGTTGACGTACGTGCCGTTGTGCGAGCCGAGGTCGCGGATCTCGTAGCGGCCGTCCGGCGTCGCGTGGAACTCCGCGTGGTTGCGCGAGACCTGCAGGTCGGAGACGACCAGCTCGTTCTCCAGGGCACGGCCGATGCGCATCACACGGCCGAGCGAGAACTGGTGGAACGTGGTAGGGCTGCGGTCGCCGTAGACCGGCGGCGCCCCCGCGCCCCCACCGGGTCCTTGCTGCGGCGGAATGTGCGCGCCCTGCTGCGGCTGCTGCCAGCCCTGCTCCGGCGCGCCTTGCTGCGCCTGCGGGGCCTGTTGGGCCCAGCCGGCCGCGGGCGCGCCCTGGGCGGCGTACGGCTGCTGCTGGGGCTGTGCCTGCGGTGCGGCGGCGGACGCGTTGCCCCCCAGGCTCAGCCGCGGGCCGTCGGTAGCGTTGCCGAGGTGCACGGCCGAGCCGGGGCCGATCTCCATCTGATGGATCCGCTGCCCCTGCACGAATGTGCCGTTGGTGCTGCCGTGGTCCTCGATGACCCAACTGCGGCCGCTCCAGCTGATCGTGGCGTGACGCCAGGAGACCCTGGCGTCGTCGAGCACGATGTCCCCCTGCGGATCACGTCCGAGGGTGTGTGGCCTGGACGCATCGAGCGTCCAGGTCCGTCCATTCAATTCCAGTACGAGTTCCGGCACTCCATGCCCCACTGAGTTGTCCCCCGAAGTTCCCCCATCACAGGGAGTCTAGGGATGTCGAACATCGTGGGGAACTATTTCAGTAGGACCCCCTTGACCGAAAGTCGGGCCTTGTGAAGACCGCGTACGGGCGGCTTGTCCGTTTCCGTTGACTGGGTTGAAACCGGCCCGGAGAGTGGTAATCCCACGCGAGGGGGACACCGCGGTGGAACCATCGCGGCGCGGAGTCGGGGGGCTGACGATGAGCGACGGAACCGTGGGACACGGCAGGCGTGTGCCGTGGGGTGATGTGCTGCTGGCCGCGATCGCCGCCGTGAGCTGGGCCTTGATCGGCATGGCCGGGGTGGCGGCGCTGGGGCTGCACCTGCTCGGCGCGGACGCGTCCGGCTCGCTCGGGACGATGACCGCGGCGGTTGTGGCGCTCGGGGCGGGTGGGTCGGTGACGCCGTCCGGCGACGTGTCGGCCTTCGGACTTGAGGGCGCGCAGGCCGACACCGCCCTCCAGATCACGCCACTCGGCGTGAGCCTGGTCGGTGCGCTGCTGCTGTCCTGGTTCTTCTTACGGTCACTGCGCGGGGCCGGGGTGGTGATCGCGCCGGCCGAACTGTTCGCGCGCGCGGGCGCCGTGGCGGCGCTCTTCGTGGCGATGCTCGGCGGTCTGGCCTGGGCGGGGCACGACGTCATCACCATCGACGGCGGCTCGCTGGGGCTGGATTCGCTGCCGGGCGGCGGGCTGCCCGACGAGGTGGACGTGCCCGGGCTCGGTGACATCGGCGGGCTGCTGCCGGACCGGCTCGGGGATCTCGCGGACGCGAACGCCAAGGTGGGCTTCACGGTCGAGACCGTGCCGACGCTGCTGGGCGGCCTGGGCTGGGTGCTCGGCGTCCTGGCGATCGCGCTGCTGGCCTCGCGCCGGACTCCGCTGCCGCGCGGCCTGACCGCGGTGCACCGCCTGGTGCGTCCTGCCGCGTCCGCGCTGGTCACGGTGTTGCTGGTGGCGGTCCTCGCCGGGCTCTCGGCGGCTGCGTACGCGGCGATCGGCGACGACAATCCGAAGCGCATCGCGGGTGCCGCGCTGGTCGGGGCTCCCAACGGGGTGTGGCTCGGCATCCCGATCGGGCTCTTCGTGCCCTGGGACGGCAGCGCGTCGGGGCCGCTCGTCCAGTTCCTGCCCGACCCCCTGGACAAGTTGCTGAGCGCTTCCGACGACCAGTCCGTCTCGCTGGGACGGCTGGCCGAACTGGACAGCCGGGTCTGGCTGTTGGGGGTCGCCGCGGCACTGATGATGCTCTACGCGGGCGTGCTGACCGCGGTGCGCACTCCGTTCGTACGGGCGCGGGGCGTCCCGGGTGACCAGGGTGTCGGTGTCCTCGGTTTCGCCGCGCGCTGCGCGCTGCGGCTGGGAATCGTGACCGCGCTCGCGATGCCCCTGCTCGCCTGGCTGACGGACGTGTCCGTGGACGCGTCGATGGCCGTGCTCGGCATCGACGCGTTCGACGCGGGGATAGAGCTGCACGGGCACCTGGGCATGGCCCTGCTGCTCGGGGCGCTGTGGGGCGCGGGCGCGGGGACCGTGGGGGCGCTGCTCGCGTGCGCCACCGGGGCCGCCGGGCGGCGCGCGGCACCGCTGGCACTGGGTGACGTGGGCGCCGGTGACGTGGGCGCTCCGGGCGTCCCTGCCTCCGCTCCGCCGTTCGCGGAGGTCGGCGGGGAGAGCGGGCCCTACAACCCCGGTATGCCGTACCGGCCGGCGAACCCCGACACGAACCCGTATCTGCGGCTGCCCGACGAGCTGCGGGAGCCCGGGTCCGGGCGGCGGCCGGGCGTCCCGCCGCCCGGACCCCAGTCCCCCGGCAACCGGTCCTCGGGGCCGCCGCCTTCCGGGCCCCGGGCGCCGGGCGCGCAGCCCCCCGGCCGTCGGTCGCCCGGGGCCCAGCCCCGCGGCGGGCAACCTCCCGGGGGACGGGATCCGGACGGACGCGATCCGGGCGGGCAGGATCCGGGCGGATGGCCACCGGGCGCGCGGCCACCGGGTGCCCGGCCACCGAACGACGTGTACGGGGCCCCCACGGTGGCCGGGCCGTTCACTCCGCCGCCCACTCCGGGGCAGCGGCGCCGGCCCCGGTCTTCGCAGGACGGGCCGCCGCCTCCCCCGCCCGACGAGCCGCCGCCTCCGTCCGGGAGGCCGCCAGGACGGCGCTGACCGGCGGTCCGGGCGATGCCGACCGGCGCCCCGGAGGACGCTGACCTGGGCCGTGGCGTGCGGGCGCCACGGCTCGTGAAGACCGCGGACACCTCGGCGACACCCACTGTTCCCTGTCCGTCAGGCGGACCTCAGCGGCGTGCGGCACGGGGTGCCGGATACGGTGGAAGCACCATGAGCGCATCACAAACGTCTGATGTCCCCACTCTCCTCGTCAAAATCTTCGGCAAGGACCGGCCAGGAATCACGGCTGGGCTCTTCGACACCCTCGCCGCCTACTCGGTCGACGTGGTCGACATCGAGCAGGTCGTCACCCGAGGCCGGATAGTGCTGTGCGCGCTCGTGACGCATCCGCCGGCCGGCCTCGAGGGCGACCTGCGCGCCACGGTGCACAGCTGGGCGGACTCCATGAGGCTGCAGGCCGAGATCATCTCCGGCCTCGGCGACAACCGGCCGCGCGGGCACGGCAGGTCGCTGGTGACCGTGCTCGGGCACCCGCTCACCGCCGAGTCCGCGGCCGCGATCGCCGCCCGGATCACCGGGACCGGCGGCAACATCGACCGAATCTTCCGGCTGGCCAAGTACCCCGTGACGGCCGTCGAGTTCGCCGTGTCCGGTACGGAGCCGGAGGCGCTGCGGACCGCCCTGGTGACCGAGGCGGCGGCCCTGGGCGTCGACATCGCGGTGGTCGCCGCGGGGCTGCACCGGCGGGCCCAGCGCCTGGTGGTCATGGACGTGGACTCCACGCTCATCCAGGACGAGGTCATCGAGCTCTTCGCCGCGCACGCCGGCTGCGAGGACGAGGTCGCCGAGGTGACGGCTGCCGCGATGCGCGGGGAGCTGGACTTCGAACAGTCGCTGCACGCGCGCGTGGCCCTGCTCAAGGGGCTCGACGCCTCCGTGGTGGACAAGGTGCGCAGCGAGGTACGGCTCACGCCGGGGGCGCGCACGCTGATCCGTACGCTGAAGCGGCTCGGCTTCCAAGTCGGTGTCGTCTCGGGCGGGTTCACACAGGTCACGGACGACCTCAAGGAGCGTCTCGGGCTGGACTTCGCCCAGGCCAACACCCTGGAGATCGTCGACGGGAAGCTGACGGGCAAGGTCACCGGCGAGATCGTGGACCGGGCGGGCAAGGCGAGGCTGCTGCGCCGGTTCGCCGCGGAGGCGGGGGTTCCGCTCGGCCAGACCGTGGCGATCGGCGACGGCGCCAACGACCTGGACATGCTCAACGCGGCCGGTCTCGGGGTCGCCTTCAACGCCAAGCCGGTGGTGCGCCAGGCCGCGCACACCGCGGTGAACTTCCCCTTCCTGGACACGGTCCTGTACCTGCTGGGCGTGACACGGGAAGAGGTCGAGGCGGCGGACATGCACGTGGACTGACTTCTCGCACGTCCACGACAGGGACGGGGCCCGGCACCGCGAAGGTGCCGGGCCCCGTCCTCGTGAGAAGGGAACGACCGGGTCTACTCGGACGGCGCCCAGTAGTCGAGCAGCGTGGCCACGCCCGGCTCCAGGGCCTTCCAGGAACCGGTGAAGGAGAGCACGGCGAAGGCGGCGGCGGGGAAGCCGAGGCGGCTCATCCGCTCCTGCGCGTCGCCCTCGGACTGGCCGGCCAGGATGTCGGCGAGGCCCTGCACGCCGGGGTTGTGGCCGATCAGGAGTGCGTTCTGCACATCGTCGGGGGTTTCGTTGAGCACGGCGATCAGCTCGCCGGGAGAGACCTCGTAGAGCCGCTCCTCATAGACCGTTTTCGGCCGGTGAGGGAGCTCGTGGACGGCGAGTTTCCATGTCTCGCGGGTCCGGGTCGCGGTGGAGCAGAGGGCCAGATCGAAGGGGATGCCGGTGTCGGCCAGCCTGCGTCCGGCGACGGCGGCGTCCTTGCGGCCCCGCTCAGCGAGCGGCCGCTCATGATCGGAGACCTCGGGCCAGTCGGCTTTCGCATGCCGGAAAAGGACAATCCTGCGGGGTTCTGCGACGCTCATGGTTCCCAGCTTCGCACGAAACACGCCATGGGGCGCAGGGAGTTGACTGGCTGCCCCGACGTGGTGTGCCGGGAGCTCAGGAGCCCTGGTTCAGCACGATCTGCTGGACCTGCTCGAAGAGCCTGCCGACCGCCGGGTCGCCGCCTGTCGCGTGGGCGTCGGCGGGGTTCAGTATCACCAGGAGCAGCGCGGCGAAGGCGAGCGCGGGGAGGACGAGGGCCCACCAGGGGAGCCGGGTCTCGACGCCACGCCTGGTCGCCGGGTGGGGCGGGATGTGCGTTGGGGCCGACATGCCGCCTCCGTGGGGCTTCGAGTGGTCCGTGGTCCGCGTCCTCGCGGTCACATCTCGAAGTTACGGAATCCGGAGCCCTCAACCCATCCGGAGATCCACCCACTTGACCCTGACACTCACCCCCTAGGGGATGGTGGGGCTACCCCCACCATCGCCTCGCGGAGGCGTCACACCTGAGGGTCCGGGGCGGGCTTCGGACGGGTCAGGGCGAGGCGATCGACGCGATGACGCCGATGATCACGAAGATGAGGAGGAACGCGCCGAAGACGAGCAGCATCTTCTTCTGGCCGTTCTGGGGATTCGGGTCGAGCACGGGCATGGGCCCAGTCTCCCACCCCTCGGGCGCCCGCTCACGGGTGGGGTCCGGTCAGGGGCGTAGGCACGCGGGTGGGGTCCGTCGCGGGCGTAGGCACGCGGGTGGTGGTGCGGCGAGGTCACAGGCAGGGTCTCCGGGCCGCCGCGCCGCTAGCCCCCCGACGGTCACCGCCGGCGTGCGGCCTCGTCCTCCACCGTGCGGTCGCGGCCGGCCAGGATGCCCACCACGATCTGCGGGATCATCAGGCCCGCCATGAGCGCGATCGGCAGCCCCCAGCCGCCGCTGTGCTGGTAGAGCACGCCCACCAGGAGCGGGCCGGGGATCGAGATGAGGTACCCGGTGCTCTGCGCGAAGGCGGAGAGCTGCGCGACCCCCGCTCCCGTCCTGGCCCGCATGCCGACCATGGTGAGGGCCAGCGGGAACGCGCAGTTGGCGATGCCGAGCAGCAGCGCCCACGCCCAGGCGCCGCCCGCGGGGGCGAGGTAGAGGCCCGCGTAGCCGACGAGGCCGCAGACTCCGAGGGCGACCACGATCGGTCCCTGGTGGGGCAGGCGCGTGGCAAGCCGCGGGATGACGAAGGCCAGCGGCACGCCCATCACCATGGTGACGGCGAGCAGCAGTCCGGCCGTGCCCGCCGGGACACCCGCGTCCCGGAAGATCTGCGCCATCCAGCCCATCGTGATGTACGCGGCGGTGGCCTGGAGCCCGAAGAAGACGGCCAGCGCCCATGCGGTACGGCTCCGGGTGATCCGCAGTGCGGAGGGCTCCTGACCAGCCGCGGAGGCCAAGGGCACACCATGAGCGGAGGCCGGAGTCGAGGCGGCGTCTCTTGACAGGGCCGTGCCCCGGGCCCGTACGAGTGGAATCCACGGCAGTACGGCGACGGCCGCGAGCCCCGCCCAGACGGCGAGCCCCGCATGCCAACTGCCGCCCAGGGCCCGGGTCATGGGCACGGTGACGGCGGCAGCCGCGGCGGTGCCGAGGGCGAGGGCCATGGAGTACAGGCCGGTCATGGAGCCGACCCGGTCCGGGAACCAGCGCTTGACGATCACCGGCATCAGGACGTTGCTGACCGCGATGCCCATGAGGGCGAGGGCGCTGGCGACCAGGAAACCGGCCGTGTTCCCGGCGAAGGGCCGGATCGCCAGTCCCGCGGCGATCGCGACCATGCCGGCGCAGACCACGGCGGCGGGTCCGAAGCGGCGGGCGAGACGCGGCGCCATGACGCCGAAGACGGCGAAGCACAGCGGCGGTACGGAGGTGAGGAGCCCGGCGAAGCTGCCGCTCATGCCGAGCCCGTCGCGCACCTCTTCGAGGAGGGCGCCGAGGCTGGTGATGGCGGGGCGCAGGTTGAGGGCGGTGAGGACGATGCCGATGATCACCACACGCGTCATCCACGCGCGCGTGGCAGGCGGTTGGAGTTCCGCGTCCTGTGCGGAGCTGCGTATCGGTGGGGACATCGCCGTCCGGGTTTCCTCGCCAGTCATGCCAGCCATCATAGAATCATGGGATGATTGGTTGTCCAATCCCCTGGTGCACACCTGGGGCACAATCCCCTGACACGCATTCCGGTGCGTCCTCCCGGTGCACCCCCTGGCGCGAAGGACCGTCATGCCGCTGAGCCACCCCCGCCGATCGGCACTGTCCGAGCAGGTCATCGCCGAGCTGCGGAACCAGATCACCTCGGGCGAGTGGCCGGTGGGCTCCCGTATCCCCACCGAGCCCGAGCTGGTCGAGCAGCTGGGGGTCGCCCGGAACACGGTCCGCGAGGCCGTCCGCGCGCTCGCGCACAACGGCCTGCTCGACATCCGTCAGGGCTCGGGCACCTACGTCGTGGCGACCAGTGAGCTGGCGGGCGTGATGCACCGCCGCTTCGCGGACGCCGATCCGCGGCACATCGCCGAGCTCCGCTCCACGCTGGAGTCGAGCGCGGCGAAGCTGGCCGCCGAGCGCCGCACGGAGCGCGATCTGAAGCAGCTGGACGCCCTCCTCGTACGCCGGGAGGAGGCCTGGGAGTCGGGCGACGCCGAGGCCTTCGTGACCGCCGACACGACCTTCCACCTGGCCGTGGTCGCCGCGTCCCACAACGACGTCATGACGGCGATGTACGCGGACCTGGGCGAGGTCGTGCGCGACTGGCTGCGCGAGGACGTGGGCGAGGAGCTGACGCCCGAGACGTACATGGACCACACGCGTCTGGTGGACGCCATCCGCACGGGCGACGCGCAGACCGCCGCCGCGGAGGCCGCGGGCTATCCGTTCCTGTGCCGCCCGAGCCGACCCGCCGACGTCACCTCCGCGTGAACGAGCCCGTCGTCAGCGCTGGTGACTGACCCACGCCGAGCGGACTTCCTTCCAGCAGCGGCCGGCCAGCCGTACGGTCTGCGCGGGTCCGGCCTCGACCGAGACGCCGTCGGAGTCGATGTCCCACCACGGGTCGCACTCGATGTGCAGACGGACGTGATCGGGCTCCGGGTACGGGTTGTGGCAGTACGCCGTCACGTACGAACCCTCGACGGCGGTCCGGCATGCCGCCCCGAAGGGCCTCTCCTCCACGGGCACGCGCGCGTGGGGTGCCGTTTTCGTGGTGTGCGAGGCGGCGCCGCAGGGCAGCGCGAGCAGGAGGGTCAAGGCAGCGAGCAGCGGGGCGAAGCGCTGGGACAGGCGCACAAGGGGACCTCCTCGGCAGGGCTCGGGAGGACATCTCGGGAGGTGGAACTCCTACTCCAGAGTGCGCTGTTACCGGCCCGCACCGCCCGGCCGGTAGGGCCGAACGGGTGACGCCCCGCTCCCCGCACGCTGCGGGAAACGGGGCGTCGAAGCCGTACAACGGCCGTACGAAGGGCCGTATGAAGGCAGGTGCGTAAGCGTTCGCGTAAACGCTTACGCGCCGATCGCGTGCAGACCGCCGTCGACGTGGATGATCTCGCCGGTGGTCTTCGGGAACCAGTCGCTGAGCAGGGCGACGATGCCGCGGCCGGCCGGGTCGGGGTCCTTGAGGTCCCACTCCAGGGGCGAACGGCTGTCCCACACGGCGGCCAGGTCACTGAAGCCCGGGATGGACTTGGCGGCCATGGAGCCGATGGGGCCCGCGGAGATGAGGTTGCAGCGGATGTTCTGCTTGCCCAGGTCACGCGCCATGTAGCGGCTGGTGGCCTCCAGGGCGGCCTTGGCCGGGCCCATCCAGTCGTACTGCGGCCAGGCGTACTGGGCGTCGAAGGTGAGGCCGACGACCGAGCCGCCGTTCTGCATCAGCGGCAGACAGGCCATGGTCAGCGACTTCAGGGAGAAGGCGGAGACGTGCATGGCCGTGGCGACCGACTCGAACGGCGTGTTGAGGAAGTTGCCGCCGAGGGCGTCCTGCGGGGCGAAGCCGATGGAGTGCACGACGCCGTCCAGGCCGCCCAGCTCCTCGGCGACCAGGTCGGCCAGCCGCGCCAGGTGCTCGTCGTTGCTGACGTCGAGCTCGATGACCTTGGTGGGCTTGGGGAGCTTCTTGGCGATGCGCTCGGTCAGCGTGGGCCGCGGGAACGCGGTCAGGATGATCTCGGCGCCCTGCTCCTGGGCCAGCTTCGCGGCGTGGAAGGCGATGGAGGACTCCATCAGCACACCGGTGATCAGGACGCGCTTGCCCTCGAGAATTCCACTCATGGTGATCAGTGACCCATTCCCAGTCCGCCGTCTACGGGGATGACGGCTCCAGTGATGTACGAGGCGTCGTCCGAGGCGAGGAACCGCACCGTCGCGGCGATCTCCTCGGGCTTCGCGTACCTGCCGAGCGGCACCTGCTTCACGATGCCCTCGCGCTGTTCGTCGGTGAGCACCTTGGTCATGTCGGTGTCGACGAAGCCGGGCGCGACGACGTTGAAGGTGATGTTGCGCGAGCCCAGCTCACGGGCGAGCGAGCGCGCGAAGCCGACGAGGCCGGCCTTGGAGGCGGCGTAGTTGGCCTGGCCCGGACCGCCGTACAGCCCGACGACCGACGAGATCAGGACGACGCGGCCCTTCCTGGCGCGCAGCATGGCGCGGTTGGCGCGCTTCACGACCCGGAAGGCGCCCGTCAGGTTGGTGTCCAGGACGGAGGTGAAGTCCTCCTCGGACATCCGCATCAGCAGCTGGTCCTTGGTGACGCCGGCGTTGGCCACGAGCACCTCGACCGGGCCGTGCTCGGCCTCGATCTCCTTGTAGGCCTGATCCACCTGCTCGCTGTCGGTGATGTCGCACTTGACGGCGAGGAAGCCCTCCGGGGGCTCGCCCGAGCGGTACGTGATCGCGACCTTGTCGCCCGCGTCGGCGAAAGCGCGGGCGATGGCGAGGCCGATGCCCCGGTTTCCTCCGGTGACGAGAACCGAGCGGCTCAACGGATCACCCTTTCGATAGCCGGTCTGGTACCTCGAAAACCTATCGGCACCGTCCCCCGTACGGAGAATCGGGCGCCGACAGTGACGTACCGGACTCGCTGTCGGATCCCTACAGAAAGTTGTGGCCCCCGGCGCGCCCGCGCGACATGATCGGACGGACAGGCGACGACAGCAGGGAGACCTCCGTGCCCCATTCCATCGACGAAGCCTTCACGGCACTGCCGCTGAGGGCTCTGGCCGACGCGGCGCTCGCGCGGGCCAGGGCGCTGGGCGCCGACCACGCCGATTTCCGGTTCGAGCGGGTGCGCAGCGCGGCCTGGCGGTTGCGGGACGCGAAGCCCGCCGGGTCCTCGGACACCACGGATCTGGGGTACGCGGTGCGTGTGGTGCACGGCGGGACCTGGGGGTTCGCATCGGGTGTGGACCTGACGATGGACTCCGCCGCGAAGGTGGCGTCGCAGGCCGTGGCGATGGCGAAGCTGTCGGCCCAGGTGATCAAGGCGGCGGGTTCGGACGAGCGCGTGGAGCTCGCGGACGAGCCGGTGCACGCCGAGAAGACCTGGATCTCCTCGTACGAGATCGACCCCTTCTCCGTACCGGACGAGGAGAAGTCCGGGCTGCTCGCCGACTGGAGCGCGCGGCTGCTCGCGGCGAACGGCGTCAGTCATGTGGACGCCTCGCTGCTGACGGTGCACGAGAACAAGTTCTACGCGGACACGGCGGGGACGGTGACCACGCAGCAGCGGGTCCGGCTGCATCCCCAGCTGACCGCCGTCGCCGTCGACGAGTCGAGCGGCGAGTTCGACTCGATGCGCACGATCGCGCCGCCCGTCGGACGCGGCTGGGAGTACCTCACGGGCACCGGCTGGGACTGGGAGTCGGAGCTCGCGCGGATCCCGGAACTGCTCGCCGAGAAGATGCGGGCACCGAGCGTCGAGGCGGGCGTGTACGACCTGGTCGTCGACCCGTCCAACCTGTGGCTGACCATCCACGAGTCCATCGGCCACGCCACCGAGCTGGACCGCGCGCTCGGCTACGAGGCGGCGTACGCCGGGACCTCCTTCGCCACCTTCGACCAGCTGGGCAAGCTGCGGTACGGCTCCGACCTGATGAACGTCACCGGGGACCGCACCGCCGAGCACGGGCTCGCGACCGTCGGGTACGACGACGAGGGCGTGGCCGGGCAGTCCTGGGACCTGGTGAAGGACGGGACGCTGGTGGGCTACCAACTGGACCGGCGCATCGCGAAGCTGACCGGCTTCGAGCGGTCCAACGGGTGCGCGTACGCCGACTCCCCCGGCCATGTGCCCGTACAGCGCATGGCGAACGTGTCGCTGCAGCCGGATCCCGCCGGGATGTCCACGGAGGATCTGATCGGGAGCGTCGACCGCGGGATCTATGTCGTCGGCGACCGGTCGTGGTCGATCGACATGCAGCGCTACAACTTCCAGTTCACCGGCCAGCGGTTCTTCAGGATCGAGAACGGGCGGATCACCGGTCAGCTGCGGGACGTGGCCTACCAGGCGACGACGACGGACTTCTGGGGCTCGATGGCGTCGGTCGGCGGCCCGCAGACCTACGTCCTGGGCGGCGCCTTCAACTGCGGCAAGGCCCAGCCGGGCCAGGTCGCGGCGGTCTCGCACGGCTGCCCGTCGGCCCTCTTCAAGGGCGTCAACATCCTCAACACCACGCAGGAGGCCGGTCGATGAGTCCTCGTACGAACAAGCCGCACGAGATCGTCGAGCGCGCCCTCGAACTGTCCCGGGCGGACGGCTGCGTCGTCATCGCCGACGAGCAGTCGACCGCCAACCTGCGCTGGGCGGGCAACGCGCTGACCACGAACGGCGTCACGCGCGGACGCACGCTGACCGTCATCGCGACCGTGGACGGCCGCGAGGGCACGGCGTCCGGGGTCGTCTCGCGTGCGGCCGTGACCGCGGACGAGCTGGAGCCGCTGGTGCGGGCCGCCGAGGCGGCGGCCCGCGGCGCGGGTCCGGCGGAGGACGCGCAGCCGCTCGTCGAGGGCGTGCCCGTCTCCCCCGACTTCACGGACGCGCCCGCCGAGACCTCTTCGGCGGTCTTCGCCGACTTCGCCCCGGCCCTCGGCGAATCGTTCGCACGCGCGCGTGCGGGCGGACGCGAGCTGTACGGCTTCGCCAACCACGAGCTCGTCTCCAGCTATCTCGGTACGTCCACGGGGCTGCGCCTGCGTCACGACCAGCCCAACGGGACGCTGGAGTTGAACGCCAAGTCGCCGGACCGTACGCGCTCGGCGTGGGCCGGCCGCTCCACGCGGGACTTCAAGGACGTGGACCCGGCGGCGCTCGACGCGGAGCTGGCCACGCGGCTGGGCTGGGCCGAGCGGCGCGTCGAGCTGCCCGCGGGCCGGTACGAGACGCTGCTGCCGCCGACCGCGGTCGCGGACCTGCTGATCTACCAGATGTGGTCGGCGGCGGCCCGGGACGCGGCCGAGGGCCGGACGGTGTTCAGCAAGCCCGGCGGCGGGACGCGCGTCGGCGAGAAGCTCACCGGCCTGCCGCTGACCCTGCGCAGCGACCCGAACGAGCCGGGCCTGGAGTCCGCGCCCTTCGTGCTCACGCACTCCTCCGGCGACGACGCCTCCGTCTTCGACAACGGGCTGCCGCTCCGGCCCACGGAGTGGGTCAGTGAGGGCGAGCTGCGGCATCTGACGAGCACCCGGCACAGCGCCGGCCTGACCGGTCTGCCGGTGGCCCCCGGCATCGGCAACATCATCCTGGACGGCGGCGAGGACAAGTCCCTGGAGGACATGGTCGCCGCGACCGAGCGGGGCCTGCTGCTGACCTGCCTCTGGTACATCCGCGAGGTCGACCCGGCGACGCTGCTGCTGACCGGGCTGACCCGGGACGGCGTGTACCTCGTCGAGAACGGCCAGGTCGTCGGCGAGGTGAACAACTTCCGGTTCAACGAGTCGCCGGTGGACCTGCTGGGGCGGGCGACCGAGGCAGGGCGCACGGAAAAGACGCTGCCGCGCGAGTGGAGCGACTGGTTCACCAGGGCCGCGATGCCCGCCCTGAGGGTGCCCGACTTCAATATGAGCTCTGTCAGTCAGGGCGTATAACCTCGATAGCCTCGCAGTCGGCTGCCATCCCGGCTGACCGAAGACCATTCCCGGCTGCCTGAAGATCATCCAAGGAGACACGAGAACCGTGACGGACATCGTCGACGAGCTGAAGTGGCGCGGGCTGCTCGCCCTCTCCACTGACGAGGACGCATTGCGCAAGGCGTTCGCGGACGGTCCCGTCACGTTCTATTGCGGCTTCGACCCGACCGCGCCCAGCCTGCACCTCGGCAACCTCGTGCAGATCCTCACGATGCGCCGGATCCAGCAGGCGGGCAACCGCCCGCTGGGCCTGGTCGGGGGCGCCACGGGCCTGATCGGCGACCCGAAGCCGAACTCGGAGCGCACGCTGAACGAGCCGGAGGTCGTGGCCCAGTGGGTCGAGCGGCTGCGCGCCCAGATCCAGCCGCTGCTGGACTTCGAGGGTCCGAACGCCGCGGTGATGGTCAACAACCTGGACTGGACCCAGGGCCTGTCGGCCATCGAGTTCCTGCGTGATGTGGGCAAGCACTTCCGGGTCAACAAGATGATCGCGAAGGAGGCCGTCTCCCGGCGGCTCAACTCCGACGCGGGCATCAGCTACACGGAGTTCAGCTACCAGATCCTCCAAGGCATGGACTTCCTGGAGCTCTACCGGAGGTACGGCTGCACGCTGCAGACCGGCGGCAGCGACCAGTGGGGCAACCTCACCTCGGGCACCGACCTGATCCACCGGGTCGATCCGCAGGCCGTGGTGCACGCGCTGGGCACACCGCTGATCACCAAGGCGGACGGCACCAAGTTCGGCAAGACGGAGTCCGGCACCATCTGGCTGGACCCGGAGATGACGACGCCGTACGCGTTCTACCAGTTCTGGCTGAACGCGGACGACCGGGACGTATCCAAGTTCCTGCGCATCTTCAGCTTCAAGTCCCACGAGGAGATCGAGGAGCTGGAGAAGCTCACCGAGGAGCGTCCGCAGGCCCGGGCCGCGCAGCGCGCCCTCGCCGAGGAGCTGACGACGCTGGTGCACGGCGGGGAGCAGACGGCCGCCGTGGTCGCCGCGTCGCGGGCGCTGTTCGGCCAGGGTGAGCTGACCGGTCTCGACGAGGCGACGCTGGGCGCGGCGCTCTCCGAGGTGCCGCACATCCAGGTCGCCGAACTCGGTCCGGTGGTGGACCTCTTCGCCGAGGTGGGGCTGGTGGCCAGCAAGTCCGCCGCGCGGCGGACGGTGAAGGAGGGGGGTGCCTACGTGAACAACGTGAAGGTGGCCTCCGAGGATGCCGTCCCCGGCAAGGAGGACCTGTTGCACGGGCGGTGGCTGGTGCTGCGGCGGGGCAAGAAGAACCTTGCCGCCGTCGAGCTCCGCTAGGAGCTTGGAAACGGCGGGTCGGTTCGTATGGTGCGGGTGCGTGGGGGCTGGTCGCGCAGTTCCCCGCGCCCCTAAAAGCTGAAGGCGGGGCGGGGATCCTGGTGGATCCCCGCCCCGCCTTCCCCGTACGTTCAGGCTCTCTCTTTGTTGCCCCGCATCGCCGTGTACATCATGTCGCCGAGGAAGACGATGACGATCGCGGCGCCGAGTTGGAGGGCGTGGCGGCCCCAGTCGATGCCGCGGGTCTCGTCGATGCCGAAGCCACGGGCGATCGCGTTGCCGACGATCGCGCCGATGATCCCGAAGATCGTGGTGAGCCAGAGCGGGCTGTGCTGCTTGCCCGGAATGATCGCCTTGGCCAGCAGGCCCAGCACGAATCCCACGATGATCGCCCACAACCAGCCCATGGCTGCCTCCTATACGGCTCTACGTGAGCATTACGCCCAGTCTCGGCCTGTCCGCCATACGGCGCATGTCGGGCACGGCCATACGCGGTACGACGCAGCCCTCCCCCGCCGAAACCGGACCTGCCCCGGTCTCGTAGGCGACGCAGCCGCGGCGTAACGTGGAGGCTGTACGGGCCAGGGGAGTGTCCGACACAGGCGGGTGGTGGAACGTGATGCGGAAGCAGAGCGAGGCCGAGGTCTTCCGGATCACCGGAGCCAGGCAGGGCCTCGCCGACGATGTACGCGGCAGGCAGCGCCGTTACATCATCTCGATGTCCGTCCGCACACTCTCGGTGATCCTCGCGGCCACCCTCTGGAACGTCGAACGGCACGTCGCCGTCGTTGCCCTGGCGCTCGGCATCCTGCTCCCGTACGTCGCCGTGGTGATCGCCAACGCGGGCCGGGAGAACGCGCCCTCGCTGCCGTCCACGTTCGTGACCGCGCCGACCCGTCCGATGCTCGCGGCACCCCGTGCGGGCGACGCCGCGGAATCCGTCCCGGAAGACCTCGTGACCGATCCGGGCGCCCGCCTGCGGGACGAGCCGCACGAGCGGACCTGACCACGAACGATCGTCCGTGACCGGAATTCAGGACCGTACCAAGCTCAAGAAAAGCTCAGATCAATCATGTTGTTCCGGTGCCGGGCAGCGGGTTACCCGTGACATACTTCGTACGCGCTCCGCATCCCCCGTCGGAGCGACAGACCGACGCCGGGCAGCTCCCCCCGTGGCTGCTCGGCGTCGCCTTTTGTGGAGCCGGGTTCACGGCCCCCTCGACAGCACCCCGAGCGGCCGGCCGACACCGCTGACGTAGGGTCGAGACGTGATTCTGAACGTCCCCGGTTCCGACCCGTCCTCACCCTCCACGCCCATCTGTTCGGCGAAGGGCTGCCGAGCCGACGCGGTCTGGGTCCTCGCCTGGAACAACCCCAAACTGCACACGCCGGAGCGCCGCAAAACGTGGCTCGCGTGCGAGGAACACCGGGAGCACCTGTCCCAGTTCCTGGGCGTACGGGGCTTCCTGAAGGACGTCGTACTCCTGGAGGACTGGGAGTCCCCGGAGTCCTCTTAGAGCAGCGTCCCCTCGGAGGGCTGGGCGATCAGCCACCGATCGCGGACATGGGCCGGTCCGGCTGGACGAACGTCGGGTCGTCCAGGCCCGCCCCCGCCTTCTTGCCCCACATGGCGAGCCGCCAGATACGGGCTATCTCCTCGTCCGGCGCGTCCGAGCGCAGTGCGGCCCGCAGGTCGGTCTCCTCGCGCGCGAAGAGGCAGGTGCGGACCTGGCCGTCGGCCGTCAGCCTCGTACGGTCGCAGGCCGAGCAGAACGGGCGCGTCACGGAGGCGATCACACCGACGCGGTGCGGGCCCCCGTCCACGACCCACCGCTCGGCGGGTGCCGAGCCGCGCTCCTCGGACCCCTCCTCGGTGAGCTCGAAGCGCGTACGCAGTGAGGCGAGGATGTCACCGGCGGTGACCATGCCGTCGCGCTTCCAGCCGTGCTGCGCGTCCAGGGGCATCTGCTCGATGAACCGCAGTTCGTAGTCGTGCTCCACGGCCCAGGCGAGCAGGTCGGGCGCCTCGTTCTCGTTCAGTCCCGGCATCAGTACGGAGTTGACCTTGACCGGGGTCAGGTCCGCGGCGCGGGCGGCTTCGAGGCCCTCGATGACGTCCTTGTGGCGGTCACGGCGGGTGAGGGTCTTGAAGACGTCGGGGCGCAGGGTGTCCAGCGAGACGTTGACCCGGTCCAGGCCCGCCGCCTTCAGGGCGGTCGCGGTGCGCTTGAGGCCGATGCCGTTCGTCGTCAGGGACATCTGGGGGCGCGGCTCAAGGGCGGCCACGCGCTCCACTATGCCGACGAGACCGGGGCGCAGCAGGGGCTCGCCGCCGGTGAAGCGGACCTCGGTGATGCCCAGCCGGGTGACCGCTATCTCGATGAGTCGGACGATCTCGTCGTCCGTGAGCAGGTCGGGCTTGGCCAGCCACTGCAGGCCTTCCTCGGGCATGCAGTACGTGCACCGGAGGTTGCACCGGTCGGTCAGCGAGACACGCAGATCGGTGGCCACTCGGCCGTAGGTGTCGATGAGCACGTGGGCCCCCTCCCTCTAGCTCTTTCCGTACGGACCTCGGCAGAGACATCCGGTCGATCAGTTGGTCGATCAGTCGATCCGATACCAGCGAGCCTACGTGACGGGACCGACAACGAGTCGGGCCCTGATCCCACGAGACGCACCACGGCCGCGTCGTAGGGATCTACGACGCGGCCGTCGGGCGGGACGGTCAGTGCGCTCCGGTACCGGTGAGGGAGCGGACCTCCAGTTCGGCGTACTTGCCGGTGTCCGGCTCCTCCTTGGACAGGACCGTGCCGAGCCAGCCGAGCAGGAAGCCGGCCGGGATCGAGATGATGCCCGGGTTCTCCAGGGGGAACCAGTGGAAGTCGACGTCCGGGAACATCGAGGTGGCCTTGCCGGAGACGACCGGCGAGAACAGCACCAGGCCGACCGCCGTGGTGAGGCCTCCGTAGATCGACCACAGCGCGCCCTGGGTGGTGAACTTCTTCCAGAAGAGGCTGTAGAGGATCGTCGGCAGGTTGGCGGAGGCCGCGACCGCGAAGGCGAGGGCGACCAGACCGGCGACGTTGAGGTCGCGGGCCAGGGCGCCGAGGCCGATGGAGACGACACCGATGCCGATGGTGGCGTACCGGGCGGCGTTGATCTCCTCCTTCTCGGTGGCCTTGCCCTTCCTGATGACGTTCGCGTAGATGTCGTGGGCGAACGACGAGGACGAGGCCAGGGTCAGACCGGCGACCACCGCGAGGATCGTGGCGAAGGCCACCGCCGAGATCGTGGCGAGCAGGATCGCGCCCCAGGCCGAGTCGACGCCGCCCAGATGCAGGGCGAGCAGCGGCGCGGCCGTGTTGCCCGCGGGGTTGGACGCGACGATCTCTTCCTTGGAGATGAGGGCCGCCGCACCGAAGCCGAGCGCGATGGTCATCAGGTAGAAGCCGCCGATGATGCCGATCGCCCAGTTCACGGACTTACGCGCGGCCTTGGCGTTGGGCACCGTGTAGAAGCGGATCAGGATGTGCGGCAGGCCCGCGGTGCCCAGCACCAGGGCGATGCCCAGCGAGATGAAGTCGATGCTGGACGTGGTGGTGAGGCCGTACTTCAGGCCCGGCTCCAGGAAGGCCGCGCCGCCGCCGCTGTTCTCGGCGGCCTTGCCGAGCAGGTCGGAGATGTTGAAGTCGAACTTGAGCAGTACCAGGAAGGTGATGAGCAGGGTGCCGCTGATGAGCAGCACGGCCTTGACCATCTGGACCCAGGTGGTGCCCTTCATGCCGCCGATGGTGACGTACACGATCATCAGGACGCCGACCAGGGCGACGATGCCGACCTTCCCCGCGTCGCTGGTGATGCCGAGCAGCAGCGAGACCAGGACGCCCGCGCCCGCCATCTGCGCCAGCAGGTAGAAGATCGAGACGACGATCGTGGAGGTGCCGGCCGCCGTACGCACCGGGCGCTGGCGCATGCGGTACGCGAGGACGTCGCCCATCGTGTACCGGCCGGAGTTGCGCAGTGGCTCGGCGACCAGGAGCAGGGCCACCAGCCAGGCGACCAGGAAGCCGATGGAGTACAGGAAGCCGTCGTACCCGAAGAGGGCGATGGCGCCGGCGATGCCGAGGAACGAGGCGGCGGACATGTAGTCGCCGGAGACCGCGAGGCCGTTCTGGAAGGCGCTGAACTGACGGCCGCCGGCGTAGAAGTCGGCGGCGTCCTTGGTCTGCCGGCCCGCCCACACCGTGATGACGAGGGTGGCGACGACGAAGACCGCGAACAGGGAGATGATCAGCGGTCGGTGTTCGCTGGCCTCCCCCGCCGCGAGCTGCACCTGCGCGAGGTGGACCTGAGTGATCGCGGGGCTCATGCGCCGCCCTCCATCCGGGACTTGATCGCCTCGGCCTTGGGGTCGAGCTTGGACGAGGAGTGCCGCTCGTACCACCAGGCGATGAGGAACGTGGTGAGGAACTGGGCGAGGCCCAGGACGAAGGCGACGTTGATGTTGCCGAACAGCTTGGTGCCCATGAAGTCGTCCGCGTAGATCGACAGCAGGACGTACAGCAGGTACCAGCTGATGAAGCCGATGGTCAGCGGGAAGGCGAAGGAGCGGTGGGCGCGGCGCAGTTCACCGAACTCGGCGCTCTCCTGTACCTCAACGAATTCCTCGGTGGTGGGGAAATGAGGTTCGGCCTTCGAGGGGGGCGGTGCGTCGGTGGCCACGGAGTCTCCTCGCGTTGCGGGTGCGGTTGCGACGTTGGACGGGGGTCTTTGGGGATCGGGGGACGGACTGGGTACGGACATGGCTGATTTCTGACCTCACGGTGATGTGGATCACGTGGGCCGGGTGGCGATGCTAGGTGCCCCGGGCGTGATCCGACAGGGGGCTCGATCGTGCTCGTGCTCCCTGCTCAACGTCACGGAGCCGCGTGAGGAGCGGTTCAACTCCGGTCACTTATTTCGGAAGTCGCGGCCGACGTTTCGGAAGACATCCCCGTAAGTCATTGCTGGCCAGGGACGACGGGAGATAGCTTCGGGCCTGCACCACCCCGTCATGTACCTGCCCGGGCACCACCTGTGTTCGGGCCGGTTCCGTTTCCGGATGATGTGGAGATCCCATGGCTCATCTGCGTTCCAGACGCCGTCTCGCCCTCGCCGTGCCCGTTGTTCTGTCGCTCACCGCCTCGCTCGGTTTCATTCCGGGCGTCGCCACGGCGGCTGCCCCCCAGTCGGCTCCCGCCGTCACGGCGGCGGACGGCCCGAACCTCGCGTACGTGGTCAACACGAAGACCGACCGCCGCACCATCGAGTCGGTGAAGAAGGCGATAGCCAAGGCCGGCGGCACGGTCGTCACCACCTACGCCAAGATCGGCGTCATAGTCGTCCACTCCGCCAATCCGGAGTTCGGCCCGCAGATACGCACCGCGCACGGTGTGCAGTCCGCCGGTGCCACCCGCACGACGCCGCTGACCGCGGCGGGCACGACGGACGAGGGCGCCGCCGACTATCTGTCGGCCGCCGAGGCCGCCAAGGTGAAGGCCGCGGCCACCCCGGAGAGCGAGCCCCTCGAGGCCGACCAGTGGGACCTGCGCGCGATAGGCGCCGACAAGGCAGCCAAGATCAACCCGGGCAGCAAGAAGGTCACGGTCGCCGTGATCGACACGGGTGTCGACGACACGCACCCGGACCTGGCCCCGAACTTCTCCGCCAAGCAGTCCGCCAACTGCGTGGGCGGCGTGGCCGACACGAGTGAGGGCGCCTGGCGTCCGTACACCGCCGAGGACTACCACGGCACGCATGTCGCCGGTGAGATCGCCGCCGCCCGCAACGGCATCGGTGTGGCCGGTGTCGCGCCCGGCGTGAAGGTCTCCGGCATCAAGGTCAGCGACCCGGACAACGGGCTCTTCTACCCGGAGAGCGTCGTCTGCGCCTTCGTGTTCGCCGCCGACCACGGCGTGGAGATCACGAACAACAGCTACTACGTGGACCCGTGGCTCTACAACTGCATGAACGACCCGGACCAGAAGGCGATCGTCGACGCGGTCAACCGGGCCCAGCAGTACGCCACGAAGAAGGGCACCCTGCACCTCGCGTCGGCCGGCAACTCCAACCACGACCTGGACTCGGACGCGATCGTCGACGACACGAGCCCCGACGACTCGACGCCGGTCAGCCGCACGATCGACCCGCACGAGTGCTTCGACGTACCGACCCAGCTCCCGGGCATCGTCACGGTGAGCGCGACGGGCGTGCAGAACCTCAAGTCGTACTACTCGACGTACGGCAAGGGTGTCATCGACATCGCCGCGCCCGGTGGTGACCGGCTGTACCAGATCCCGGACACCCCGTCGAAGAACGGCCGCATCCTCTCCACGATGCCGAACAACCAGTACGGCTTCCTGCAGGGCACCTCGATGGCCTCGCCGCACGCCGCGGGTGTCGCCGCGCTGCTGAAGTCCGAGCACCCGTGGGCGAGCCCCGCCCAGCTGCAGGCGCTGCTCAAGGCGCAGGCGGACAACCCGGGCTGCCCGGACTCGTACGACCAGGACGGCAACGGCACGCAGGACGCCAACTGTGAGGGCGGCAAGCGTGTCAACGGCTTCTACGGCTTCGGCATCGTGAACGCGCTGAAGGCGGTCAAGTAGCCCGCGTTTCCCGGGACTTCCCGCACGGCCCGCACGTATTCGCGAAACGAACTGGAGACAGCATGACAGCGCCTCAGACGCGCTCCCGCCGCGTCATAGCCATCCCGCTGGGAATGGCCCTGGCGACGGCTCTCGCCTTCCTGCCGAACGTCAGCGCCTCGGCGGCCCCGGCACCCGACTCGGCCGGTGTCGCCGACGCGGCGGCGAAGATCTCGGCGGAGGCCACCCCGCTGAGCTACGTCGTCAACGTCCGCGCCGGGCACGGCCCTTCCTCCCAGGTGAAGAAGGCCATCGCCCGGGCCGGCGGCACGATCGTGACGTCGTACGACAAGATCGGCGTGATCGTCGTCCACTCGTCGAACGCCGACTTCGCCAAGACGATCCGCAAGGTGCGCGGGGTGGAATCGGCGGGCTCGACGCGCACGGCGCCGCTGCCCGCGCAGTCCACGACCGACGTCGGCACCCCCAAGGTGCTCACCTCGGAGCAGGTCGCGGACGTCGAGGCGGCGGCCGGGCAGGACCCGTTGGAGCCGCTGCAGTGGGATCTGCCCGCCATCAAGGCGGACAAGGCGCACGAGAAGACGCTCGGCAGCAAGAAGGTCACCGTCGCCGTGATCGACACCGGCGTCGACGACACGCACCCCGACATCGCGCCGAACTTCGACCGCGACGCGTCGGTCAACTGCGTGTCGGGCAAGCCGGACACGACCGACGGGGCCTGGCGGCCGAGCGCCGCCGAGAGCCCGCACGGCACGCATGTCGCGGGCGAGATCGCGGCCGCCAAGAACGGCGTCGGCGTCACGGGTGTCGCGCCGGGCGTGAAGGTCTCCGGCATCAAGGTCTCCACGACGGCCGGCTTCTTCTACACGGAGGCCGTCGTCTGCGGCTTCATGTGGGCGGCGACGCACGGCGTGGACGTCACGAACAACAGCTATTACACCGACCCTTGGTACTTCAACTGCAAGAACGACCCGGACCAGAAGGCGCTCGTCGAGGCCATCGGCCGGGCGACGAAGTACGCGGAGAAGAAGGGCACGGTCAACGTCGCGGCGGCGGGCAACGAGAACTACGACCTCTCCGCCGACGAGATCACCGACCCGGTCTCGCCGAACGACTCGACTCCTTCGGAGCGCGTCATCGACCCGTCGGAATGCCTTGACATCCCGACCCAGTTGCCGGGTGTCGTCACCGTCGCGGCGACCGGCGCCAAGGGCATCAAGTCGTCCTTCTCCAACCACGGCCTGGGCGTCATCGACATCGCCGCCCCCGGCGGCGACTCGACGCGCTTCCAGACCCCGGCCCCGCCGGCCACCAGCGGCCTGATCCTCGGCCCGCTGCCCGGCGGCACCTGGGGCTACATGGCCGGTACGTCGATGGCGTCCCCGCACGTCGCGGGCGTCGCCGCGCTCATCAAGTCGACGCACCCGCACGCCTCGGCGGCCAAGGTGAAGGCCCTGCTGTACGCGGAGGCCGACGCCACGCCGTGCACCAAGCCGTACGACATCGACGGCGACGGCAAGGTCGACGCGGTCTGCGAGGGGCCGAAGAACTACAACGGCTTCTACGGCTGGGGCACCGCCGACGCACTGGACGCGGTGACGAAGTAGCACCTCTCTGAGGGAAGTAACGCCTCTCTGACGGGAGTTGAGCTTCCTTCAGGAGTCGAGCCGGGTGGCCCACGGGCCACCCGGCTCTCGCGCGTCCGGAGGCACCGCGCCCCCTGCTGGATGCCGCCTCCCATGCCGGAGGCCGCGTCCCATGTTGATCGCGTACACCCTGCATAGTGCCTGTATGACGCATTCCGATGCACCGACCACGGAGTTCGCGTGGACCGCGCTCGGCGGGGATCCCGGGCTGCTCCCACGGTTGTCGGCCGTCGTACGGTCCGGCGCGCTCGAAGCGCGGCTGCCCGTACGGGAGTTGGCGCGGGCCTGTGTGGGGGCGTGCGCGCTGGCCGCCGCCGAACTGGGCGCGCGGCGGGCGGGGCTCGCCGAGGTGCCCGAGGTGCGGGTCGACGACGGGGCCGTCGCCACGGCGTTCGTGAGCGAGCGGCATCTCCTCGTCGACGGGCGGGCGCCGGTCGCCTTCGCGCCCCTGTCGCGGTTCTGGCGGACGGCGGACGGGTGGGTGCGCACGCACGCGAACTACCCGCACCACCGGGCGCGGCTGCTGGGCGCCCTGGGGCTGCCCGACGACGCCTCGGTGGAGACCGTGGGCGGGTGCCTGGCGGAGCGGTCGGCCGTGGAGGTGGAGGACGCGGTGTACGCGGCCGGGGGCCTCGCCGTCGCGCTGCGCACTCCGGAGGAATGGGCACGGCACGAGCAGGGGGTGGCGGTCGCCGGGCAGCCGCTCGTCGAGCGCGGGGCACTGGGCTCCGCCGTCCCGCGGAGGCTCCCGCCGCTCGCCGGTGACCCGCTGTCGCCCGCCGCGGGGCTGCGCGTGCTCGACCTCACCCGTGTCATCGCCGGGCCCGTCACGACCCGGACCCTGGCACTGCTCGGCGCGGACGTCCTGCGCGTCGACCCGCCGGGGCTGCCCGAACTCGCCGACCAGCACACGGACACCGGCTTCGGGAAGCGGTCCGCCACGCTGGACCTGACGGCCGGCCGCCACGACCGGCAGGTCTTCGAGGAACTGCTCGCCTCGGCGGACGTCGTCGTGACCGGCTACCGCCCCGGCGCCCTGGACCG
Source organism: Streptomyces phaeochromogenes (assembly GCF_001418655.1). Taxonomy (GTDB): domain Bacteria; phylum Actinomycetota; class Actinomycetes; order Streptomycetales; family Streptomycetaceae; genus Streptomyces; species Streptomyces phaeochromogenes. The sequence continues at coordinate 329 of NZ_LIQZ01000224.1, read as the reverse complement.
GTTCGGGCTCTCCGCGGAGGCGCTCGCCGAGCGGCGGCCCGGGATCGTGGTGGGGCAGTTGTCGGCGTGGGGAGCGTACGGGCCGTGGGGCGGGCGACGGGGGTTCGACAGCCTGGTGCAGGTGGCCACCGGCATCGCGGCCCTTGAGGGGGCAGAGGAGAGGCCCGGCGCGCTGCCCGCGCAGGCCCTCGACCACGGCACGGGGTATCTGCTGGCGGCCGGGGTGCTGCGCGCGGTCACGGAGGGGCTGGACGAGGGCGGGACACGGTTCGTACGGCCGACGTTGGCGCGGACGGCGGCCTGGCTGACGGCCGGGGACGGGGCCGGGC
>NZ_LIQZ01000223.1 GCF_001418655.1 Streptomyces phaeochromogenes | reverse complement strand
CAACAATGGTGAGACCTCACAAGGTATCTGTGAACGTCGCCCTGTGGGTTGTCGCCACCCTGCTCGCCCTGGTGTTCCTCGGCGCCGGCGCTGCCAAGCTCGCCCAGTCGAAGGAGAAGCTGACCGCGTCCCCGAACATGGCCTGGGCCACGGACTTCTCGCCGGGAGCAATCAGGACGATCGGCTCCCTGGAGGTTCTCGCCGCGATCGGGCTGATCCTCCCCGCGGCGGTGGACATCGCGCCGGATCTGGTGCCGCTGGCCGCTTCCGGCCTGGCACTGACCATGTTCGGCGCCGCGATCCTCCACAGCCGGCGCGGGGAAACGCAGTCGGTCGTCGTGAACGTGGTCCTGCTCGCTCTGACCGTCTTCGTGGCCTGGGGCCGCTTCGGCTCGCAGGCCTTCTGACAGCAGCCGGGAGAACAGGGAAACCCATGCCTGCGATCACCGTGGACGACGTGCTGGTCCTGCCTCGCCTGCCCGGGCTGGACCCGGCCGGCACGGTCCACCGCCTGACGACGGCACAGCACGGCTTCGAGGACTACCGGGCGGGACGCCTCGGCGTCATCCCCGCCCCACACCTCCCCCACACGTCCTGAACAGCCGTTCAGGACGTACTCACAACCAGGAACACAGGTAAGGAACCACATGACCAGGATCGGCATCATCCTCGGCAGCACCCGCCCCAACCGCAACGGCGAGCAGGTTGCCAAGTGGGTCCACGACATCGCCGTCAGCCGTACCGACGCCGAGTTCGAGCTCGTCGACCTGCGTGACTACCCGCTGCCGCACCTGGACGAGCCGCTGCCCCCGACGATGGGCCAGTACCAGAACGAGCACACCAAGAAGTGGGCGGAGAAGATAGCGTCCTTCGACGGCTTCGTCTTCGTCACTCCCGAGTACAACCACAGCACGTCCGGCGTACTGAAGAACGCCATCGACTACCTCTACACGGAGTGGAACAACAAGGCGGCCGGCTTTGTCTCGTACGGCGGGGTCGGCGGCGCCCGCGCCGTCGAGCACCTGCGCCTGGTCGCCGGCGAACTGCAGATGGCCGACGTACGCCAGCAGGTGGCACTGTCGCTCATGACCGAGTTCGAGAACTTCAGCGTCCTCAAGCCCGGCGAATACAACGTGCAGGCCGTCGGCACCCTGCTCGACCAGGTCGTCGCCTGGAGCGACGCCCTGGCCCCCCTGCGCGCCCCCGCTGCCTGAGCCACAGCTCCTCCGATGCCGGGCCCGACGCACCACCGGGCCCGGCATTCCCTTTTCCGGCTCCCGAAACGCGCCGACATGAGCCTCTGAGGCCGAACCTGCTGCGTGGAGGTGATCGGCGACAGCATGACGCGGAGCCTCCCGCACACCTGTGCGGGAGGCTCCAGCTGTGTCGTTGGATCCCTTTACTCGGCCACGTCCAACTTTTCGTCGTACTTGGGCGTCTCAACGATCCCCGCGGAGACCTGAGCCATCAGGTACTGGATCGCGAGGACGGACGCCCCTCCGTGCTCGACCAGGATCGGCTGGATGGCGGCCCTTTCCGGCGACGTGTAGTCGGGCGCCCATTCGAAGGCGACGACCGTCGCGTTCACCGGCTTCGCACCGGCCTGGACCAGGCGAAGCTTCGCGTCCTCGTGGCCCTCCTTGGTGGTGCCGGCCGAACAGTCGGTCATGAAGTAGACCTCGTACCCGTCCTTGAGGGCGCCGAGAACCGCCTGGGTGAGACACACGTCGGTCGCGAGACCGGCCATGACCAGCTTCTTGCGGCCGGTGGCCTCGACCGCGGCCCGCAGAGCGGGATCGGCCCACGCGGCCGTGCTTGTGCGGTCGATCGGGGTGATCTCGGGAAAGACGTCGGTGATCTGGGTGAAGAGCGGGTCTACGAGGACGCCGCCCTTGGCGCCGACCGAGGTCAGAACCGTCGGCACCCCGAGAGCCTTGGCCGTGCGCGAAATCAGGGTGAGGTTTTCGACCAGGAGAGTGGCGTTGGTCTCACACATGAAGGCGACCCAGGGCTGGTGATCAATGAGCACCAGAGCCGAGTTCTCGATCGACAGTTCGGTGGGCGGGTGGGTCGTCATATGCGTCTCACTTCGGAATGGGGGCCGTCACCCGGGGCGCCGGCCTCCCGTGGGCGGTATCGGTTGACGCTGCGTAGCTTGGCGGCCGGCCGGGTGAGCTCTCGTCACACGGTTCGTGTGATCGCTGGGCCCGGGCAGGTCGTGGCCGTCATCGCCCTGACGTCGATCCGGGTTGTGCAACGTGTCGTCGGCTCGCCACGATCTGCGGCCCGGCTTCACCGGCTGCGCGCGGCAGACGGTACGCGCGACCGCGTTCGCGGAGCGGGTGGTGGAGATCGATTGGGTGAGCGATCGTCCTAGGAGGTGGCGTCTGGATCACCGAACGGCACCCCTAGCGGTGGCGAGAGGACGGCCTCAACAGACCCAGCTCGCGGGCACGCTCGACCGCCTCGGTGCGGCGGTGCACTCCGAGCTTGGCGTAGATGTGACGCATGTGCGTCTTTACGGTGTTGACCGAGAGGTAGAGCTCGTTGCCGATCTCGGGTGCGGAGAGATTGCTGGGCAGGAAGCGAAGCACGCGCAGCTGGCCCTCGCTGAGGTTCTCGCGCAGCTGCTGAGGTTCGTCGGCTCGGGCGGGCAGGGACGAGCCCGCGAGAACGTCGAGGATGTCCTGCAGAAGGGACGCGTGGGCGGTGCGGTGTGGCTGGTGGCGTTCGAGCAGGTCGTGGGGCGGCGTCATCACGAAGGGAAAGATGAGCCCGTCCGGCTCGGCGAGTTCCAGCGCGCGCTCGATGTCGGATTCGGCGGTCTGCGTCTGGCCGAGCTGTTCGCGTGCGACCGCGTCGAGGAGGAGCGCCTGGATGACCGAGGAGATGTGAACAACGGAGGCTGAACCGTTCAGAACCGCCGTAAGGGCGTCGATGGCCGCCTGCGGATCGCCGTCGGCGAGATGCACGGAGGCGCGTGCCGCGTGCGCCTCCCCGCAGTCGCGATGCTCCTCGTCCATCCTGGCCAGCGTGGCTCGGGCCCCCTCCACGTCATCCAGCCGCACAAGGGTGTGCACCAGGAACAGGTGCACATGGACGCTCAACGCATGCGGCGCGACCAGCAGCGTCTGGAGCTCCTCGGCGGCACGGAACTCCACGAGTGCCCGCTCGAGCTGATGTCGGCCGACGTGCACCATCCCCCGGGCGAGGTGCAGCACCAGCCCCGTCGCGGGCTCGATGTCCGGGCGCAGCGCTCGCTCGGCCCGGGCGAGCCAGTGCTCCGCCTCCTCGAAGGAGCCTCGCCAGACGTCGTCGCCACATCTCAACGCCAGTGCGACCCAGGTGATCGGCTCTGAGGCCCAGCCCTGGGCCTCTGCGATGGCGATCGCCTCATCGCACCGTTCCCGAGAGAGGGCGAACGAGCGCAGGCCGGCGAGCAGTGCCAGGTGGCCGAGGCAGCCAATCTCCACGTACGGGCGACCGATCCGCCGCGCCAGCTCCAGGCCCTTCTCCAGGTGGTGTGCTGCCTCCTCGAAACGAAACGACCACAGCTCGACGATGCCCAGGTTCATGAGCGCCAGGGCCCTGACGTCGTTGCCAAGCTCGACGTCGGTCAGTGTCTGCGCGTCGGCGGGGCCGAGCAGCGACTTCACCTCGTCGAGCACGGAGCCGAAGTCTCCCCGGCGGCGGGCGAGCAACAGCCGCGCGACCGCGAGTGTGACGTCGAGGCGACGGCGCGGCTCGCCGCGCACCGCCGAAGCGTTGCGCTCGGCGAGGGCGATGTACGCCGCCGCGTCGTCGAGCGAGCCACTGGCGAGTTTGCAGGACGCGAAGACGGCGGCGAGCTCCGGGTCCGAGAGCGCGTCGGCGGGGAACGCGGCGAGCAGGACGCCGATGGTCGCCCCCTGGCCGTTGAGGGAGAGGCTGAAGGAGTGGTCGGCAAGCAGGCGGGTGGCGAACCGCCAGTCCCGAGCGGCCTGGGCGTGCCGGACAGCGTCGACCACGTACCCGTGCTCGCTGTACCACTCGGCCGCGGCCCGGTGCAGCCCCTCGACAGCCTGCGGGTCGCTTCGCCGCAGCTCCAGACGCAAGAGGTCGGCGAAGAGGTGGTGGTACCGGAACCAGGACCGGCTCGCGTCCAACGAGACGACGAACGCGCCCGTTTCCTCGAGCGCCTGAAGCGTCCGCTCCGAACCGGAGTCGCCGACGAGTACGTCGGCGAGCGCTCCGTTCATCCGCTCGGCCACCGAGGTACGGAGGAGCAACCGCCGGACGTTCTCCGGCTGCCGCGCGAGCACCTCGGCGAGCAGGTAGTCGGCGACGGTGCGCTCGCTGCCGGAGAACTCGGCCACCAACCGCCCGGGCTCGGGATGCCCCGCCAGCGAGATCGCTGCCAGCCGCAGTCCCGCGGCCCATCCCTCGGTACGCCCATGAAGGAGCGAGATGTTCTCATCCCCGAGGGCGACTCCGGACGCGGCGAGCAGCGTCCGCGTTTCCTCAAGCGTGAAACTCAGGTCGGACGCCCGGATTTCGGTGAGCCGACCGGCGAGGCGCAGGCGATGCAGGCCTAGCTGCGGATCGTGCCGGGTCGCCAGTACGACCCGGAGCAGCGGGGGCAGCCGCGCGAGCAGCACTTCGAGCTGCGCGAGCGCCTCCGGAGAACCAAGCTCGTGCAGATCGTCGATCACGAGCAGGACCGGCTCGTCCAGCGAGCCGAGCTCGGACAGCAGGCGCCCGACGACCGACTCCCCGTCGAAATCGGGGGATGGCGCGAGCTTCTCCACGAACGCGTCCGCACCGACGGCGGCGCGCAGTTCCTCGATCAACGCGAGCCAGAAGCGCTTCGCATCCCGCTCGCCGCGCTCGATCGATACCCACGCAGTGCGGTCATCGAGCCCGGCTCCCTCGATCCACGACCGAAGCAGAACTGTCTTGCCGCTGCCCGCGGGCGCCGAGACCAGGGTCACGCCACCGCTGCCGGCGTCCGAGAGCAGTTCGAAAAGAGGTCGCCGTGCCACCACCGAAGGCGCCTGCGCCGTGGAAATCTCCCCAGAGACCGTCGCCCGGCCGTCGCCCACCTCGATCTCCCCCGCGTGCGAACCGGTCACGAGTCCTCCGTCGAGCGAACGGCTGATTCCAAGCTTACGCACGCCGCTGCACCGATGGTGTCCTGCCCTTCACCTGCGACATGGTCCCCGCCATCGACGAGGCCCTGCCCGGCCTCACCGTCACCGCCGGCCGCGTCTTCGGCAACTCCTCCGGCCCCATGACCGGCAAACTCGTCCCGCCATGGCTCTGCGCCCGGACCCCGGAGCTGGACATGAACGATTTCCGTTGCAACGGGTCTTTCGAAATACCTCTGGCCTGGCAGCGTCGTGCGCGGTGCCTATGCCACCGCCTCCTCCGCCACAGCGGTCTCCGTCACGCCGGCCTCGGTCGTGCCGGCCTCGGTCCCGTCGGTCCGTGCCGGTTTCTCGAACTGCGTCCGGTAGAGCTCGGCGTATCGCCCGTTC
>NZ_LIQZ01000222.1 GCF_001418655.1 Streptomyces phaeochromogenes | reverse complement strand
TGTACGCCGCGTACAAGGCGGCCGGGGCGATCAACGACACCGAGCTGATGACGTTCCGCAGGCTCGGTAGTCGTCTCGAAGGGCATCCGACACCGCGTCGGCTGCCGTGGGTCGAGACGGCCACCGGATCGCTCGGGCAGGGCCTGCCCGTCGGTGTGGGCATCGCGCTGTCCGGCAAGCGGCTCGACCGGGTCGGCTACCGCGTGTGGGTGCTGTGCGGCGACAGCGAGATGGCCGAGGGCTCCGTCTGGGAGGCGGCCGAGCACGCCGGATACGAGCACCTCGACAACCTCACGGCGATCGTGGACGTCAACCGGCTCGGCCAGCGCGGCCCCACCCGGCACGGCCACGATCTCGACGCGTACGCCCGCCGCTTCCAGGCCTTCGGCTGGCACACCGTCGAGGTCGACGGCCATGACGTCGACGCGATCGACCGCGCGTACCGCGAGGCGGTCGCCACCGTCGGACAGCCGACCGCGATCATCGCCCGCACCCTCAAGGGCAAGGGCGTCGCGTCCGTCCAGGACCGCGAGGGCCTGCACGGCAAGCCGCTGCCCGACGCCGACGAGGCGATCGCGGAACTCGGCGGAGTGCGCGACCTCCGCGTCGAGGTCCGGCAGCCGCCCGCCGCCCGCATGCTCCACGCCGTACGCGCCGGGCACCTGGAACTGCCGCGCTACGAGACCGGCGACGAGGTCGCCACCCGCAACGCCTACGGGCAGGCGCTCGCCGCGCTGGGCACCGCGCGCGGAGACGTCGTCGCCCTCGACGGCGAGGTGAGCGACTCGACGCGCGCCGAGTTCTTCGCGAAGGAGCACCCCGACCGGTTCTTCGAGTGCTACATCGCCGAACAGCAGCTGGTCGCGGCGGCCGTGGGGCTCGCCGCGCGCGGCTGGGTGCCGTACGTGTCGACCTTCGCCGCCTTCCTCACGCGCGCCCACGACTTCGTCCGGATGGCGTCCGTCAGCGGGGCGGGCATCAACCTCGTCGGCTCCCACGCGGGCGTCGCGATCGGGCAGGACGGGCCCTCGCAGATGGGGCTTGAGGACCTGGCGATGTTCCGGGCGGTGCACGGCTCGACCGTGCTCTACCCGTGCGACGGCAACCAGACCGCCAAGCTCGTCGCCGAGATGGCGGGCTGCGAGGGCGTCCGCTATCTGCGCACCTCGCGCGGCGAGATGCCGGTCCTGTACGGCCCGAACGAGGAGTTCCCGGTCGGCGGCAGCAAGGTGCTGCGGGCCTCCCCGCAGGACCGGCTGACCGTCGTCGCCGCCGGAGCGACCGTGCACGAGGCCCTGAAGGCCGCGGACGCGCTGGCCGCCGACGGTATCTCCGTGCAGGTCATCGACCTGTACTCGGTCAAGCCCGTCGACCGTCGCGCCCTGCGCGAGGCCGCCGAGCGCACCGGATGCCTGCTGACCGTGGAGGACCACCACGAGGAGGGCGGCCTCGGCGACGCGGTCCTCGACGCCTTCCTCGACGGGCGCCCCGTGCCCCGGCTGGTCCGGCTCGCCGTGCGCACCATGCCCGGCTCGGCCTCGCCCGAGGAGCAGCTGCACGCCGCCGGCATCGACGCCGAGTCGATCGCGGCCTCGGCGAAGCTCCTGGTGGAGAACGCGATCGTGCGATGACCCGTCCAGACCGGTAGGTGCGATGACGCGTCCCGCCCGGTCCGTACGGGACACGGGCGTCCGGAAGGAGTGACCATGGCCGGCACACGGTCCGTACGGGCCGGGCGGCGGACCGTCGAGGTCCACCGGCCCGACAAGGTGCTGTTCCCCGGCGACGGGCCGGCGAAGGAGTACACGAAGGCCGACCTGGTCGCGTACTACCGGGAGGTCGCCCCGTACATGCTGCCGCACCTGCGGGGACGGCCGCTGATGCTGGAGCGGTACCCGGACGGGCTCGGCGGGCCCCGGTTCATGCAGAAGAACGTCCAGGACCACGACCCGGAGTGGATCAGGCGGGTCGAGGTGTCCAAGGAGGGCGGCACCGTCGTCCACCCCGTGTGCGACGACACCGCGACCCTCGTCCACCTCGCCGACAAGGCATGCCTGACCCTGCACCGGTGGCTGTCGCGGGTCTCGCGGGACGGCCGGGTCGACCGTCCCGACCGGCTGGTCTTCGACCTCGACCCCTCCGCCGACGACTTCGAACCGGTGCGCGAGGCAGCCCTGCTGCTCGGCGAGCTGCTCGACGAACTCCGGCTGCCGTCCGCCCTGATGACGACCGGCTCCCGAGGACTGCACGTCGTCGTACCGCTCGACGGACGGCACGACTTCGACGAGGTACGGGAGTTCGCCAAGGCAGTCGCCGACACCCTCACCGAGGCACACCCCGAGCGGCTCACCACGGCCGCCCGCAAGAAGGACCGCGGCGACCGCCTCTACCTGGACATCCAGCGCAACGCCTACGCCCAGACCTCGGTCGCCCCCTTCAGTGTCCGCGCCAGGCCCGGCGCCCCGGTCGCCACACCGCTCACCTGGGAACAGCTCGACGACCCCGGGCTCGGCCCGCGCCGATGGACCGTCGCGGACGCCGTCGAGCAGGCCCGCACCGACCCCTGGGAGGGGCTGCTCCGCAGAGGGCGGGCGCTCGGCCCGGCCCGGCGCCGGCTGAACGCGCTGCGCGGCTGAGGCACGTACCGGCCGGTCCGAACAACCGGCTTCGGGCCGGGTCCTCAGAACCGGCCGAGGAACGTGTCGCCGGAGGTTTGGCCAACGTCCGCCGGGCCACTCGGAGTCCGAGGTGGCCATGTCGAACACATCCAGCACACCAGGTTCACAGAGTTCATCGAACTCTCCCAAGGGCAAGGCGAAAAGCACGGTGGACGAGGACATACCGAGCCCCATGGAGGTGCTGCGCAACGCGCGCACCCAGCTCGCGGAGCTGACCGGAATGGTTGCCGAGTCCGTGTCGTCCTTCGAACGCACCGAGGACGGCTGGACGTTGCAGATCGAGGTCCTGGAACTGGTCAGGGTCCCCGACACGATGAGCCTGCTCGCCAGCTACGAGGCGACCTGCGACCTCCAGGGCGAGCTCACCGGCTATCGGCGTGTCCGGCGCTACGAACGCGGGAGGTCCGACTCCAACAGGCCCGGCGGCCGGTAGGCCGCGGACCCTTCTCCATTCCTTCGGGCGGGACGGCCCGTCTCCGGTCCTTCGGGCCGGGCCCCCGTCCCGCTTCGCTCACACATCCACAACAGACAAGGAGGCACGGTCGGCATGACCGTTGTCCCGGCACAGCAGAGTGGCGGCGGAGGCGGCTCCAGCGGCCTCTACGACGTCCTGGAACTCGTCCTGGACCGAGGGATCGTCATCGACGCCTTCATCCGGGTCTCCGTCATCGGTATCGAGATCCTGAAGATCGACGTGCGTGTCGTCATCGCCAGCGTCGACACGTATCTGCGCTTCGCGGAGGCGTGCAACCGGCTCGACCTGGAGGCCGGATCCAAGGGCAGCCCCGGACTCCCCGACCTGGTCGGTGAGATCACCGAGTCCGGCGCGCGAGGCAAGTCGAAGGGGGCGCTGTCCGGCGCCGCCGAGACGATCTCCGGTGCCTTCAAGGAGGCCCGCGAGGACGGCCAGACCGAGTCCAGGCCGCGCGCCCGCAAGTCCACCGCGGCACGCCGGAAGGAGGAGCAGGAGTGAGTACGTACGTCTACGGCATCACGACCGGTTCGCATCCTTCGCTCCCCGACGGCATGGAAGGGGTCGGCGAGCCGGCCCGGCAGGTGCGCATCATCAAGGAGGGCGACCTCGCCGCGGTCGTCAGCGACGCGCCCGAAGGGCTGCGGCCCAAGCGCAGGGACCTGCTCGCCCACCAGAACGTGCTGGCGGAGACCGGCGCGGCAGCGTCGGTGCTGCCCATGCGGTTCGGCAGCGTCTCACCGGACGACGCGGCCGTGGCCGGGGTGCTCGCCGAGCGCGCCGACCACTTCAAGGAGCGTCTGGAGGCGCTGGCGGGCAAGGTCGAGTACAACGTCAAGGCCACCCACGACGAAGAGGCCGTACTGCACCGGGTGATGTCCGAGAACCCGGAGGTCCGGGCGCTCACCGAGGCCAACCGCAAGGCGGGCGGCGGCAGTTACGACGACAAGCTGCGGCTCGGCGAGGTGGTGGTCGCCGCCGTGCAGCACCGCGAGGTGGAGGACGCCGCCGAGCTCCAGCGCACCCTGGAACCGGTCGCCGCCGCGGTGAGCGTCGGACCGGAGTCCACCGGGTGGCTGGCCAACGTGTCGTTCCTCGTGGAGCGCGCGTCGGCCGAGGACTTCATCGCCGCGGTCGAAGAGGTCCGCAAGGGGCAGCCGCATCTCGAGGTGCGGCTCCACGGCCCGCTGCCGCCCTACAGCTTCGTCGAACCCGGGCCGTCAGAGCCCGCCGAGACACACCACTGAGAGCCGCGAGAGCCGAGAGAGCCGAAACAGAGGAGTCGAGGACATGGGACTGATCGGAGAGGTCCTGATGCTGCCGTTCGCCCCCGTTCGCGGCAGCCTCTGGGCCATGCAACAGGTAGTGGCGGAGGCAGAGCGCCAGTACTACGACCCGGCGGCGGTCCGCGCCGAACTGGCTCGCCTCGAGCAGCGGCTCGAGGCGGGCGAGATCGACGACGCGGAGTTCGACCGTCTGGAAGACGAGCTCCTGGACAGGCTGGAGATCGCCATGACCAGGGGCACCGGAACAGGCAACAACGGGACGACACGATGAATCGACTGGGACTGGGCCTCGCGGTAGGGGCCGGATACGTCCTCGGACGTACCAAGAAGATGAAACTGGCGTTCGCGATCGGCACGATGGTGGCCGGCAAACGGATGCACCTCAGCCCGCGGGCCCTCGCGGACCTGGTGACCGGGCAACTGCAGAACAACCCGCAGTTCAAGGAGATCGGGGACCAGCTGCGCGAGGATCTGCGAGGCGTGGGCAAGGCCGCGTCCGGAGCTCTCGTCGAGCGGCAGATCGAGGGTCTCGCCGACCGGCTGCACGGACGCACCGCACAGGTACGGGACCAGCTCTCGGGCGTGGTTCCGGATGTGCCCGGCGTCGGCGGCAAGTCCGGTGGCAAGTCCCGCGACGACCGGGAGGACGAGCCCGAGGACGAGTACGAGGACTACGACGAGTACGACGAACGCGACCCGGACACCTCGGACGACGAGGTTGGCGAGGTTGGCGAGCGGGAGTCCGCCGAGGACGCCGAGGACGAGGATCGGCCACGGCCGCGCAAGAGGGCCCCGGCCAAGAAGGCCGCGAAGAAGGCGCCCGCCAAGAAGGCCGCCGAGAAGCGGAGCCCCCGCAAGGAGGCCCCGGCCAAGAAGACGGCGGCCAGGGCCGCGAAGAAGGCGCCCGCGAAGAAGACGGCCGCGGCGAGGACCGCCGGGCGCAGCGCTTCGCGGGGCCGGCTGACGAGGGGAGGCGGAGACAATGACTGACACCCTCGGATCCGCGACCAAGAACGCGACCAAGCAAGCGACCGATCACGCGAAGGACAACCCGCTCACCTCCGTCGCCCAGAGCGCGGCGGCCGACCGGCTCAAGGCGGAGGTCCAGGCGTATCTGGGCGCCCAGGCCCAGAAGCTGCTGGTCGGCGTCGGGCACAAGCTCGGTGCGACGACGGGCAAGCTCAACGACATCGCCGAGGGCAACAGTCCGGGCTTCGCCAAGCTCGCCCTCGACGGTGGCCGCAAGCTGGCCGAGGGCAAGGGGCCGCTGAGGTCCGCCGTGGAACTCGGCGCGGGCCGGGCCAAGGACAGCGTCGTCGGCGCGTTCAAGAACCTGACCGGTGGCAAGGGCAAGCGCAAGGGCGGCGCGGGCAAGAAGCCCACGGTCATCCTTGAATACATCGACGTCGGCGTGCCGCTGCGTACGGCCTATGACCAGTGGACCCAGTTCCAGGACTTCAGCACCTTCGCGAAGGGCGTCAAGAGCGCGAACCGCGGCGACGACACCACCTCGGACTGGCAGATGAAGATCTTCTGGTCCAACCGGAGCTGGAAGGCGAAGACCACCGACCAGGTGCCCGACGACCGCATCTCCTGGACGTCCGAGGGCGCCAAGGGCACGACGAAGGGTGTCGTCTCCTTCCACTCCCTCGCCGAGAACCTCACCCGGGTCCTGCTGATCGTCGAGTACTACCCCAAGGGCCTGTTCGAGAAGACCGGCAACATCTGGCGTGCCCAGGGCCGCAGGGTCCGGCTCGACCTCAAGAACTTCGCCCGCTTCATCACACTCAAGGGCGAGGCGAGCGACAGCTGGCGCGGCGAGATCCGCGACGGCGAAGTGGTCGTCACCCACGAGGACGCGCTCGCGGAGGAAGAGGAAGAGGCCGAGGACACCGAGGCGTCCGACGAGCTCGACGACGACGGCGAGGAGACCGAAGCCGACGACGAGAGCGAGGCCGCTGACGAGACCGAGGCTGCCGACGAACTCGCCGAGGACGAGGAGATCCCCGAGGACGAGGAGGACCCGGAGGGCGAGTACGAGGAGGAGGACGAGGAGGCGTACGACGACGAGCACGACGCGTACGCCGAGGAAGAGGAAGTGCCCGAGGACGAAGTGGACGAAGTAGACGAAGAGGAGGCCGAGGCAGCCGAGCCCCGGGGCCGCCGATGACCACGGCCCAGCGCTTCCCCGACGCCTACGGCCAGCAGGGCAGCAGCGCCAACCTCGCCGACATCCTCGAACGGGTGCTCGACAAGGGCATCGTGATCGCGGGCGACATCCGCATCAACCTGCTCGACATCGAGCTGGTCACCATCAAACTGAGGCTCATCGTGTGCTCCGTCGACAAGGCGAAGGAGATGGGCATCGACTGGTGGGAGACCGACCCGGAGCTGTCCTCGAACGCGCGCCGCAACGAACTCTCACGGGAGAACGCCGAGCTGCGTGCACACGTCGCCGAACTGGAACGCGGTCGTGAGGCCGCCCCCGCGCGCAAGCGCGAACCCGCGGAGGAGGAAGCTCAGGGATGAGTGGTCTGCGCTACGTCTACGCCGTCTGCCGCCCCTTCGGCACACCGCTGTCGGCCCAGCTGACGGGCGTCGCGGGTGTCCCGCCCAAGCAGTTGACCCACCACGGCCTCGTCGCCGTGGTGGGTCATGTGCCGGAGGAGGACTTCGCCGAGAGGCCGCTGCGGGCCCATCTGGAGGACCTGGACTGGCTCAGTGCGACCGCGCGGGCGCACCAGAACGTGATCGACGCGCTCACCGTCGTCACCTCGCCGCTGCCGCTCCGGCTCGCGACCGTGTTCCTGGACGACAGCGGCGTCCGCACGATGATGGAACAGCGCGAGGATGCCTTTCTGCGGACGCTCGACCGGCTCGACGGGCGCGTCGAATGGGGAGTGAAGGTCTACGCGGAATCCCCGGAGGCTTCAGAGAACACGGAGTCCCCGGAAGCTTCCGAGACTACGGAATCCTCCGAGAATCCGGATTCCCGGCCGGCGCCCTCTCCCGCCAAACCCGTTTCGGGGCGCGACTATCTGCGGCAGCGGCGCGGTCAGCACAGAGCGCACGAGGAGAAATGGGAACGGGCAGAGGAATTCTCGCGCCGGCTGCACGAGACCCTTTCCGGGTACGCGGAGGAAACCCGGATCCACGCGCCGCAGAACGCGGCGCTCTCCCACGCGCCCGGCCGGAACGTGCTCAACGCCGCCTATCTGGTGCCGCGTTCGGAATCCGAGGCGTTCGTGGAACTGGTGGACCGCACGAAGGACGACTCTCCCGGACTCCGGGTCGAACTCACCGGGCCCTGGGCGGCCTACTCGTTCAGCGGGGAGGACTCGTGACCGTCGTGGAACGCCGGGAGATAGCTCTCGTCGACCTGCTCGACCGGCTGCTCGCGGGCGGGGTCGTCATCTCCGGCGACCTCACACTGCGGATCGCGGACGTCGATCTCGTACGCATCGACCTGAACGCGCTCATCAGCTCGGTGAACGAGCAGGTCCCCTCGCCCTGGGGGGAGTTGGAGTGAGTGACGTGAGCGACTTGAGCGGCGACACCGCCGGGAAGGCCCCGCGGAACCGGCTGGATCTCGATCCGGACACCGTGGAGAAGGACCTGGTCAAACTGGTGCTGACCGTGGTCGAGTTGCTGCGGCAGCTGATGGAGCGGCAGGCGCTGCGCCGGTTCGACACCGGGGATCTCACGGAGGACCAGGAGGAGCGGATCGGTCTCACGCTGATGCTCCTGGACGACCGCATGGCCGAACTGCGCGAGCGCTACGGGTTGCGGCCCGAGGACCTGAATCTGGACCTCGGGCCGCTCGGACCGCTACTGCCAAGGGAGTAGAGCCACCGGTGGATACGGAAATACCGGTGGCACTACCAGCGATACCAGCGGCCCCTGGAACCGCTCGCGCTCGTGCCGCGCACCAGGAATCCCAGTAGCCACACCACGATGACTATCAGTGCGATCCACCAGAGAATTTTCAGCGCGAACCCGGCGCCGAAAAGGATGAGTGCCAGCAGCAGTACCAACAGGATGGGAACCATAGTTTATTACCTCCTGCTGTCCGGGTTTCCCGGATCAAGGAAATCAGACCGGTTTCCGGCAGAGAATTTCCCCGTGCAGGACGGAGAACCAGGAATCCTCCTGCCGGCCCCACTCCCGCCACGCCTCCGAGACCGTGTTCAGCTGCTCCGCCGTCGCGTGGCCGCCCTCGATGGCGCGGTCCGCGTACGCGGAGGCGACCGTACGGTCCGCCCACAGGCCGCTCCACCAGGCGCGCTCCTCGGCGGTGGCGTAGCACCAGGTGCTCGACGAGCAGGTGACGTCGGTGAAGCCGGCGGTCAGCGCCCAGGATTTCAGGCGCCGCCCGGCGTCCGGCTCGCCGCCGTTCGCGCGGGCCACACGCCGGTAGAGGTCCAGCCAGTCGTCCATGCCCTGCGACAGCGGGTACCAGGTCATCGCCGCGTAGTCCGAGTCGCGGACGGCCACGAAGCCGCCCGGTTTCGTGACCCGGTACATCTCGCGCAGCGCCTGCACCGGGTCGCCCACGTGCTGCAGCACCTGGTGCGCGTGGACGACGCAGAAGGTCTCGTCCGGATACTCCAGCGCGTGCACGTCCGCGACCGCGAACTCCACGTTCCCCAGGCCGCGTTCGGCCGCCGTGGCCCGGGCCTGGTCCAGGATGCCCGGCGCGTGGTCCACGGCGGTGACGTGCCCGTCCGGGACCAGTTCCGCCAGGTCGGCGGTGATGGTCCCGGGCCCGCAGCCGATGTCCAGGATCTTCATGTGCGGCTTCAGCGAGGGGAGGAGGTAGGCCGCCGAGTTCACGGCCGTGCGCCAGGTGTGCGAGCGCAGCACGGACTCGTGGTGGCCGTGCGTGTAGACGGCGGTCTCCTTCGACATGGCGTCCCCATTCCCTCGTAACCCTCGGACCGGGCCTGCGGAGCTGCTCCGCGAGCGATACGTGTCACCGTACGCCGCCATGTCGAATGATGAGACCCGCGTCTTGAGATATGGACTGAGCGGCAGGGGGTAGGGGGCAGGGGCCGGGTGGCAGGTGGTCAGCGTCGCTGCCGGAGTGGGCGGTACACCGTCAGTGCCTCGGGGAGCTTCCGCAGCGTCACCTCGCCCTCCACCGTGGTGACTTCACCGTCGTACGCCAGCAGGGTGCCGGGTTCGACGCCCTCCACGCGGAGCGCGCCGACGCGGACCGCCGCGTGCGCCGGGGAGCGGGTGAGCGGCCCGGCGACGGCCGCCGCGAGGAGGCGTACGGCAGGGAAGCGGCCCCCGTGCACGACCCGTACGTCCAGGCGGCCGTCCGCGAGGTCGTAGCGGCGGGCGGGCACCGGCCCCATCCGGTGGTACGTGCCGTTTCCGGCGAACAGGAGCCACAACGGGTGCTCCTTGCCGCCGAGTTCGGCCTTGAGGGGGTGCCGGTCGGCGCGCAGCACGCGCACGGTCGCGACCACTCCGGCCGGCCAGCCGCCGATCCGCTTCGACCAGCGGTCCCGCTCGCGCACCAGCTCCGGATAGACGCCGAGGCTGCACGTGTTGAGGAAGTAGCCCTCCGTGCCGTCGGCGGAGAACAGGCCCACGTCGACCCGTACGGCATCGCCTTCCTGCAGGGCCTGGCTCAGATCGCGTACGTCCTCCACGCCCAGGTCCTGCGCGAAGTGGTTGAGCGTGCCGCCGGGCAGCACGGCGAGCGGGAGGCGGTGGCGCAGGGCCACCGTGGCGGCAGCGTTCACCGTGCCGTCGCCGCCGCATACGCCCAGTACCTCGGCGCGGGCCGCCGCCTTCTCCAACTCGGCCCGCAGATCGGCCGGTTCGCACTCCACGAGCTCGGCGCGCGGCAGGGCTTCGCCGAGGGCGCGGACGCGGTCCGAACTGCCCGCCGCCTTGTTGACCACCATGACCAGGCCCTCGCCGTCCGGCAGCGCGGGCGCGTCCGCGCGCGGACGGCCGGGCGGGGGCAGCTGGTCGCGGGTCGGCACCAGTCCGCGCACGGCGAAGGCGGCGCCCACGCCGAACGCCGCCCCGACGAGCACGTCGCTCGGGAAGTGCGCGCCCGTGTAGATACGGGAGAGGGCGACCGCGGCGGCCACCGGGGCCACCACCGCGCCCAGGGGGCGGGACTCAAGGGCGACACCGGTCGCGAAGGCCGCCGCCGACGCCGAGTGCCCCGACGGGAACGAGGTGGTGATCGGCTGGCGCTTCAGCTGCCGGACCCTCGGTACCGCGTCCAGCAGGGGGCGCGGGCGGCGCACCGAGCGCTTGCCGAGGGTGTTGATGGTGGCCGAGGCCAGGGCCAGCGAGGCGACACCGCGGACGGCCGCGCGGCGGGCCCGCGGCGAACGGGTCGCCGCCAGCGCCGCCGCCGTGCCGAACCACAGCAGGCCGTGGTTCGCGCTGCGGCTCAGCTTCGGCAGCAGCGGGTCGGCGCCCGGCCAGTGCCGGGCCGCCACGGCCTCGAAGATACGGAAATCGAGGGCCAGGAACCGGTCGCGGAGGGCGTGGCCGGGGCCGGTGACGGTGAGGTCCAGGTCTGCGGTCATGCACCATCGTGTACCCACACAGGGCTCTGCCGCGCATGCCGGTTCGACGAGAACGGGTTGTACGACCTGTCCGCCCCCGGTTCGTCGTCCCAGGTCCGCCTGTAGCGCCGCCCGCCGCAGAACCCGTTTGCCGCGCGCCCCGCCCACCCCGGACAATGCCCAACCATGGGACATCTGGAAGCCGCGCACCTGGAGTACTACCTTCCCGACGGGAGGGCGCTGCTCGGCGATGTGTCGTTCCGGGTGGGCGAAGGGGCCGCGGTCGCGCTGGTCGGGCCCAACGGAGCCGGAAAGACGACACTGCTGCGGCTGATCTCCGGCGAGCTCAAGCCGCACGCCGGCACCGTCACGGTGAGCGGCGGACTCGGCGTGATGCGCCAGTTCGTGGGATCCGTACGGGACGAGTCGACCGTACGGGACCTGCTCGTGTCGGTCGCCCAGCCGCGGATCCGGGAGGCCGCCGAGGCCGTCGACCGCGCCGAGCACCTCATCATGACCGTCGACGACGAGGCCGCCCAGATGAGCTACGCGCAGGCGCTCTCCGACTGGGCGGAGGTGCAGGGATACGAGGCCGAGACCCTCTGGGACATGTGCACCACGGCCGCGCTCGGCATCCCGTACGACAAGGCGCAGTTCCGTGAGGTGCGCACGCTCTCCGGCGGTGAGCAGAAGCGGCTCGTCCTGGAGGCGCTGCTGCGCGGCACCGACGAGGTGCTGCTGCTCGACGAGCCGGACAACTACCTCGACGTCCCCGGCAAGCGCTGGCTGGAGGAGCGGCTGCGGGAGACCCGCAAGACCGTCCTGTTCGTCTCCCACGACCGGGAGCTGCTCGCCCGCTCCGCCGAGAAGATCGTGAGCGTCGAGCCCGGGCCCGCCGGCGCCGACGCCTGGGTGCACGGCGGCGGCTTCGACACGTACCACGAGGCACGCCGGGAGCGTTTCGCGCGCTTCGAGGAGCTGCGGCGGCGCTGGGACGAGAAACACGCCCAGCTGAAGAAGCTGGTGCTCAACCTGCGGCAGGCGGCCTCCATCAGCCATGAGCTGGCCTCCCGCTACCAGGCCGCGCAGACCAGACTCCGCAAGTTCGAGGAGGCGGGACCGCCGCCCGAGCCGCCGCGCGAGCAGGACATCACCATGCGCCTGCACGGCGGTCGCACCGGCGTACGGGCCGTGACCTGCAAGGGGCTCGAACTCACCGGGCTGATGAAACCCTTCGACCTGGAGGTCTTCTACGGCGAGCGGGTCGCCGTGCTCGGCTCGAACGGCTCCGGCAAGTCGCACTTCCTGCGGCTCCTCGCGGGCGGCGACGTCACGCACACGGGGGAGTGGAAGCTCGGCGCGCGTGTCGTGCCGGGCCACTTCGCGCAGACCCACGCCCACCCCGAGCTGGAGGGGCGCACGCTGCTCGACATCCTGTGGTCCGAGCACTCCCAGGACCGCGGGGCCGCCGCGTCCCGGCTGCGGCGGTACGAGCTGACCGCCCAGGCGGAACAGCGCTTCGACCGGCTCTCCGGCGGGCAGCAGGCCCGCTTCCAGATCCTCCTCCTGGAGCTGGAGGGCTGCACGGCGCTGCTTCTGGACGAGCCCACGGACAACCTCGACCTGGAGTCGGCCGAGGCGCTTCAGGAGGGGCTGGAGGCCTTCCAGGGCACGGTTCTCGCGGTCACGCACGACCGCTGGTTCGCTCGTTCGTTCGATCGGTATCTGGTGTTCGGCAGTGACGGTCGTGTGCGGGAGTCGGCGGAGCCGGTGTGGGACGAGCGGCGGGTTGAGCGGGTCCGGTAGCCGGCAGTTCCCCGCGCCCCCAAGGGGCGCGAGTGTGCCCCGGTGTTCGTAAGGTGGAGGGAGACACGACGATCGGGGTAGCGCCATGACCGGAGTCGACCCGGGCAGCCTGGACGATCAGCAGCTGATGAAAGAGCTGGAGACGATCCATCGCACCCGCCACGACACGTTGCTGCACGGCTCGAACGACGCCCTGCGCACGCACAACGTCCGGATGGCGGAACTGGAGGGCGAGTATCTGCGCCGGAACCCGCGCCGCCCGATCGCCCTGGGCCGCACACGGGCGGGCGCACGGGACAGGCACCCGGACGCAAGCCGGTGACGCGCGGGGCGGGCGGCGCGGCTGAACTGGCGTAGGCCCTGCGGAAGGGGCGTCGGGCCTGCGGAACGCCTGCGGCGCGGGTGTCGGTCTTGCGGGGCGGGCGTCGGGACTGCGGCGCGGGCCGTGGTCAGCGGCGCTACGAGGACTCCGGCAGGAACGCCTCGCGGAACGCCCTGAGGTCGTCCGGGTTGTGGCTGGTGACGAGTGTCGCGGGGCCGGACTCGCAGGCGACCACCTGTTCGCCACCTTCGTCGCCCCGGGTACCGCCCGCGCTACGGACGTCCGTACTCAGGCTCGGCCACGAGACGAGGGTGCCGCCGCGTGGGTCTGTTCGCGTTACGCGCCGGTCCTGCCTCCGGGGCCGTACGGGGCGGCGCGGCTGATTTCCGCGAGGGCCGAGTCCGGGTTCTCGGAGATGGCCAGGTCGCCCAGGCTGACCATGCCGACCGCACGGCCGTTCTCGACGACAGGGAGGCGGCGGACGGCGTGGTCGCGCATCAGCGCTACCGCCGCCGCCACCCCGTCGTCAGGGCCCACCACGACCGGATCGGGCGTGCACACCGACTGAGCGCTCACCGTCAGCGGGTCGACACCGTTGGCGACCGCGCGCAGCGCGATGTCCCGGTCGGTCAGGACGCCTATGAGAGCGTGGTCGCCCGCCACCAGGACATCGCCGATGTCCTGGGCCCGCATGAGCTGGGCGGCTTCGACGAGCGAGGCGTCCGGGCGGACCGAGACGACGCCCGGCGTCATGACTTCCCTTACGAAAACAGCCATGGCTGGGGGCCTTTCCTGCGTCCCCGGCGAAGGGGTACGGCTACGTCGGCCTGATGCCGCCCGCAGTACCCCTGAGACGGCCGGCTACGCGTCCGGCGCGCGCTCTTCGGGCGCCTCGGCCCCGGTCTCCGCGGAGCGCACGACGGCCTCGGCCAGTTCCTGCGCGTTCGCGTAGCGCGCGCCGTCCGGCAGCGGATCCAGCGCTTCGACGAGCGCGTCCGGCGCGTACTGGGCCCGCAGGACGCCGCTCAGCTCCCGGGGACCGGCGGGGAACGACGTACGTCCCAGGTGGCGCGCCAGATCGAGGCGGACGGAGGCCACCGAGCCCCGGTCCGAGCCCGGCGTCACCGGGCCGCCGGCGACGGGCGGATCGTCGTCGGCGACCGGCTCCGGATCGTGCCACTCCTCCACGCGGGTCGGACGGCCGGACCTCAGCAGGCCCTGCAGTTCGTGCTTCATCTCCTCGTCCCGGTGGACGCTGAGGCGGTTGCTGCCTCGCTCCATGTGTCCCTCCAGATGTTCGCGGTGGACCCTCGCGTACCCGTCTCCCCAACATCGACACGGACGGTTTGCACCGGGGGTTTGCGGTGGCACGGCATCGGGATGGGCATCGCCATGTGCGCAGGAGGTTTGTCCGTCGGCGACCAGGAGACCCGGTCTCCACTCTCTCCACCCTCCGCTCTCCCCCTCCACTGCG
Organism: Streptomyces phaeochromogenes; assembly: GCF_001418655.1. Classification (GTDB taxonomy): domain Bacteria; phylum Actinomycetota; class Actinomycetes; order Streptomycetales; family Streptomycetaceae; genus Streptomyces; species Streptomyces phaeochromogenes. Next base: position 12,922 of record NZ_LIQZ01000222.1, on the reverse strand, counting down.
ATCCCCTCGGGGAAGGACAGGACCATGGCGGTGCTCGCCGTGATCATTCCGGTCCTGATGCTCGGCGTCGTCCTGGCACTCGGCCGCTACGAGGAATGGATGCTCCCGAACGAGGACTGGCTGCTTCCCGCTCAGCCCGTCCAGCGGCCCGGCACGACCGACGGCGCCACGCTGGGCGGTTGAGCGACTGAGCCGGGCAAGTGGCGTTTGCCCGGGAAGTCGAGGGGCAGGCGAACACACAGTGCTTCGGACAGGAGGCACGTCCGTGGGAGCGGTGTATCCCACCACGGGTGTGCCCGTCCGGCTCGGGGTGCGCTCCCACGGTGACCGCCCAACCAAGGCACCACTCAAGGGAGTTGCACGCACCATGCGAACTCACGCGAGCGCCAAGCACCCCCACGACGACGCCCCGGACACCGCGGAGGACTTCCGCAGGCTCGCTTCGTTGCCTCCGGGCCAGCTGCGCGACACCCTCCGGGAACAGATCATCGAGGCCTGGCTGCCCATGGCGAACCGCCTGGCAGGCCGATTCCGCAACCGTGGCGAGAACTACGACGACCTGCGGCAGGTCGCGGCCATGGGCCTGGTCAAGGCCGTCGACCGCTACGACCCCGAACTCGGCAACGCCTTCGAGAGCTACGCCGTACCGACCATCACGGGTGAGGTCAAGCGGCACTTCCGTGACCACATGTGGACCCTGCACGTGCCTCGCCGGGTCCAGGACCTGCGCAACCGCGTCCGCTTCGCCGGCCAGGACCTCTCCCAGACCATCCCGGGCCGCCGGCCCACGGTCGCCGAGATCGCCGAGCACGCGCAGATGAGCGAAGAGGACGTACGCGCCGGTCTGGAGGCCCTGGAGAGCTTCACCGCGCTCTCGCTCGACGCCGAACTCCCGGGCAGCGAGGACGGATACTCGCTGAGCGACGCGCTCGGCTCGGCCGATCCGGCGCTGGACGTCGTCATCGACCGTGAGGCGGTCAAGCCGCGGCTGCAGGCGCTGCCCGAGCGTGAACGGGCCATCCTGTACATGCGGTTCTTCGCGGACATGACGCAGAGCCGGATCGCGGAGCAGCTCGGGATCTCGCAGATGCATGTTTCCCGGCTGATCAGCCGGTGTTGCAGCCGGTTGCGGGAGCAGGTTCTGCAAGACGTCGCGTAGGCCCCCGGCGGTTCGGCGGGGTCCTGCGTGCGGGGTGTGGATGGGTGCGGCCGGTCGTTGCCGGGCGCGCAGTTCCCCGCACCCCTTTCAGGGGCGCCCATGTGGGCCCCAGCCGCTTCAGTCCAACTTGGCCATGGCCAGGGCGATGTGACGGGACATCATGTCCGTCGCCTGGGCCTCTGCCATGGAGAAGGCCAGGCGGGGGCCGGTGCGGAAGAGGGTGAGGACGCCCTGGACCGCGCCGTCGAGGGCGAGGGGGACGCAGAGGAGGGACGTGACGTTCGCGCGGACCAGGACGGGCGCGCCGGAGGCGTCGCGGCCGAAGGCGTCCGGGTCCTCGGGGCGTACCTGGAGAGCCGTGGAACCGCCGCGCGCCGCCTCGACGACGAGGGGGCACGCGGCGGGGTCCTGCGCCTCCAGGTCCCCGACTCGTACGTCCCGTTGGTCCCGATGGTCCGCCGGTCCGAGGACGGTCGTACGGCACAGCCGTGCGGCTCCCTCGTCGGCCACCACCCAGTCCGCGAACCGCCCGTGCAGCACCCGGGCGGCCCGCTCCAGCACCGCGGCCCGGGTCGTGGCGGGCTCGCTCAGCAGCGCCGTGGTCATCGCGTCCAGCAGGTCCATCAGCGCCGCGTGACGTGTCGTCTCGCCGAGGTCAGGCACGGGGCCCGGCCCGCCCTCGGCCGACGGCGCCCGCGCCCCGGCGGACTGGAGCACCACGAGGACGGCGGTACGCGGCTCGCCGCTCGGCCGCAGCGCGGTGAGCGTCGCGTGTACGGGGACGGCGGGGCGCTGCTGGAGATGGACCGTGAGACTGCGGTCGCCGTCACCGCGTGCCACCGCCGCGGTCTGTGAGCGGAACGCGGCCCGGTCCGGGTGCGCGAGGAAACCGGAGAGCGGGCGGCCCGTCGCGTAACCCGCCCTGACACCCGTGAAGTCGGTCGCCGCGAAGTTCAGCCTGCGGACCACCGTCTCACGGTCGATCAGCGCGACGGGCAGCGGCAGCCGTTGGAAGATTCCCTTCAGAAGCTGCTGCTCCTGACGGTCGGCGGAGGACGTGCCCGCCGTGCCGGTGGCCGTCAGTCGCTCGTACCACGGCCACAACTGGTCGGCCACATGGTCGAGTTCGAAGATCGCCGTGTCCAGCACGGTGGGCAGGTCGTCGTGGGGCACGGAGCGTGCCGCCTTCAACTCCGCGACACGGCGCACGAAATCCGCGAGTTCCTCACCGAATTCCTCCGTCTGCGCCATGCGACGAAAGTAGCTCCTCACGCCCGCGCCCGGGGAGGTCGTTACGGGACGCCTCCATGCCGTTTTCTCCGCAGGTGACCGGGAAGGCGGACGAAAGAGGAGGCGCGAAGCATGCCGGATACGGAACATCTCGGCCCCCGGGGGTCGTCATCCCCGGAGTCTGCACTCCCGGGTCGTCGGCTGTCGGAACTCGCCGAGCAGGCCGTCCGCTGCACCACCGACTGCTGCGGCGCGGGCACCACGGTCTCCGACGGTGGCACGGAGCGGCCGGCCGCGGTGACCCATCCGGACCTCGCCGCGCTCGTCTCGATGCAGCTCCGCACCGGGGAGGGCCCCATCCCCGCGGCACTGGAGCGCGGAGAGCCCGTCGAGTCGGGCGACCTGCTGCGCGAGGAGCGCTGGCCGCAGTACCGGGCGATGGCGCTCGACTCGGGTGTGCGCTCCAGCGTCACCCTTCCCTTTCGCCGGGCGGGCCTGACGGTCACCCTCAGCCTCTACAGCTTCCGCGCGGGCGGCCTGGAGGATGCCCCGCACGGACCCGCCCGCGCCCTCGGTGATCTCGCCGCGACCGGTCTCGTCCGGGACCGCTCCTACCGCGCCGCGCTCACCGAGCTCGACCAGCTCGGCGCCGCGCTGCGCACCCGCCCCGTCGTCGACCAGGCGTGCGGCATCGTCATGCATGTGCTGGCCTGCGACGCGGACGCGGCCTTCAAGGTCCTGCGCCGCATCTCGCAGGGAACCAACCGCAAGCTGTCCGAGGTCGCCTCGGCCCTCGTGGACTCACGTGGCCGCGGCCTGGAACAGGAGCTGGTCTCCCTCTCGAACTGAGTCGGTACGGCGTCCGCCGGTGTCACCCGCTCGGGCGTCCGCGTGGCACGAATGGTGTCCGGCCGCGCGCGCCCGGGCGGCGGCCGGGCTCTGATGGGCTGCGGGGCATGTCGGTCGTGCCCCGCCTCCGCCGCCGTCCACGGGCGTGGGGGTCCCCAGCCGCCGGCCGAAGGAGCCCGAGCCCATGCGCCGTACCGTCCGCGCCCTGTCCGCCACCGCCCTCACCGCCGTCGCCCTGGGCATGACCACCACCGTGGCGGCGGCCGACAACCCGGGGGCGGAGGTCAGCCCCCGCACCGTGGCTCCAGGCGGCACCGTCACCGTCTCCGTGGCCTGCGAACCGACGGGCGGACCGGCGCCCGAGACCATCGACGCCACCTCGCGGGCCTTCGAGCACGGCACCGTCCAGCTGCACAAGGCCGCGGGCGAGGAGGACGCCGCGGGCGGCCCGGCCTACAGCGGCACCGCCCGTATCGCGCCCGCCGCGAACTTCGAGGAGGGCGGGTCCGACTCTGCCGACAAGGACGATGCGGTGGGCGAGGACGGTGGGACCGGCAAGGACGACGCGGTCGGCAAGGGCTCCGACTGGAGCGTCGACGGCACCTGCCCGGCCGCGCCCGGTGGCCAGGGAAAGCAGTGGAGCGCGTCCTTCACGGCGTCCCGCGAGGGCTCCCGCGACGGCTCCGAGGGCTCCCGTGACGGTTCCCGTGACGAGGTGTCCCGAGACGAGGGATCTCGTGAGGAAGTAGCCCGTGATGAAGTAGCCCGTGAGGAGGGACCTCGTGACGGCGGAGCCCGTGACGACGGAGGCGCGGTCCGGCACGGGGTGCAGGCGGGCGAGGGTGGCACCTTCAACGACTCCACTCTCGCCCTGGTCACCGGCGGTGTCCTCATCGCGGGCGCGGCAGGCGCCGCCGTCCACCGACTGCGCCGCCGGGAGTCCTCCTCGAACGGCTGAGTTGGCCACGCGATCCACTGGGTACGCAGAGCCTTGGGTACTCGAAGCACAGGGGCACGACAGGCACCGTGGGAACCACGACGGACCACGGACCGGCGTCCACGGATCCGCGATCCACGGAGGCCCGGTCCACGGAACGACGGCCGGTCCACGGATCACTGCGCGGAGGCACGTATGCGGCAGACCGATCCGGAAGGCCACGGCCCCGTCCGCTACGGCCCACCGCTCCCCGGCCAGGACCTGCCGGTACCGCCCGGCCTCGCCGCCGCCGCGACGGGCGCGCACACCGAACCGACCGGCGGGGGACCCGCGCTCCTGGACGCCGCCCTCGCCTACTGGGCCCGGCGCGGACTGTCCGCCGACCGCCACCGGACGGCCGCCGCGCCCGGCGCCCCCGCACTGCTCCTCGCGCTGACCGCCGCGCTCGGCGGTGACGTTCTCGTGCCGCGCCCCTGCGCGGCCTGGTGGGCGCCGCAGGCACGCCTGCTGGGCAGCTCCGTCTTCCACGTGGGGACACCCGCCGAGTGCGGCGGTGTCCCGGATCCGTACGCCCTCCTGGAAACCGTGCGCCGAGTACGCGCCGAGGGCGGCGACCCGCGGCTGCTCGTCCTGTCCGTCGCAGACGACCCCACCGCCACCGTCGCGCCGCCCGAGGTGGTCCACGAGGCCATCGAGGCGGCCGTGGGCGAGGGGCTGCACGTGGTCAGCGACGAGACCTGGCGCGACACCCTCCACGAACCGCACGACACCGTGTTCCTGAGCCCCGCCGAGATGCTGCCGGAGCACGTCACGGTCCTGACCGACCTGGCCGGCCCCTTCCTGCCGCCCGGCTGGCCCGCCGCGATCGCCCGCTTCCCGGCCAACGACACCGGCACCCGGCTGCGCGACCGCGTCCTCGACGTACTGACCGCGCTCGACGCCCGGATCGCGGCACCGGTCGCCGCGGCAGCCGCGTACGCGCTGGCCGAGCCCGACGACATCACGCAGCGCCTCGCCGCGTCGGTACGCCTGCACGCGCGCGTGGCCACCGCCGCGCACCAGGCCCTCGTGGCCGCGGGCGCCCTCGCCCGGCCTCCGCGCGCGGGCCGCCATGTGTACGCGGACCTCGGCCCGCTGCGCTCCGCGCTCACCGCGCGCGGTGTCGGCGACGCCCAGGAACTGGAGGACTTCCTCACCGACCGTCTCGGCATGCCCGTGCCCGGCGGCCACCGCTTCGGCGACGACCTCGGCGCGCTGCGCGTACGCCTGGCCACCGGCCCGTTCCTCGGCACAACCCACGAGGAGCGAACGGCGTCTCTCTCGTCACCGGAACCTCTGGAATTGCCGCATGTGGAACGCGCGTTGAGTCTGCTGGGCTCGGCACTCGCCGAGCTCCGCGATGACGATGACGCTCGGCGACGGGAGTCCCCTCGATGACGCAGCAGTCCGAGTCGACCACGACCACCACGACCACGGACGCCGACGACTTGGCGTCGACCTCCCCTCCGGCCTCGCCCCTGTCCTCCGCACTGCCCTCAGCGGCGTTCGCACCCGCCGTCGGAACCCCGCTCGCCGACCCCCGGCCGCTCGGCGAACGCCGCGTCTGGCCCCGCTCGTTCGCGGACCGGCTGACCGCACCGCTGCCGGGCCTGAGCGGCTTCGCCCGGTTCGCCCGCGAGGGCGCCCTGCGGCCCGGCCCCGAGGGGCTCGCCGACATTCCCCGACTCCCGTACGAGCCGGGCCCGTTGCCCCGGGTGGACGCGCGCACGATCGCCGTCTCCTGGGCGGGGCACGCCAGTTGGGTGGTCCGGATCGGCGGGCTCACCGTGCTCACCGACCCGGTGTGGTCCCGCAAGATCCTCGGAACTCCCGCCCGGATCACGCCCGTCGGCGTGGCCTGGAGCGCACTGCCGCGCATCGACGCGGTCGTCATCAGCCACAACCACTACGACCACCTGGACGCGCCGACCCTGCGCCGACTCCCGCGCGACACCCCGGTGTTCGTCCCGGCCGGGCTCGGCAGCTGGTTCAGGCGCCGCCGCTTCTCGCACGTCACCGAGCTGGACTGGTGGGAGGCGGCCGAACTGAACGGCGTCCGCTTCGACTTCGTACCGGCCCACCACTGGTCCAAGCGCAGCCTCCACGACACCTGCCGCACCCTGTGGGGCGGCTGGGTCCTGACCGCGTCCGACGGCCGGCGCGTGTACTTCGCGGGCGACACGGGATACGGCCACTGGTTCTCCCGCATCGGCGCCCGTTATCCCGGTATCGACCTCGCGCTCCTCCCCATCGGCGCGTACAACCCCCGTTGGTGGCTCAGTGACGTCCACTGCGACCCCGAGGACGCGGTCCGAGCCACCCAGGACCTCGGCGCCCGCCGCATGGCACCCATGCACTGGGCCACCTTCGTCCTCTCGGCGGAACCGGTCCTGGAACCCCTGACGCGGGTACGTACGGCATGGGAGAAGGCAGGCCTGGAGAGGGAGAACCTGTGGGACCTGCCGGTGGGCGCCTCAAGGGTGCTCGCCTGAAGGCCCCGTCCACCTACTGCGGAGCGCCACGCAAACGCCGCCAAAGACCGGGCGCAACGCTGATCACAATGGTCAGAACGACCACCGCGACCACCCCCTCCCAGGGCTCCTTGAACAAGGAACCGCCAGCCACCCCGATGAGCTGGTACGTCGCGGCCCACGCGAGGCACGCCGGCACGTCACCCCGAGCGAACCGCCGCAACGGCCACTTCGCCATCAGGCAGGCCAGCATCACCGGAATACGGCCGGCCGGCACCAGCCGCGACAGCACCAGCACGGCCACGCCGTGCTCCGCGAGCTTCTCCTGCGCCTGCGCCAGCCGGTCCTCCGGCGCACGATCCCGTATCGCGGCCAGCCAACGCGACCCGTTCTTCGACTTCATGCCACGGCGCCCGAGCCAGTACAGCGCGACATCCCCGAGGAACGCCGCGAACGCCGCCACCACGAAGACCAGCACCATCGAGAACGGCGCGGTCTGGTGGAACGCCACCACCGCCGCCGAACTCACCAGGGCACCCGTCGGCACGACGGGCACCAGCGCTCCGATCAGCACCAGCAGGAACAGCGACGGATAGCCGAGCGCCTGCTGGGTGGACTCGGGCGGCACGGTCGTGACCGCGGCGGCGAGCACATCCCTCACCGGGTTTCGCCCTCCCGCTCGTCGTCGCCCCGGCCGGCCGGCGCGTCCCTCGGGGATGACCGGTACCCCGCGACCCGGGGCCGCACACGCTGGCCGTGGTCCAGAAGGTGCACCGCCACCTCGGGCGCACGCTCGGCGGCCAGGCGCACGAACTCCTCGCCGGGCGCGTGGAATTCATGGGGGCGCACGGCATCCATCCCGATCGGCCAGTACGTGCCGTAGTGCACCGGCACCGCGCTCCCCGGTTGCAGACGGGCCAGCGCCTCGGCCGCCCGCCCGGCGTCCAGGTGCCCCTCGCCCAGATACGGCCCCCATCCGCCGACCGGCAGCAGCGCCACGTCGACCGGTCCGACCTCCTTGGCCATCGACTCGAAGAGGCCCGTGTCCCCGGCGAAGTACGTCCGTGCCTCGCCCTCGATCACATAGCCGAGGGCGGGCGCGCGGTGCGGCCCGACCGGCAGCCGCCGCCCGTCGTGCCGCGCCGGAACGGCCTGTACGACCAGGTCACCGACCCTCGTACGGTCGCCGGTCGCCATCTCGGTGACCTGCAGATGGCTGAGCCTGCGCAGCCCGGGGACGGCCCGCGGGGCGCCCTTCGGCACCAGGAGCCGGGTGCCCGGGGCGAGCCGCGCCAGCGACGGGACGTGCAGATGATCGGCGTGCAGATGGGACACCAGGGCCACGTCCGCCACCGCCGCCTCGGGCGCGGGCGGCGCGCCCCGGCGCCTGCGCAGATGCGCGAGCCGGCGCGCGAAGAGCGGGTCCGTGAGCACGCGCGCGCCCGAGTCCTCGACGGTGCAGGTGGCGTGCCCCCACCAAGTGATCTCCACCGGCACTCCTTTGCCTCCTTCGCGCGACTCCCCCCGAGCGTACGGGCAGGAGTAGGGTCGGCGACGAAACCCGGAGGTGAGGGGGGACGCCATGGGAGACGCACGCCGTGCCTCCGGCATGCTTCGCGTGACGACGATCGCGAGTCTGACGCCGTTGGAGGAGCTGGAGGCGGACCCCTTCCTGGTGGACTCGCGCAGCCAGCACGCCATGTGCGCGCGCTGGGCCGCCGAGCGCGGCTATGTCGTCACCCGCGAACTGCTCGTACGGGGGCTGCGGCCCGACCACTGCGCGCTCTGGGAGGACGTCGAGGCAGGCCTCGTCGACCTGTTCGTGGCGCCCAGCCGCCGGGTCCTGGAGCGGGCGCTCGCCTCCGTCGACGAGTTCACCGCCGAGTGTGCCCGGCGCGGAGTGCGGGTCGAGACGGTCGGCCACGCGGAACCCGCGTACGACGCCCAGATGAAGGCCCATGTCCACCGCCGGCTGTCGATGCCGACGGCGGGCTACGACGGCCGCTGACACCTCCGGCGGTGCCGGGCCCGGGCCGGGCACGGGCAACCCCGTGCGGTGATTCGCGGTCACCCTGTGTGCGCGTGGTGAGCAACCGTCGTGCCCTTGTGCGCCGCCGAAACGGCTTGCGTGCTTGTGACAGGGTTGGGGCAGGTCTGAGAGCGGGGTGGAGGTGGGCGTGGCGTGAGCGGCGCGAGATGGCGGCGGCTGGTGAGCGCGCTCTGGCGGAGCGTTGCCGTGTGGGCGGTGTCCACGGTCACCATGCTGGCGCTGGCCGGGATCCTGCCGGACTTCAGAATCCAGTCCGCGGACGGGGACAGCGCGACGCAGATCGCCATCACGGCCGCACTCGGCGCCGGGGCGTTCGGCATCCTCTCCTCCGTCGTCTGGCCGCTCCTCGTCAGGGCCCTGCTCCTCGTCCCCGCACTCGTCCTCGGCCTGCTCGTCTTCTTCCTCAACGGCTCGCTCCTGTGGCTCGCCCTGCGGATCATCCCGTCGGGAGAGAGCGAGGCCGCCCCGGAGACCGCCGTGGTGGTCGCCGCGGTGATGTCGGCCGTCGCCTCCGCCACCGGCGGTGCCCTCGCCGTCCGGGACGACGACGCGTACCGGCGCAGGCTCTACCGGCTCTCCGACCGGCGGCGGGCCGAGCTGGAGCCGGGCTCCGGCCCGTCCACCCCGGGCGTGGTCTTCCTGCAGCTCGACGGCGTCGGTCACGACGTACTCCTGGAGGCGGTCGGACGCGGTCTGATGCCGGCCGTCGCCGCCTGGCTCGGTGACGGCGAGGGGTCCCGCACCACCCACCGGCTCACCCCCTGGCGCACCGACTGGTCCAGCCAGACCGGCGCGAGCCAGCTGGGCATCCTGCACGGCTCCAACCACGACATCCCCGCCTTCCGCTGGTACGAGAAGGACACCCGGGAGGTCATGGTCTGCAACCGCCCCACCAGCGCCGCCGAACTCCAGCGCCGCGCCATCGCGCACACCGGCGACGGCGGACTGCTCACCATGGACGGCGCCAGCCGGGGCAACCTCTTCAGCGGCGGCGCCGACCAGCTCGCCCTGGTGCTCTCCGTGGCCGCCAGAAGGGGCCGGAAGAACCGCTCGCGGGCCGGCTACTTCGCGTACTTCTCCGACCCCGCCAACGCCGTCCGTACCGCCATGTCCTTCGTCGCCGACGTCGGCCGCGAGATCGGCGAGTCCACCTGGGCGCGCCTCAAGAGGCGGCGCCCGCGGGTCGGCCGCGGCGGCCTCTACCCGTTCATCCGGGCCTTCGCGACGGTCATCGAGCGGGACGTCGTCGTCGCCGCGGTGATCGGGGACATGCTCGCCGGACGCTCCTCGGTCTACGCGGACCTGGTGGCGTACGACGAGGTGGCGCACCACTCGGGCCCGCGCAGCCGCGACACGGAGAAGGTCCTGCAACGCCTGGACCGCTCACTGGCCCTGATCGCGCAGGTCGCCGAGCATGCCCCTCGCGCGTATCGCATCGTCCTGCTGTCCGACCACGGCCAGAGCCCCGGCGAGACCTTCCACACCCGCTACGGACTCGGCCTCGGGGAACTGGTCCGGGCCGGCTGCGGACTGCCCGTGCCCCGCAAGGCCCGCCGCACCCACAGCGGCGCCGAGGCCAGGTCCGCCGTACGGGCCGCACTGCGCAGGCCCGTCGAGGAGGGCCACGAGCAGTACCGCCCCTCCAGCCGCCACTCTGAGCCGCTCGTACTGGCCTCCGGCAACCTCGGTCTCGTGTCCTTCCCGGACGTACCGCACCGGATGAGCCGCGAGGAGATCGACGCCCGCCACCCGGCCCTGCTGACCACGCTCGCCAACCACCCCGGCGTCGGCTTCGTCCTCGTGCGCAGCGAGGAGCACGGGGGCCTCGTGCTCGGTGCGAACGGCGCCGAGATCCCGCTGGACGAACTGGACGAGAACCCGGGCCCGCTCGCCGACTTCGGCCCGGGCGCCGCCGACGCCGTACGCCGTACGCACACGTTCCCGCACACCGCGGACATCATGGTCAACTCCTGGTACGACCCCCAGGAGGGCGAAGTCCTCGCGTTCGAGGAACAGATCGGCTCGCACGGCGGCCTCGGGGGAGCGCAGGGCCGGCCGTTCCTGATGTCGCCGCTCACGTTCTCCGCGCCCGTCGAGGACGGGGAGGAACTGGTCGGCGCCGAGCAGGTGCACCACGTACTGCGGCGCTGGCTGCGCGAGTGCGACGGCCCGCAGGTGCCCGTCGAGACCGGCCCCGAGCAGCGGGTCGCGTAGGCCCCCGCGCTCCTCAAGGGCCCCGTAAATGGGCTGCGGTGCGGGGGAGGAGCCGCGCACACTGTGCGCATCGGACATCGCGCACCGGCGCGCCCCGCTCGAACACCCACCCTGGAGCCACTGCGTGCAGGCAGCCGTCACCGTCACTCCCGCCCGAATACCGGAACTGCTGCTCGGCCTCGCGACCGTGCGGCCGGTCTTCATCTGGGGCGCCCCCGGCATCGGAAAGTCCTCCCTGGTCAGGGAGTTCGCCGAGTCACTGGGACTGGAGTGCGTGAGTCTGCTGGGTACGCAACTGGCGCCGGAGGACCTGATCGGCGTACCGCAGATCCGCGACGGCCGCTCGGTCTTCTGCCCGCCCGAGGCGATCGCCCGGGACGAGCCGTACTGCCTGTTCCTGGACGAGCTGAACGCGGCGACGCCGGACGTCCAGAAGGCGTTCTACTCGCTGATCCTGGAGCGGCGCATCGGCAACTACGAGCTGCCGGCGGGCTCGATCGTCATCGGCGCGGGCAACCGCGCCACGGACAACGCGCTCGCGCGCCCGATCGCGTCGGCGCTGGTCAACCGGCTCGCGCACGTGCACCTGGAGGCGTCCCCGAAGGACTGGCTGGTGTGGGCCGGGGCGAACGGCATCCACCCGTGGGTGCTCGACCACCTCATCGACCGCCCCGACCACCTGTGGTCCAAGCCGCCGAAGACCGAGGAGCCCTTCTCGACGCCCCGCTCCTGGCACATGCTCTCCGACGCGCTGCACTCCTTCGGCCCGACGCTCGACGAGCCCACGCTGAAGGTGATCGCGCACGGCACGCTGACGCCCGCGCACGCGGTCGCCTTCTGCGGCTACGTGAAGATCGTGCGCAGCCGGTTCGGCATCGAGGCCATCATGAAGGGCGAGGCCCGCTGGCCGAACCGCCTCGAGGACCGCGACCTCCTGTACTACCTCGCGGAGTCCTTCCGGGGCCGCCTCGTCAAGGAACTCCCCGCCAGCAAGGAACACGCCTCGGCGACCGGCCGCCAGACCGCCTACCGCGCGAAGTCCCTGCTCGTACAGCTCGCCGAGATCTCCGTGGAGGTCGCCCAGAGCGTCATCGCCGCGGACGAGGACGGTAACCCCGTCCTGCCCGCCTGGTTCCTGGTGGAGGCGGCCCGCGACATGCCCCGGCTGGTGGAGGCGCGCCGGTGAGCGCGTTGCGCGCGACGGTGAGCACTGCGGGGGAAACGGTGAGTACGTCGCGCGACAGCGGGAGTGCCCCGCGCGGGAAGGTGGCCGCCGCCGTGCCCGGCGCGACGGCGGCAGTGCGTCCGTCCCGCCCGTCGCGCCGGGCACGCCTGTCGTGTCCGTCCCGTCTGTCGCGCCCGTCCCGGCCCGTGCCGCCTCGCCGCGCGCCGGCTTCGTGTCGGCCCGCTGGCCGAAAGGTGGCCGCGCCATGAGCCGTACGCGCAATCAGGAGCCGCCCAAGAAGAAGGACCTGGCCGCTGAGGCGTTCGCCGAGGGGATGCGGCTCGTGCGGGCCAATCGCGCGCTGGCCGCCATCGGGTTCAGCACCTGCCGTCAGGAGGACTGCGAGGAGGCGCCGGACGACGGACTCGTGCGCGTCGACTCCGACGGCGTGCTGCACGTCCATCCCAAGCGCCGGGCCGACCCCGTCGAGTGGGCCTGGGCGGTCGCGCACGGCGCCCTGCATCTCGGCTTCGGCCATGTCACGGCGGCGACCGGCCTGCGCGCCCAGCCCGACCGGTTCGACATCGCCGCCCGCTGCGTCGTCGTCAACCGCTTCCTGCTCGGCTTCCCGATCGGCCAGACGCCGGCGGACCTGCCGATGGCGTACCCCGACGGCGACGAGGAGCAACTCGCCGCACGCTGGCGCCGCGACGGCATTCCGCCCATGTACGAGCGCTGCGGCACGGCGGGCCCCGAGCCGGACCAGCTGCTCGTGCCGTGGGACAGCTGGCTCGGCGGCCGGCCGCCG
>NZ_LIQZ01000221.1 GCF_001418655.1 Streptomyces phaeochromogenes | reverse complement strand
GCGGCGGTGATCATCGGGCTCACCGTACTGCTCGTACTGGGCCGCCGGACCGACAGGACAAGCGCGGCGGTGGTCATCGTGCCGTCACTCGTCCTGCTCGTGCTGACCCATACCCGGACGGCCACCCTCGGGCTGCTCATCGGGTTGACGTTGGCGATCGGCTCGCTCGTCCTGACCAGTGCCGCCGCCCGCCGGTTCTTCGTCTGGGCGGTGCTGTGCGCCACGGTGGCCGCGGTGGCGTTGAGTTCCGCGCTGCAGGCGTGGTTCCTGCGCGGGCAGAGCCAGGAGAACTTCTCCAATCTCACCGGTCGGGCCAAGGTCTGGGACGCCCTGCTGGCAGCGCCCCGGACGTCCTTCGAGCAGCTGTTCGGCATGGGCCTGGGCGACAAGTCGTTCGGCGGGCTGCCGATCGACAACAGCTGGCTGGCCGTCTACCAGGAGCAGGGTCTGATCGGCGTCGCCCTGGTGGCGGCGATCATCATCGTCCTTGCCGGCGTCGCGTTGCTGCGGCCACCGTCGCTGCCGAGGGCCTGCGCGATCTTCCTGATCAGCTACTGCGGGATCGCGTCGTACACCGAGGCCGGTCTTGGCGACGCCTCGCCGTATCTGCTGCATCTGGCCGTGGCCGCCTCACTGCTGGCGACTCCTGCCGCGGCCACTCGCCTCTCGACGCCCGAAGTCCCTCGATTCCCGACGCCCGAAGCCCCGCGACGACACATCCCGCGATGGGCCCGAAGATCGGAGGTGACCTGAGCATGCACGTCCTCGTGGTGCACAACCGCTACGCCTCGGCACAGCCGAGTGGGGAGAACAAGGTCGTCGACCAGGAGGTCGCGCTGCTGCGCGAGGCCGGCCACCGGGTCGAGGTGTTCGAGCGGCGCAGCGACGACATCGCCGCCCGGTCCCTCCTTTCCAAGGCCGCGCTGCCGCTCCTCGTGCCGTGGAACCCGGCGGTCCGATCGGAGCTCGCCGCCCGGCTGCGCACCGAACGGCCGGACGTGGTGCACGTTCACAACGTCTTCCCGCTCCTGTCGCCCGCGGTCCTTGCCGCCTGCGCCGACGCCGACGTGCCCGCCGTCGCCACGCTGCACAACTACACCCAGGTCTGCCCACCCGGCACGCTGCAACGCGACGGCCGGCCGTGCACCGAGTGCGTCGGCTCCGCACCACTGCCCGCCGTCCGGCACGGCTGCTACCGGGGCTCCCGCCTCGCGACGGTGCCGCTCGCGGTCAGCCTGTCGGTCAACCGGCGGCGGTGGTGGTCCGGCGTGGAGCGGTTCTTCTGCCTCTCCGCGGCGCAGCGCGACGTCCTGGTGCGTGCCGGCATGCCCGCCGAGCGACTGGCGGTGAAGCACAACTTCGTTCCGGAACCGGGCACTTGCCGAGTGGGTGACGGCGAGCACGTGCTCTATCTCGGCCGGCTCGCGGAGGTCAAGGGTGTGCGGCTGCTCATGACCGCGTGGGACGAGATCGCGGCGAGCGGCGGTGTGGGAGTACCGCTCGTGATCGCCGGCACCGGGCCGCTGGAGCCCGAGGTGACCGCCTGGGCCGCCGGCCGGGACGACGTGCGCTACGTCGGCCTGTACGACCCGGAGCAGTGCCGGCAGGCCATCGCGCGGTCGGTCGCCGTGGTGGCTCCCTCGACGTGGCTGGAGGCGTTCGGCCTGGTGGTCGTGGAGGCGATGGCGGCCGGGGTCCCGACCGTCGCCGCCGGTCACGGCGCCTTCGTCGAACTCGTCGAGGACGGGGTGACCGGGCTGCTGCACCGGCCGGGCGAGCCCGCCTCGCTCGCGTCCTGCATACGCCGGATCGCGGCCGAGCCGGCCCGCAACCGGGAGATGGGCCGGGCGGCCAGACGCCGCTACGAGAAGGGCTTCAGCCCGGCCGTCGGCCTGGAGCGCCTGGTGGAGGAGTACCGCACCGCGATCGCGGGTCGGTCAGCACTGGCTCGCGGCGAGGACACGCGCGCGGGCAGGGGGGATGGGGACAGCAGATGACACGATGCCGACTCTGCGGCTCGGAAGCGATGGCGAGCGTCGTCGACCTTGGGGCGACGCCGCCGTGTGAAAGCTTTCTCGCCGCGGACCAACTGGACCGGCCGGAACCGGCGTACCCACTGCACCTGCGGGTCTGCACCGACTGCTGGCTGGCGCAGATCCCGCCGCTGATCACGCCGGAGGAGACGTTCAAGGAGTACGCGTACTTCTCCTCGTTCTCGACCTCCTGGGTGGAGCACGCGCGCACGTACGTCTCCGATGCCGTACAGCGGCTGGACCTCGGCGCCGACGCCTTCGTGGTCGAAGTCGCCAGCAACGACGGCTACTTGCTACGGCACGTGGTGGACCGGGGGATCCGCTGCCTCGGCATCGAGCCCTCGGTGAACGTCGGTGCCGCGGCGCGGGAGGCGGGGGTGCCCACGGTCACGGAGTTCCTGAGCCCCGACACCGGCTCCGCCGTGCGTGCCGAGCACGGCCCGGCGGATCTGGTCGTGGCCAACAACGTGTACGCGCACATCCCCGACGTGGTCGGCTTCACCCAGGGGTTGCGCGCGCTGGTCGCCGACGACGGCTGGGTCTCCATCGAGGTGCAGCACCTGCTGACCCTGATCGAGGAGAACCAGTACGACACGATCTACCACGAGCACTTCCAGTACTACACGGTCGCGTCCGCGATCCGAGCCCTCGCGAGCGGCGGACTGACGCTCGTGGACGTCGAGTTGCTGCCCACACACGGCGGCTCCATCCGGCTGTGGGCCCGGCCGGCCGAGGTCGCGGGGGATCCCTCGCAGCGGGTGGCCGACGTGCTGGCCCGGGAGAAGGCCGCCGGGTTGCAGGAGCTGTCCGGGTACGCCGAGTTCTCCGCCCGGGTGGCCAAGGTGCGCCGGGACCTCCTGCGGTTCCTCATCGAGGCGGCCGAGCGCGGCGAGACGGTCGTCGGCTACGGCGCCCCGGGCAAGGGCAACACCCTGCTCAACCACTGCGGCATCCGGCCCGACCTGCTCGCGTACACGGTCGACCGCAATCCGTACAAGCACGGCAGGTTCACCCCGGGCACCCGCATCCCGATCCTGCCGCCCGAGCAGATAGCCGCCGACAAGCCGGACTACGTCCTCGTCCTCCCGTGGAACCTGCGGGCCGAACTGGTCGAGCAGCTGTCGTTCGTGCACGAGTGGGGCGGCCGGCTGGTCTTTCCGATCCCGGAACTCAGCATTGTCGAGGTCGCGTCTTGAAAGAGGTCACAGCATGAAGGTCGTTCTGTTCTGCGGCGGTTACGGGATGCGCATGCGCAACGGAACCTCCGACGACGTGCCCAAGCCGATGGCGATGGTCGGCCCGCGACCGCTGATCTGGCATGTCATGCGCTACTACGCGCACTTCGGGCACACGGAGTTCATCCTGTGCCTCGGGTACGGGGCCCACCACATCAAGGACTTCTTCCTCAACTACGAGGAGACGACGTCCAACGACTTCGTGCTGCGGGGCGGGAAGACCGAGCTGCTGTCCACCGACATCTCGGACTGGACGATCACGTTCGCGCAGACCGGCATCGAGTCGCCGATCGGGGAGCGGCTGCGCCGGGTGCGGCACCATCTGGACGGCGACGAGATGTTCCTCGCCAACTACGCCGACGTACTCACCGACGCTCCGCTGCCGGAGATGATCGACCGGTTCACCCCGCGCGACGCCGGTGCGTCGATGATGGTGGTGCCGCCGCAGTCCTCGTTCCACTGCGTGGAGCTGGGTGAGGACGGCCTGGTGGGGGGCATCACCGCGGTGAGCGAACTCCCGCTGTGGGAGAACGGTGGCTACTTCGTGCTCCGCCAGGAGATCTTCGACCACATACCGGAGAACGGTGACCTGGTCGCCGACGGATGCGCCCAACTCGCCAAGCGCGGCCGGTTGGTGGCGCACCAACACTACGGCTTCTGGAAGCCGACCGACACCGTGAAGGAGCGGGCCGCGCTCGACGACTCCTACGCCCGGGGCGACCGCCCGTGGGCCGTGTGGGAGCGGGACCGTGCCGGAGTCAGAGCGTGATCCGGCTCGGGGCCGGCCCCCTGGAGCGGATCGTCGCGGTGGGCGCGCACTGCGACGACATCGCCATCGGCGCCGGCGGCACGCTGCTGACGCTGTGCCTCGCACGACCGGGTGTACGTGTCGACGCGCTGGTGCTCTCCGGCGGTGGCAGCGAGCGCGAGCAGGAGGAGCAGGCCGCGCTCGGCGCCTTCTGCCCGGGCGCCGACCTGCGGCTGACCGTGCTCAAGCTGCCGGACGGCCGACTGCCGACGCACTGGGAAGAGGCCAAGGCCGCAATCGAGGAACTGCGCGAGCGGACCGAGCCGGATCTCGTGCTCGCCCCGCGTACCGACGACGCGCACCAGGATCACCGCGGCCTGGCGAAGCTGGTACCCACCGCATTCCGCGACCACCTGGTCCTCGGCTACGAGATCGTCAAGTGGGACGGCGATCTCGGCCGTCCGACGGCGTACCAGCCGCTGTCGCCGGAGATCGCCGAACAGAAGGTGCGGCTGCTGCAGGAGCACTACCCCTCGCAACGGCACCGGCCCTGGTTCGACCGGGAGGCCTTCCTCGGTCTCGCACGGATCCGCGGCATCGAATGCCACGCGCGCTACGCCGAGGCGTTCGCCGTCACCAAACTCACTCTCGACCTGGGGGAATGAACAGTGCGCGTACTACTGACCGGACATCAGGGCTACCTGGGCACCGTGATGGCCCCGGTTCTCGCGGCCGCCGGGCACGAGGTCGTCGGCCTCGACGCCGGCCTGTTCGCCGACTGCGTGCTGGGCGACCCGCCCGCGGACCCACAGGGGCACCGGGTGGACCTGCGCGATGTCACGGCCGAACACGTGGCCGGGGTGGACGCCGTGATCCACCTGGCCGCGCTCTCCAACGACCCGCTGGGATCGCTGGCGCCGGACCTCACCTACGACATCAACCACCACGCCTCCGTACGGCTGGCCCGGCTGGCCCGCGACGCCGGAGTGCGGCGCTTCCTGTACGCATCTACGTGCTCGGTCTACGGCGCTTCCGGCGGTGACGACCTGGTGGCCGAGGACGCCCCGCTGCGCCCGGTGACGCCGTACGCGGAGTCCAAGGTGCGGGTGGAGGACGACCTGCACGCGCTGGCCGACGGCGACTTCAGCCCGGTGTTCATGCGCAACGCCACCGCCTTCGGCTACTCGCCCCGGCTGCGCGCCGACATCGTGCTGAACAACCTGGTGGGTCATGCGCTGCTGTCCGGCGAGGTGTTGGTGCTCTCCGACGGCACCCCCTGGCGCCCGCTGGTGCACGCCGCCGACATCGCACGGGCCTTCGCCGCCGCGCTGACCGCGCCGCGGGAAGCGGTGCACGACCGGGCGTTCAACATCGGCAGCGAGACCAACAACGTCACGGTGGCCGAGATCGCCGAGCAGGTCGCCGAGGCGGTGTCCGGCGCGAAGGTGGTGATCACCGGGGAGAACGGCGCCGATCCGCGGTCGTACCGGGTGGACTTCTCCCGGTTCCGCGCCGCGATCCCGGGCTTCGACTGCGAGTGGACGGTGAAGCAGGGCGCGCTCGAACTCGCCGACGCCTACCGGAAGTTCGGGCTGACCCGGGAGGACTTCGAACGACGCTTCACCCGTCTTGCCGTGCTGCGCGCGGCGTCCGAGTCCGGTGCCGTCGACGACACCCTGCGGTGGCGCCGATGACCGCGGTCGGCGAGCAGATGACGACCGGCGCCGGCGAGGAGATGCACGCGCTGGTGGAGCGGCTGTACCCGCTGTGCCGGAGCATCACCGGCGACGGTGTGCGCGCCACCCTGGAGATCGTCGGCGAGTACGTCCCGCTCCAGGTGCACGAGGTGCCGACCGGGACGCAGGTGCTCGACTGGACGGTGCCGCAGGAGTGGAACATCCGGGACGCGTACGTTGCCGACAGCTCCGGCCGCCGGGTCGTCGACTTCGCCGCGTCCAGCCTGCACGTGCTCGGCTACAGCGTGCCGGTGTCGCGGACCATGCCGCTGGCCGAGCTGCGTGAACACCTGCACACCCTGCCGGACCACCCGGCCTGGGTGCCGTACCGCACCAGCTACTACAAGCCGGAATGGGGATTCTGCCTGGCCCAGGAGACCTTGGACGCGATGCCGGACGGCGACTACGAGGTGCGCGTCGACTCCACACTCGCCGACGGTCACCTCACCTACGCCGAGCATGTGGTCCCCGGGCAGGTCCAGGACGAGGTGATCGTCTCCTGCCACGTCTGCCACCCGTCACTGGCCAACGACAACCTGGCCGGCATCGCGGTGGCGACTTTCCTGGCCCGCGCGCTGGCACAGCAGACGCCGTACTACACCTACCGGTTCATATACGCGCCCGGCACCATCGGGGCGATCACCTGGCTGGCCCGCAACGCGGAGCGGGTGGAACGGGTCAGGCACGGGCTCGTGCTGGCCTGCGCAGGCGACCCGGGCCAACTGACGTACAAGCAGAGCAGGCGCGGCGACGCGGAGATCGACCGGGTGATGCGGCATGTGCTGGCCGCCTCCGAACGCCCGCACCGCGTCAACGAGTTCACTCCGTACGGCTACGACGAGCGGCAGTACTGCTCGCCCGGGTTCGATCTCGGCGTGGGCTCGCTCAGCCGGACCCCGTACGCCGGCTACCCCGAGTACCACACCTCGGCGGACAACCCGGACTTCGTCTCCCCGGACGCGATGGAGGACACGCTCGCCGTCTGCCGCGAGGCGTTCGCCGTCCTCGACGGCAACCGGCGGTACGTCAACCTCAGCCCCTACGGCGAACCGCAGCTGGGCCGACGGGGGTTGTACGACTCTCTCGGCGGCCGCAGCGACGCGAAGCAGGCCGAGATGGCCATGCTCTGGGTACTCAGTCTCTCCGACGGCGAGCACGGTCTGCTGGACGTCGCCGAGCGGTCCGGGCTGCCGTTCGGCACCGTCGCCGCCGCGGCCGACGCCCTGCACGGCGCCGGGCTGATCAAGGCGTGACGCCGATGGCCACCGAGGGAGGGAAGCGGACCGCCAAGCGGGCCATGGTCGGCCGGCTGTCCTGGGGACTGGCCGACCAGGCGGCCTCCAGCATGACCAACTTCGCGGTGGGGCTCTACGTGGCACGCTCGCTGGGGCTGGCCGCGTTCGGCGTGTTCAGCCTGGCCTGGCTGACCTACGGCGTGGTGCTCAACGTCTCCCGCGGCCTGGCCACCGACCCGCTCGTGGTGCGCTTCAGCGGCGTACCGACCGCGTCCTGGCGCTCGGCGGCGGCCCGGTCGTCGGGTGCCGCCCTCGGCATCGGTACCGCCCTCGGCGCCGCGTGTCTGCTGGTCGGGCTGGGCCTGGGCGGCCGTGTGGGGCCCGCCTTCGTCTGCCTCGGCGTCGTGCTGCCTGCGCTGTTGCTGCAGGACGCCTGGCGGTTCGCGTTCTTCGCGGCCGGCGCCGGGCAGAAGGCGTTCGCCAACGACCTCGTGTGGGGCGTCGCGCTCGTGCCGGCCATGGTGGTGGCGGCCCGCGTGGGCAGCGTGGCCGCTTTCGTGCTCGCCTGGGGCGCGTCCGCCACGGTGGCCGCGGTGTACGGCTGCCTCCAGTCAGGCATCCGCCCCCGGATGACCGGGGCGCGCGGGTGGCTTCGCGAGCAGCGCGATCTCGGCTACCGGTACCTGGTCGAGAACGTCAGCCTCAGCGGCGCGAGCCAGCTGAGGGCGTACGGGCTCGGCGCGATCGTCGGGGTCGGCGCGGTGGGTGCGGTCCGGGGCGCCGAGCTCCTGCTCGGCCCGTTCCTCGCTCTGCTGATGGGGCTGTCGCTGGTCACCGTCGCCGAGGCGGCACGGGTGCTGCGGCAGGCCCCGCATCAACTGACCAGATTCTGCCTCCACCTTGGCGGCGGGCAGGCCGTCGCCGCGCTGCTCTGGGGCACGGCTCTGCTGCTGATGCCGGACCGGGTCGGCGAGTTCGTGCTCGGTGGCGTCTGGAGCTCTGCCTCCGAACTCATCGTGCCGGCGACGCTCGGCGTCGCGGGGGCCGGCCTCGGCAGCGGCGCGGCGGCCGGGCTGCGCGCGCTCGCCGCGGCCCGGCGCAGCCTGCGCAGCCAGCTGTTCGCCTCCGCCTGTTACGTCATCGGCGGGCTCGGCGGAGCGGCCGTGGCCGGCACGGTCGGTTCGGCCTGGGGCGTCGCCGCCGCGACGTCGATCAGCTCGGCCGTGTGGTGGCTGCAGCTGCGGTCCGCTCTGCGCGAGCGCCACCACAACCCCATTCCCGAAGTGAGGACGCCATGACCGCGCAACCCAGGCTGAGCATCGGCCTGCCCGTGTACAACGGCGAGGAGTACCTGGCCGAGGCGCTCGACGCCCTGCTCGGCCAGACCTACGAGGACTTCGAGCTGGTCATCTCCGACAACGCCTCGACCGACGGGACCCGGGACATCTGCGACCGGTACGCCGCGAAGGACTCGCGCATCCGGTACATCCGGCTGACCCGGAACATCGGGGCCGCACCGAACCACAACTACGTGTTCACGGAGTGCCGCGGCGAACTGTTCAAGTGGGCCTCGCACGACGACCTCTACGCCCGCGACCTGCTGCGGCGCTGCGTGGAGGCGCTGGACGAGCGGCCGGACGTGATCCTTGCGCACTCCGGCCAGGCGGTCATCGACGGCGACGGCCAGGTGAAGGTCCCGTACGAGTACGGGCTGGCCACCGACTCGCCACACGCGCCGGAACGCTTCCGCAGTCTGCTGTTCGAGCCCGGTGGCGACGACTTCTACGGTGTGATGCGGGCCGACGTGCTGCGCCGGGTGAAGCCGCACGACAGCTACCACCACGCGGATCGCACGTTCGTCGCCGAGATCACCCTGCACGGGCCGTTCCACCAGGTGCCGGAGCTGCTGTACTTCCGCCGCGACCACCCCACCCGCGCCGAGCGGGCGAACCCGGGCAAGCGCGCCCGGTGCGTCAACCTGGACCCGCGCCGGGCCGGCGCGCTGCACCCGACACCCCGGCTGCTCGCCGAGTACGTCTGGGGCTTCGTCTCGGCGGTCCGGCGGGCGCCGTTGTCCGCGGCCGACCGGCGCGCGTGCTACCGCCACCTGGCCGCATGGATGACCAGCCGGGTCCGGCCGGGTGCCGGCGAGCGGGTCGAGGACCGCGCCCCGGTCGACCCGGGCCGGCTCACCGTCTCCGTCGACGCCCTCGTCGCCGGACGTGAGGGGCGGCAGGCATGACACCCGCGAACCGAACCCCGGTGCGCGTCGGGGTGTTCGGCCTGCTCGGCTCCGGCAATCTCGGCAACGACGGGTCACTGGAGGCCGTGCTCGGCTACCTCCGCGCCGAACACCCGGAGGCGGTCGTGGACGCGCTGTGCGGCGGACCCGAGGTCGTCACGGCCCGGTACGGCATCCCCGCGACGCGGCTGCACTGGTACCGCGGGGAGTACCGGACTGCGTCGCGGGCGGGCGCGATCGCGGGCAAGGGCCTGGGCAAACTCGTCGACGCCGTCCGTACCGCTGCCTGGGTGCGCCGGCACGACGTGGTGATCGTGCCGGGCATGGGCGTCCTGGAGGCCACGCTGCCGCTGCGGCCGTGGGGCTTCCCGTACTCGTTGTTCCTGCTCTGCGCGAGCGGCCGACTGTTCGGCACCCGCGTCGCGCTGGTCGGCGTCGGGGCCGCCGCGATCGGCAACCGGCCGACCCGGGCCCTGGTGCGCTGGTCGGCGCAGCTGGCCGGCTACCGGTCGTACCGGGACGCCCTGTCCCGCGACGCGATGCGGGCGATGGGCGTGGACACCGCGCGTGACAAGGTCTACCCGGACCTCGCCTTCGCCCTGCCGACGCCGCCTGCGAGCGCGCCCTCGGGTTCGCCGGGCCCGGTCTGCGTCGGTGTCATGGACTTCCACGGCGGCAACGACGACCGCGCACGGGCCGAGGAGATCCACCGCCGCTACCTCGACGGGACAACGCGCTTCGTCCGCGCGCTGGTCGAGGACGGGAGGCCGGTCCGGCTGCTCACCGGCGACGAGTGCGACCGGCCGGTGGTCACCGCGATCCTCGACGCGGTGGACTCGCCGCTGGTCACCGCTGCCGAGGCGGCCTCGCTCGCCGACCTGATGAAGGAGACGGCGGCTGCCGACACCGTGGTGGCCACCCGGTACCACAACCTGGTCTGCGCGCTGAAGGTCGGCACGCCGACGCTCGCACTCAGCTATGCGGCGAAGAGCGACGCCCTCATGGACCGGATGGGCCTTGCCGCGTACTGCCACCCGGCTCGCGAGGTCGACGCCGACCAACTCCTGGAACAGTTCCGGGCGTTGGAGAAACGATCGGCGGAGCTGCGGCGGACCCTCACCGAGCGGAACCTGACCGCCGCCCGGCAACTAGAGGACCAGTTCACCGCTTTGACCGCGGCCCTGTTCCCGGCGGCCGACCACGCCCACGCCTTGAGGGAGGCCAGATGAAGGCGACCGAGGTCCCTGCGATCGACGGCGCGTACCTGTTCGAGCCGACGCCGTACTCCGACGAGCGCGGCTTCTTCTGCCGCACCTTCGACGCCGATGTGGTCCGCTCGGTGGGCCTCGACCCGGACGCCTTCGTCCAGGACAGCCTGTCCCGCTCGGTCCGGGGCGTGCTGCGCGGCCTGCACCTGCGCTCCGGCGCGGGCGAGGCCAAGCTGGTGCGCTGCTCGTACGGACGGATCTTCGACGTCGTCGTCGACCTGCGGACGGACTCACCGACGTACCGCAACGTGGCGACCTTCGAGTTGTCCGGCGATACGCAGACGACTCTCTACATACCGGCGGGCTGTGCCCACGGATTCCAGGCCCTGACCGGGACCGCCGACACCTCGTACCGGATCGACCGCCCGCACGATCCGGCCGAGGACGTGACGATCGCCTTCGACGACCCGGAGCTCGCCATCCCGTGGCCGCTCCCGCCCGCCTCGATGTCCCAGCGGGACCGGGAGGCGCCGAGCCTCGCCGAGGTCCTGAAGCAGAAGGAGAGCTGAAGTCACCGTGGACACCGAAGAGTTCGGCCTTCCCCGATCGCGGGCGGCGAACGAGCGGCTGCACGCCCTGATCCCCGGCGGCGCGCACACCTACGCCAAGGGCGACGACCAGTACCCCGAGAACCTGGCCCCGGTCATCAGCCACGGCCGCGGTGCCCACGTGTGGGACGTCGACGGCAACTGCTACATCGAGTACGGCTCCGGCCTGCGCTCGGTCAGCCTCGGCCACGCCCACCCACGCGTGACCGAGGCGGTGCGACGGGAACTCGACCGCGGCAGCAACTTCGTCCGGCCGTCCATCGTGGAGGTCGAGGCGGCGGAACGCTTCCTGGCCACCGTGCCGACCGCCGAGATGGTGAAGTTCGCGAAGAACGGCTCCGACGCCACCACCGCCGCGGTGCGCCTCGCCCGCGCCGCCACCGGGCGCCCGCGGGTGGCCCTCTGCGCCGACCATCCGTTCTTCTCCACCGACGACTGGTTCATCGGCACCACGCCGATGTCCGCCGGCATTCCGGCGGCGACCAACGAGCTGACCGTGGCATTCCCCTACGGGGACCTGGCCGCCACGGAGGAACTCCTCACCCGGTACCAGGACGAGGTCGCCTGCCTGATCCTGGAACCCGCCACCCACACCGAGCCGCCGCCCGGATACCTGGCCGGCCTGCGCGAGCTGGCCGACCGGCACGGCTGTGTACTGATCTTCGACGAGATGATCACCGGCCTCCGCTGGTCCGAGGCGGGCGCCCAGGGCCTGTACGGCGTCGTTCCCGACCTCTCCACGTTCGGAAAGGCGCTGGGCAACGGGTTCGCCGTCTCCGCGCTGGCCGGGCGCCGCGATCTGATGGAGCTGGGCGGGCTGCGTCACTCCGGCGAACGGGTGTTCCTGCTGTCCACCACGCACGGTGCGGAAACGCACTCGCTCGCCGCCGCGATGGCCGTGCAGACCACCTACGTCGAGGAGGGCATCACCGCGCGGCTGCACACCCTCGGCGAGCGGCTGGCCGCCGGTGTCCGCGACGCGGCGGACAGCATGGGCGTCGGCGACCACGTCGTCGTCCGGGGCCGGGCCAGCAACCTGGTCTTCGCCACCCTCGACGAGAATCGGCAGCCGTCGCAGCAGTACCGCACCCTGTTCCTGCGCCGGCTCCTCGCGGGCGGGGTGCTGGCCCCGTCGTTCGTGGTGAGCAGCGCGCTCGGCGACGCCGACATCGATCACACCGTCGACGTGGTGGCCCAGGCATGCGCGGTGTACCGGAAGGCACTGGACGCCGCCGACCCGACCCCATGGCTGGCCGGACGACCGGTGAAGCCCGTATTCCGCCGCTTGGCATGACGGGCGGGACATGACGTGACGTGACGTCAGCGGCGGTCCCGCCGACCGGCGTCGGCCATCCGGTCGGCCGTCCGGTCGACCAGCCACGCGGTCGCCGGTGTCACTGCCAGCGCGGTGCACCAGCCGCCGAGGACATCGGTCGGGTAGTGCGCGCCCAGGGCGACCTGCGCCCAGCCCATTGCGGCGCCGGCGACCAGCGCCGCTGCGAGTACGAGCAACGCGCCGGCCCTCCTGCCGAGGCCCAGCCGACCGGTCGCGAGCAGCGCCACCACGAGGGCGAGCGCGGTGAGGAAGGCGGTGTGCCCGCTCGGATAGGACAGGTTGTCGTCGCCGTGGATGGTGCGGCCCACCAGGGACTTGAGCAGCGTCGTCGTCACCACGGTCGTGCCGGCACCGGCAACGACGAGCACCGCCGCGCGAGGACGCCGCAGCAGCAGGCAGCCCGTCACGGCGACCACGACCAGCACCGCCGCTCCGGCGGGCTCCCCCAGGAAGTCCGTGGCCAGAGCGACGTTCCGCCACGGCGGCCGCACGCTGTCCGCCGTCGGCTGGATGACCCATCTGTCCACTGTGCCGGGTTCGCTGTGGCCGGCATACAGGACCCCGAGCACGACGACCACCAGCGCGGAGAGGACCGCGGTCAGCCCGAGCCACATGCGCAGCGACGGGGGCAGCACGGCGGTCGCCGACCGGCCGGTCACGCGTCCACCGCGTCCGGTCGGCCTGCGGTGCTTTGCCGTGATCGACGGAAGGCGCTCCGGATCCTGGCTTCTTGGGGCGGGGTGAGAATGCGGCCCGTCGTCCGGCCCGTGGCCGGCCATGAATCAGCGGCTTCCTGTTTCCCCTGCACCAAGCCCTCTTGAAGACTGCCGGGCCTGCTTTCGGTGACTTGTTTCCGGACGACTCCGGTGACGGCAAGTAGGACCGACCGGCCGCCCACCTGGTGGTCCGGACACGCCCCGCGTGGAAAAACCCGCACACCATCGCAAACCATCCGACAGATGTGATGCACCTCCCCTCCCGTCGTCAGATGTACGGGGTGCGCGCGACTGGACCGAGCAGGATTGCAAGCACTTCAAGCGCGAACCGGGCCGGGCCGAATTCCGGGCCCGCTCCGACTGAGCGATCCAACACAACTGACGCCGTTCGACGTGGTCTTCGGCTTCTGCCGACGCCAACTCGCCACCCACAGCCCCCATTGCGTCCGACTTGGCCCACGCAGGCGCCGTCAGTGTGTCCCTCACCCTGGTCAAAGGCATCGGAATCAGTCTCTGCTTGCCACCCTAACCAACGAGGCGGTCTCGGAAGGCCGCCGTCGAAAAGTCCACGGTCGACACTCCGCGAATCATGGTTCTGGATCGCATTCCCGCGCCGGAACCGCGAAATGTCGGCACGCCCCCGGCGCCGTGGACCGGCCCTCGACTGCCACGTAGCGAAGTTCGCCGTCCCTCTGCGCGTCCGCGTCCGTGATCCTATGCTTTGGGTACCTAAGGCGGAAAGAGGGGGGATGCCTGGTGAGCCCAGCAGTGCGCGAAACGTCAGCATTGAAGTCGGGGGTCAAGCGGCTCTTGGGACGTACGGGATTCGACATCGTGCGCACCAACAACAACCGGGGTGGAGTGGACGACTTCATCCCCTTCGAGGCAACGATGCAGGCCTCACGGGCGGCCGGCCTGTCGGTCGGTGACTACATCGACGAGGTCATGAACGGGACGCCTGGAGCCACCCGGTTCACCATCGACGAACTACGCACTCTCGGCGTCTTCGCCGCCAACCCGGACACGGTGCTGGAGATAGGCCCCGGGTCCGGACGGTACCTGGAGAAGACGCTGAAGGAGTGTTCACCAGGCCGCTACGAGATCTACGAGACGGCAGCGCCCTGGTCCGACTACCTGGTCGACACATTCGGCGTGGTCGCCCAACCGACCGCAGGATGCAGTCTCGCCTCGACACCCGACGGCAGCGTCGACCTCGTTCAGGCCCACAAGGTCTTCAACACCGTGACCTTCCTCTGCGCCTCCCGCTACTTCTTCGAGATGGCACGGGTCACGCGACCCGGTGGTCGGATCGTCTTCGACGTAATGACGGAGACCTGCCTGGACCCGGCCACGGTGCGTGCCTGGGCGACGAAGGGCGGCGCCGGGCACGGCTCCTACCCGGCCGCCATGCCTCGCCAGGCATGCGTGGACCTCTTCGCGACCCTCGGCTTCAGCCTGGAGGCCGGCTTCCTGGCCCCCATGGGCGTCGCCTCCACCGAGGTGCTTGTCTTCGGAAAGGGGGCTTGACCCTTACGACGGGTGTCCGACGTCGGCGTCTTCGACAGCCCCGCAGTGATCGAAGATCGGAAACGACGCATACGAAAAAGGTCTTCGCAGGCTCTCGCCTGCGAAGACCCTTCGCTCTGTCGGGACGACAGGATTTGAACCTGCGACCCCTTGACCCCCAGTCAAGTGCGCTACCAAGCTGCGCCACGTCCCGATGCCCGTTGTGACCTGGGGTTTCCCCTGGTTGAACGCGCACGGAAACAATACCGCACTCGGGTCGGTGGTCGCGCACTCCTTTTGTCCCGGTGATCGCCTCGACCCGGCGGTCACCGCTTGACCTCAACCTCGCTTGAGGTCGCACGATCGTCCGTATGACGACAACGACGACAACGGTGGAACGCGGCTACGGGTACGCGGACCTGCCTGGCCTGATGGGGCTCATGAGCGGGGACGAGAAGCACGGACCGGCGGCGACGTCCACGCTCGACGCACTCTGGGTGCTCTACGACCGGGTACTGCGGGTGACGCCGGAGCGGGCCGACGATCCGGAACGGGACCGGTTCCTGCTCTCCAAGGGGCACGGACCCATGGCCTACTACGCGGTCCTCGCCGCGAAGGGCTTCGTGCCGGTCGACTGGCTGCCGGGCTTCGGCTCGTACCAGTCGCCGCTCGGTCACCATCCGGACCGCGTGCTCGTACCGGGTGCCGAGATCGGCAGCGGTTAGCTCGGGCACGGGCTGCCGATCGCGGTCGGTACGGCGCTGGGTCTGCGCGCCCAAGGACTGCACGACCCCCGTGTATGGGTGCTGGTCGGGGACGCCGAACTGGACGAGGGCAGCAACCACGAGGCCATCGCGTACGCCGGTCCGGCCGGGCTCGACCAGCTGCACACCGTCGTGATCGACAACTCGTCCGCCAGTTACGCGCTCCCCGGCGGGATCGCCGCGCGCTTCGAGGCCGCGGGCTGGTCCGCCGAGACCGTCGACGGACGGGACCACGACGCCCTGTACGCCACCTTCACCGCCCCTCACCCGGGACGGCCACGCGTGGTCGTCGCCCGGGTGGAGCCGAAAACCGCCTGAGCCGGTCACCCACGCCCACACACCCGCACACCCGCACACCCGCAACGGAGGACTTTCCCCATGGACACCATGCGTGACCGCTTCGCCCCGGTCGTCTCACGGCTGCTCGACGAGGATCCGCGCGTCGCGGTCGTCCTCGCCGAGATCGGTGTGGCCGGATTCGAGGGCGCGCAGCACCGGCATCCGGACCGCGTGATCAACGTCGGCATCCGGGAGCAGCTGCTGGTCGGAGCGGGCGCGGGCCTGGCGCTGACCGGCCTGCGGCCCGTGGTGCACACCTTCGCCAGCTTCCTCGTCGAGCGGCCCTTCGAGCAGGTCAAGCTGGACCTCGGGCACCAGGACGTGGGCGCGGTGCTGGTCAGCGCCTCCGCGTCCTTCGACTGGCCCTCGGGCGGTTACACCCACATGGCACCCGGCGACATCGCCCTGCTGGACACGCTCGACGGCTGGACGGTGCATGTCCCGGGCCACCCGGACGAGGCCGAGACGCTTCTGCGGCACGCCGTCGCGGCAGGGGACGACAAGGTGTACGTACGGCTGTCCGTGCAGTCGAACGCCGAGGCCCTCGCCGTCGACGGAGCCCGCTTCCGCATCGTCCGCGAGGGGCGGGCCGGCGTGGTCGTCGCGGTCGGGCCGATGCTCGACGCGGTCCTAGCCGCCACTGAGGGGCTCGACGTCACCGTGCTGTACGGCACGACCGTCCGCCCCTTCGACTCGGCCGCGCTGCGCCGGGCCACGGAGTCCGCGGGGACCGATGTCGTCCTCGTCGAGCCCTACCTGGCCGGAACGTCGACGGCGGTCGCGAACGACGCCCTGGCGGATCTGCCGCACCGCGTTCTAGGCCTCGGCGTCGGCCGCCGCGAGCTGCGCCGCTACGGGCAGATCGAGGAACACGTGGCCGCGCACGGGCTGGACGCCGGGTCGTTGCGGGAGCGGATCGGTGGGTTCCTGGGGGCGACGGCGACGCGGGTCAGTGCGTAGGCCTGGCTCTGCCTCCGGGCTCCTCGGCCCGGCTTCAGCTCTTACCGCCGGCGCACGTCTGTCTCTTCCCTTGTCCGTCTTCTCCACTGGTACGCGTACCCGCAGGGCGGGCCATCCCCGTGGACCCGTGCGACAGCGACAGCGACAGCGATGTCGGCGCCTCGGCCCGCACCAGCCCTCGAATCGCGGGCACCGAGAGCAGTGCCGTCGCCACGACGAGGGTCATGGCGCCTGCAACGAGGAGGACGTTGTCCGCGCCGAGGGCCGCCGCGGCCGGGCCTGCGAGGGCCTGGCCGACCGGCATCATGGCCAGGGAGCCGGCGATGTCGTACGCGTGGATGCGGTTCAGGGCGTCGGGCGGGACCTGGGTCTGCACGCTGGTCGCCCACATGACGCCCCAGAACGACAGGCCCGCGCCCGCTATCGCCGCACCGGCCGCCATCGCCGCCACTCCGAAGCCCGCTCCGACGGCGGCCGGGAAGCAGGCGAACGAGAAGAGGGCGAGCGAACCCGCGCGCAGCATGTGCCGAGGACGCAGGCGCAGTGCGATCAGGCCGCCTATGACCGTGCCCGCGCCGAGGGCGGAGTTGACCAGGCCGTAGGCGCGCGGCCCGTGCTCCTGGACGACCTCCGTCGCGACCAGCGGGACCGTCGGACCCCAGACGGAGATCATCAGGACGCACCAGATGACGATGACGCCCCACAGCCACGTCCGTGATCGGAACTCCCGCCAGCCCTGGACGAGATCGGCACCGAAGCCGTTGGTACGGACCCGGTGGTCGGGGTCGGCCGGCGGCAGCCGAAGCAGCAGGAGGCACAGGGCGCTCAGGGCGTAGGTGGTGGCGTGGGCCGCGAAGACCCCGCCGGGTGAGGCGAAGGCGACCAGCAGGCCGGCGAGCGCGGGGCCCGCGAGCTGGGCCGTGGACTCCGCGACCCGTATGGCGCCGTTGGCCGCCTGGACGTCGGTGGCGAGCCGAGGCACCGTGCTGGCGACGCCGGGCTCGAAGATCGCCGCCGCCGCGCCGTTGACCGCGCCGATCACACAGATCTGCCAGAGCACCACATGGCCGGTGAAGAACAACGTGGCGGCGACCGACTGGCTGCCCAGCCGCACCACGTCGGCGCCGATCATCAGCAGACGGGTGCTGAACCGGTCGGCGAAGACCCCGCCGAAGATCACGAGACCCGCGAAGCAGGCGGCCGACGCGGCCATGGCCAGGCCGACGGCCCCCACCCCGTAGCCGTGCTGCAGCAGTCCCGCCGCCAGCGCCACCGGCAACATCGTGTCGCCCAGCTTGGCGACCGCCCGCGCGGTGAAGAACAGCCCGAAATCCCGCGACCAGACCTTCCGGGGCCCGGCGGCATCACTCACATCACGCCGACCGGCCCCGCCACCGGCGCCACGGTGACTGCCATCGGCGCCACGCTGACCGCCGCCCCCATCACGGCCACCGGCGCCCGCGTCCTCCCCCGACGCCGGCACCCCACCCGAGGAC
>NZ_LIQZ01000220.1 GCF_001418655.1 Streptomyces phaeochromogenes | reverse complement strand
GCCCCCGCCTCCTCCCCCGCCACGGAGGGCTGAGCCGTGCGCGTACTTGTCGCCGGGGCCACCGGAGTGGTCGGACATCCGCTGGTGGGAGCGTTGCGGGCGCGGGGTCATGAAGTGAGCGCGCTGGTACGGGAGGAGTCGCGGGCCCGGGCTCCGGAGGCGGACGCGGTCGTGGTCACCGACGCCCTGGACCGGGACGGCCTGCTGGCCGCGGTGTCGGCCGCCCGGCCCGAGGTGGTCGTCCACCAGATGACGGCCTTGCGGCTGCTGCCCGCCGACCCCGTGGAGGCCTTCGCGCTGACCGCGCGGCTGCGGACCGAGGGGACCGCCCATCTCGTCGCGGCGGCCCGTGCGGCCGGTGCGCGGCGGCTGGTCGCGCAGTCCGTCGCCTTCGCCGCCGCCCCGGCCGGGGACCCGGTCCTCGACGAGGACGCGCCGCTGTACGTGGACGCCCCGGACGCCGGTTGGGCCGCCACCGTACGGGCCGTCGCCGAGCTGGAGCGGCAGGTCCTGGGAGGGGGACCGGACCTCGCGGGCGTGGTGCTGCGGTACGGCACCCTGTACGGGCCCGGGACCGCGTACGCCCGTATCGGCGGGACCGGCCAACGGGTGTTGACCGGGAAGTTCCCGCTGCCCGGGGGCGGGTCCGGGATCACCTCGTTCGTGCATGTGGTGGACGCCGTGGGGGCGGCCGTGGCGGCGGTCGAGTCGGAGGCCACCGGCGTCTTCCACGTGACCGACGACGATCCGGCCCCGGCCGCTCAGTGGCTGCCGCACTTCGCCCGCACGCTGGGCGGCCCGCCCCCGCGCCCGATTCCGGCGGCGCTGGCGCCCCGGCTCCTCGGCTGGTTCATGACGCATCAGCTCACCGCGGCGCGGGGCGCGGCGAACGACCGGGCCCGTACGGAACTGGGCTGGAAGCCGCTGCGGCCGAGCTGGCGCGACGGGCTGGGCCGGGAATGACCGGCCCCGGTGACGCCATCAGCCTGTGCGTGATCGGCGCCGGTCCTCGCGGTCTCTCGGTCCTGGAGCGGATCTGCGCCAACGCGGGCCCGGCCGCCCGGCCGGTCACGGTCCACCTCGTCGACCCGTACCCGCCGGGCGCGGGCGCGGTGTGGCGTACCGACCAGCCGCCCGAACTGCTGATGAACACGGTCGCCTCCCAGGTGACCCTGTTCACCGACGACAGCGTGGACTGCGCGGGGCCGTCGGTGCCGGGGCCGAGCCTGTACGACTGGGCGCGCACCCTGGACCCCGGGGCGTACCCGGACCGGGTCCTGGAGGAGGCGCGGCGGCTCGGCCCGGACACCTATCCGACCCGCGCCTTCCACGGCCACTACCTGGAGTGGGTCTTCCGGCATCTCTTACGCACCGCCCCTCCCGGGGTGACGGTCCACACGCACCGGGCGACCGCGGTCGCGCTCGCGGACACCCCGGACGGGCGGCAGACGGTGACCCTGGCGGGTGGCGATCAACTGCCCGCGCTGGACTCGGTGGTGCTGGCGCTCGGCCACGGCGACCTGACCCCGAGCCCGGAGGAGCGGGCGCTGAGCTCCTTCGCCGACCGGCACGGCTCGCTCTACGTGCGGCCCGCCAACCCTGCCGACGCCGACCTGAGCGGGATCGCGCCGGGAGCGCCCGTCGCCCTGCGCGGCCTGGGGCTGAACTTCTTCGACTGCGTGGCGCTGCTCACCGAGGGCAGGGGCGGCACCTTCAAGGAGAGCCAGTCGGGCCTGGTGTACCTCCCGAGCGGCAACGAGCCCGTGCTGTACGCCGGTTCGCGGCGCGGAGTCCCGTACCACGCACGCGGTGAGAACGAGAAGGGCGCGCTCGGCCGCCACCACCCCCGCTTCCTGACCCCCGAGGTCATCGCCGGGCTGCGGCGGCGCGCGGACGACGGACACCCGGTCAGCTTCCGCGGCGAGATCTGGCCACTGATCGACCGCGAGGTACGGGCCGTCTACGACGAGGCGTGGACCGCCCGGTACGGAGTGCCGCCCGCCGAGCCATGGGACTGGCGGCGGATCGAACGCCCTTACGGCGAGCGGGACTTCACCGGCCGCGACGACTTCCGGCACTGGCTGCTGGAGTATCTGCGGCGGGATGTCGCCGAGGCCCGGCTGGGCAATGTGAGCGGGCCGGTGAAGGCCGCGCTGGACGCCCTGCGGGACCTGCGCAACGAGATCCGGCTCGTGGTCGACCACGGCGGGGTGTCCGGCGCGTCCTACGGGGCCGAACTGGACGGCTGGTACACGCCGTTGAACGCCTACACGTCGATCGGCCCGCCGGCCTTCCGCATCGAGCAGTTGATCGCGCTCATCGAGGCCGAGGTGGTGCATGTGCTCGGCCCGGGGATGCGCGTACGGCCCTCCGCGCGCGACGGCGGCTTCCTCGTGGACGCCGAGCAGGTGCCCGAACCCCCGGTGCTGGTCCGCGCGCTCGTCGAGGCGCGGCTGCCCGTCGTCGATCTGCGGCGGAGCGCCGATCCCCTGCTGCGGGGGCTGCTGGCGGCCGGTGACTGCGTCCCGTACCGGCTGGGCGGCAGGGAGACGGGCGGGCTCGCGGTGACCAGGAACCCGCCCCGGCTGGTGGACGCGGCCGGCCGGGCGCACCCGCGCCGGTTCGCCTTCGGCGTGCCGACGGAGGGCGTGCGCTGGGTGACGGCGGTCGGCATCCGGCCGGGCGTCGGCTCGGTGACGCTGGAGGACTCGGACGCGATCGCGCGGGCGGCGCTGATGCTGCGGGATGCCGAAATGCCACTACCTGCAACCAATGTGACGGTACGTCATATCTCAGGCGAAGGAAGTCGAGGAGCGTGAACGTGATGTCCGTGGGTACCGACGCGGGCCTGCTCGCCCCCACCTGGGCGGGTACGCCCGCCGCCGCCGAAGTGACCGACGAGGCGTGGCTGCAGGCCATGCTGGACGCCGAAGTGGCCCTGGCCCGGGCCCAGTACGCGGTCGGGCTGACCCCCGCCGCCGCGGTACGGGCGATCGCCTCGGTGGCCCGCGCGGACCGGCTGGACCTGGTCGCCCTGGCCCACGCGGCCCGGGCCGCGGCCAACCCGGTGGTCGCGCTGGTGACGGCGTTCACCGAGGTGGTCGCCGCCAAGGACCCGGCCGCCGCCGAGTACGTACACCGGGGGTCGACCAGCCAGGACATCCTCGACTCGGCGGCGATGCTGGTCGCCCGCCGGGTGCTCGGTCTGGTCGCCGTCGACCTGGAACGCACCGGCGCCGCACTGGCCGCGCTGGCCGACGCCCACCGCCACACCGTCCTCGCCGGTCGCACCCTGGCCCAGCACGCCGTACCCACCACCTTCGGCCTCAAGGCGGCGGGCTGGCTCCAGTTGGTCGGCGACGCCCTGGTCCGGGTGCGGGCGGTCGCGTCCGCGCTCCCGGCCCAGTTGGGGGGAGCGGCCGGGACGCTCGCCGCGTACCGCGAGTATGCCCTGCTGGACCGTGGGCAGGGCGGGGACCCGGTCGGTGACGAGGGCGGAGTCGAGTTGCTCCGTCCCTTCGCCGAGGCGCTGGGGCTGGCCGAGCCGGTGCTGCCGTGGCACACCGTGCGTACGCCCGTCGCGGAGGTGGGGGCGGTGCTCCAGCTGGTCACCGGGGCGCTCGGCAAGTTCGCGCTCGACGTGCAGACCCTGTCCCGTACCGAGATCGGGGAGGTGTCCGAGCCCGCGGCCACCGGACGCGGGGCCTCCTCGGCGATGCCGCAGAAGCGCAACCCCGCGCTGGCCACGCTGATCGTGTCGGCCGCCCGTCAGGTGCCCGCGCATGCCCTCGTACTGGCCCAGTGTCTGCTGGCCGAGGACGAGCGGCCCGCCGGGGCGTGGCACGCCGAATGGCAGCCGCTGCGGGAGGCGTTGCGGCTCGCGGGCGGGGCCGCGCACACCGCCGTCGAGCTCGCCGAGGGGCTGGTCGTCCACCCGGAGCGGATGCTGGCCAACCTCGGACTGACCGGGGGCGCCCTCGTGACCGAGCGGCTGACGGTGGTGCTGGCCCCGGCGTTCGGAAAGGTGCGGGCGAAGAAGCTGCTGACGGCCGCGTCGGCCGAGGCGGCCGGCACCGGGCGCCCGCTGGCCGAGGTGCTGGCCCAACACCCCGAACTTTCGGCCGTGTTCACCCCGGCCCGGCTGTCGGCACTGCTCGACCCGGCCCAGTACACGGGCGCGGCCGACGCACTGGTCGACCGGGCGCTGGACAGATTCGCGGAGCTCGACGAGAAGGGAGGCAGCCGATGACCGCCGTGAGCCGGGCGGAGGGCGCGGAGGACGCAGGGGAGAAGGCCGTCCCGTCCCGGTCCTGGCCGGTCCTGCTGGTCGTGGTCTGCGCCCAGATGCTGATCTGGCTGGACACCTCGGTGCTCAACGTCGCTGTCACCACGCTCGCCGACCCGGTGGACGGCCTGGGCGCGACCCCCGCGGAACTGGAGTGGGTGGCGAGCGCCTACACCCTGGTCTTCGCCGGCACGCTCTTCGCGGGCGGCGCGCTGGCCGACCGCTTCGGCCCCCGGAACACCCTCCTCGCGGGGCTCGCGCTGTTCGGCGCCGCCTCCGGCGCGGGCGCCTTCGCCACCAGCCCCGCCTGGCTGATCGTGGCGCGTGCCGTCATGGGCGCGGGAAGCGCGCTGCTGATGCCCGCGACCCTGTCGGTCATCGTGCAGAGCACTCCGGAGGAGAAACGCACCCGGGCGATCGCGATCTGGAGCTCCTCCAGCGGTCTCGGGGTGGCCGTCGGCCCGGTCGTGGGCGGGGCGCTGCTGAGCCACTTCTGGTGGGGTTCGGTGTTCCTGGTCAACGTGCCGATCGTGGCCCTGTGCCTGGCCGGAGTGGTGGCCGTCGTACCGGAGTTGAAGGCCCCCCGGCGCAGGGTGCTCGATCTGCCGGGTCTCGCCCTGTCTGTGCTCGGTCTCGGCGGCGTGGTCTTCGGGATCATCGAACTCGGCAACGGGCAGGTCTGGTACGGCCCGTACGTGCTGCTCCCGCTCCTCCTCGGCAGCGCGCTGCTCGCCCTCTTCGTGGCCGGTCAGCGCAGGTCGCCCGCGCCCAGCCTGGACGTACGGCTCTTCCGGCAGCCCGGGTTCGCGGCCGGGAGCGTGGTGCTGCTGATCGCGTTCATGGCGCTGGCCGGGCATCTCTTCTACGCGGCCTTCTACTTGCAGGGGCCTCGCGGGCTCTCCCCCGCCGACGCAGGAACGGTCATGATCGCCGCGGCGGTCGGCATCGTCCTGGGCAGTCAGGCGTCCCCCGCGCTGAGCCGGCTGCTCTCGGCCCGGTGGACGGTCGCGGCCGGGGTCCTGGCCACGGCTGCCACGTACGTCGGCTATCTGTGGTTCGACGGACGGACCCCGATCGTGACCGTCGCCGCGCTGCTGTGGGTGCAGGGCTTCGGGATGGGCCTGGTCGGTACGCCGGTCACGGCCGTGATGATGAGCGGGGTGCCGCCGCATCTCGCGGGCGCCGGGTCGGCCGTCAACAGCGTCACCCGGCAGGTGGGCGGGACGCTCGGCGTGGCGATGACCGGTTCGATCCTCTCCGGGGTGTACCGGGAGCGGATGGCGGACGCCGAACTGCCGGGCGGGGCAAGGGGATTGACGCCGGACGCCGAGGAGCAGGCCCGCACCTCCGCCGAGGCGGCCCGCTCCCTGGCCGGTTCACTGCGGCTGCCCGAACTGGCGGCCACCGCCGACCGCGCCTTCCTCGACGCCATGTACGCGGCCACGTTCTGGACCGCCGTACTGGCCCTCGTCGGATTCGCCGTGGGTGTCGTGGGACTGCGGACCCGGAACGTCAGCAGCGGAAGTGGCGGAAGCAGTAGAAGCAGGAAGGGAAATGGAGTCGACGATGGAACAGGCGACGGGCCGGTCGGTCTTCGTGACCGGGGGGAACCGGGGGATCGGGCTGGCCACGGCCCGCCGCTTCGCGGCGGCGGGGGACCGGGTCACGGTGACGTATCGCGGTGAGGAGCCGCCGCCCGCGTCCGCGGAACTCCTCGCCGTACGCTGTGACGTGACGGACAGTCAGCAGGTGGACCTGGCCTTCAAGGTGGCGGAGGCGGCCCACGGTCCGGTCACCGTCCTGGTCGCCAACGCGGGCACCACCCAGGACCGGCTGCTGGTGCGGATGACGGAGGAGGACTTCACCTCCGTCGTCGACACCAACCTCACGGGAGCCTTCCGGGTGGTCCGGCGGGCGGTGCGCGGAATGCTGGGCGCGGGCCACGGACGTATCGTGCTGATCTCCTCGACGGCGGCGCTGCACGGAGCCGCCGGACAGACCAACTACGCGGCGTCGAAGGCGGGCCTGGTCGGCTTCGCCCGGTCGCTGACCCACGAACTCGGCCCCCGGGACATCACCTGCAACGTGGTGGCGCCCGGCCTGACCGAGACGGACATGAGTCGCGCCCTCACCGAGGAGCAGCGCGCGAACCTGCTCCGGCAGACCCCGGCGGGCCGGCTCGCCCGCCCGGAGGAGGTCGCCGACGCGGTGGCGTTCCTGGTCGGCGCGGGGTACGTGCGCGGCGCGGTGATTCCGGTGGACGGGGGTGCGGGGCTGGGGCACTGAGTCCCCGTCCCCCTACCGCCCGCGGCGCCGCTGCCGCTGCAGGGGACGACCGCAGCCCCTGCTGTCCCCGTACCGCAACCCTTGGCCCAGCGCCGAAGCGCCGGGGCCAAGAGCCGCTCAGGGAAGGGCAGTTGAGGTACCGGCGGTTACGGGGCGTTGATCAGGTCGTGCGGCGGGACCGTCACGGTGCGGGCGCCCGGCTCACCGGCCAGGACGACCTTGCGCAGCGCGACGTTGTTCTTGGTGTTCGTCTCCTGGAGGCGGTTCTCCGGGTTGGCGATCACCTGGATGTAGTACGTGCCGTTCGGCAGGTCGGTGATGTCGAAGGACTGGCCGGGACGGTACTGGGTGTACGTGTCGCCGGAGCCGACGTCGAGGACCTCACGGACGGAGATCGAGTTCTGCTGACCGCAGGCGGTCGACAGGTCGGTGTTCTCCGGGTGCCAGTTGGCGTTCTTCACCGTGTAGTCGACGGCGTCGGTGTTGGCCAGGCAGAACGCCTCCTTGCCGCTGCGCACCTCCTTGGTCTGGTCCTCGCTCAGCAGCCGGTAACTGGCGAAGTCCGTGAAGTGCCAGTGCTCGTGGCCCTCCCGCGGGTCCCACTCCATGGTGCCGCTGGGCGTGTACCCGACCTGCTTGCCGTCGGCGTCGTAGAAGTACTGGTAGGAGTCCATCAGGTCCTTGCCCGGACTGCGGAAGCCGTCCACGACGAGCGGCGCGGGACCCGCGTTCCAGACGTTGGCGCTGAAGGCGAGGTAGTCCTTGCCCGGGGCGTCGCCGTCCTCGCCGTCGGTGACGGCGATGTCCCAGGCGGGCAGTGAACGCAGGTCGGGCTTGGGCACGTCGGCCGGGACACCGGCGCGGCCGGTGGGCCGCTCAGCGGCCGGCTTCAGCGCGGGCGCGATGCGCGAGCCGTCGGTGTGTCCGGGTCCGTCGCCCAAGTGGTGGGCCAGGCCGCGGTCTTCGAGCGCGTGGGAGAGCGCGGGCGGGGTGGGTGCGTCGGCGCCGCGGGGGCCGTAGTGGTGGGCGGCGGCAGCGGCTGCCGCGGCGGGGTCGTTGGCGGTCTGTGTGTCGTGCCCGGCTCCGTGCCCGGCTCCGTTCCCGCCTCCGTGGTGGGCGGATGACGCGGAGGACCGCGAGGCGGCGGCTCCGGCTCCCTCCCCGCCTTCACCGTCCGAGCGGACCGTCACCTTGATGGTGTGCTGGTCGTCGGGGATACCGAACAGGTCGCGGTACTCCTTGGCCACCCCGACCTTGGCGGTGTACTCACCCACCGGCAGGTCCACCGGCTTGTCGTAGTCGATCGAGCTGGTGTTGGACGCCCAGCCCTTCTCGACGCCCCACACCGAGCCCAGCGTGAAGGGATTGGTGGGACAGCTCTGCGGATACTTCGAGGTCGCCGGGGCGTCCGGACGGATCCGCCCCGAGGCGTTGTTCGGACAGAAGGTCCCCTTGGTGGCCGACACCTCCTCGCCCGCCGCGTTCTTGATCGACACGTCGATGAAGCCGGCCAGCCCGGTGAAGTCCTTCACCAGCCCTGCGGGCAGCGTCTTCGTCTTCGCCTTCGTACTGGTTCCGTCGCGGAGTATCTGCTGGGCGACGACCGGGTCCTTGTACGACTTCCGGGTCACCTTGAATTCCAAGGGCGCGTCGTCGACCGAGAGGTACGTGCCGAGGTCCAGGAAGACGCCGGAGGCGCCGTCCCACTCGTAGCGGTCCAGCGTCACGGAGTTCGACGCGGCGATCAGTTTGAGCTTCGGCTTGCCCGCCGTGTTCTCCTGCGCGGCCCCGGCGCCGGGAGCGGCTCCGGCTCCCGCGACGACGACGGTGAGCGCGGCTCCCGCCGCGAACGTCGCACGCTGTAAGCGGGTACGGCTTCCCTGACTGTTCTGACTGTTCTGACTGCTCTTGCTGGTCATCGATTCCTCGTCTGCGAGTGCCATGGTCAGTGGCATCGGACTGGGCGGCCCACAGCCGACCGGGCCGGTGCAGAGGCATGAAGCCGCGCAGGCACGGGCCGTACGGTCCGGACGCACCCCCGCGCGCCCGGCGCCGATCTGTGATCAAGCTGCTGTGAGCAACCTGTGAGAGAGGCAAATGCGGTGCGTGGGTTGCCTGTTGGGAGCAAGCTCGGGGAAATGGCGTCAGGACCGGTGTGTGCCGTCAGGGCCGATAGATGGTCCCGGGCTCCGGTGACGCGGGCGCCAGGAGCTGGGAGACCGTCACGATGGTGTAGCCGCGTCGGCGCAGGGAGTCGATGATGCCCGGCACGGCCGGAACGGTCCCCTTGTAGCGGTCGTGCAGCAGGATGATCCCGTCGCGCCGCGTCTGGTCCAGTACCCGCCGGGTGATCAGTGCGGTGTCCGTCGTGGCGTAGTCCTTGGCCGTGACGCTCCACAGGACCTGGGCCAGGCCCAGCTTCCTCATCACGGCCGACACGTCGTCGCCGGTCCGCCCCTGCGGGGGCCGCATCAGGACCGGGGCGCGGCCCGTGATGCGCCGCACATCGTCCTGCACGGGCTTCATTTCCGCCTCGATCTCCTCGGCGCTCAATTCCGTGAGAACTTTGTGGGACCAGGTGTGGTTAGCTATCTCGTGGCCTTCCCTGGACATCCGCAGAACCGTGTCCGGATAGGTGTCCGTGTGCCCCTTTCCTTGAAGGAAGAAAGTCGCGTGCACTTTCTTCTCCTTCAGGATGTCGAGGAGTTTCGGGGTGGGTTCGCTCGGGCCGCCGTCAAAGGTGAGCGCGACGCACTTCGCAACCGTGCAGTCGGGGCTGTCACCGCCGCTCTGCCGCGCTCCGGATTCCTCGGCGGCTTCCCGGGCGTCGTGCGGGGCCTTCACTCCGTGGAGGGTGGCGCACCCGCCGGTCAGGAAGAGCGAGACGCCGGTCGCGAGCGTGACAGCGGCCCGGAAGAACGGCTTTCGGACCCACTTTCCGTGCCGCTTCGGGGGCCGCGTCACCGCACATCAGTGGCCTGTGCGGCCTTCGCGCCCTGCGTGCCCCGCGGGTTCTGCCGCCCTCGCCGGTGGGCGGTGAAGGCGACGGTCACGAGGATCGCGCCGACGACCACCGAGAGCACGTCACGCGCGCCGGGAAAGGCCCAGAACACGGCGCCCAGCAGGGCCCACACCCGGTCCAGCAGCGGGAGTCCGCCGAGCGCCAGGAGCAGCAGCCCCGCGACACCGCACAGCAGCGTCGTCGAATTGACGGTCCCTGTCTGGTTCTTTGTTTCCATGCCGTCGACCGTAGAAATCGACAGGGAGATGGTAATCAGCAAAAAGAATACGAAGCGCCTGGCCAAATGAACAGATCGAACCGATACCAACGAACAGGGCGCACCTATACTTTGGTATAGGAATTCGCCGCCGGTTCCCGCTCACGGGGATCCATGGGTACGGTCTCTCCGTGAGAGATATCAGACAGGCCTGGCGTGGCCGTCCCTGGCTCGCGGAACTGACCGTGGCCACGGCCGCCGTCGCGCTGACCGTGCTCGTGGCCAGGGCACAGCAGTCGGGCCTGTCCGTATATCCGCAGATCGGCGGAGGCGCCCCGGGAAGCCTCTTCGAGGAGGTAGTGCCGTTTCACTGGGTGCTCACGGGAATCAGCGGCATCCAGCCCTTCGCCTGGGCGCACACGGGATCCGAAAGCCTCGTACCCCTGCTCGCCTGTGCCGCACTGGGGCTGCGGCGGCGCCACCCCGCCGGGCTGGCGGTCGCCCTGATCCTCCTCAGCACCGGCTGGCCGGTGGTGGTGCCCCTGCTGATCGCCCTGTTCACCGTCGCCACGATGCGCCCGGCCCGTACGACCTGGGCGGTCACCGCAGGCGCGCTCGTCCCGGTGCCCGTGGCCCTTCTGCTCGCCCCGTATCCCCCCGGGCCGCTCAACCTGGCGACCACGGTGTCGGCCGTCACCCTGGTCGCGGGTGCCGTCGGCTGGGGTCTGGTCGTCGTGGGCCTGCGGGAACGGGCGGTCCGCGCGGAGACGGACGCGACGCTGCGGACCGAGCAGGCACGGCAGCAGGCGCGGCAGCATGCCCGGGAGGAGATCGCCCGGGAGATGCACGACGTGCTCGCGCACCGGCTGTCGCTGCTGTCCATGCACGCGGGCGCGCTGGAGTACGCCCCGGGGGCGCCGCCGGAACAGCTCGCCGAGGCCGTGGGCGTGATCCGGCACAGCGCCACCCGGGCCCTGGAGGACCTGCAGGACGTACTGAAGGTCCTGCGGGCCCCCGTGGTGGGCGACCACACCGAACCGCCCCAGCCCACGCACGCGGATGTGGCCCAGCTGATCGAGGAGTCCCGCGCCGCGGGCGTCGAGCTCCACCTCCGGCAACGGGTCGACAACTCGGTCACCATGTCACCGGCGCTGGCCCGCACGGCCTACCGCCTGCTGCAGGAGGCCCTGACCAACCACCGCAAGCACGCCCCCGGCGCCCCGGTGACCCTCACCCTTGAGGGCGGCCCGGAGACCGGACTGACCATCCGGGTGACGAACCCACTGGAGCGGGTGGGGGCTGCCGGCCGGGGACGGGACTTGGCGCGGAGCCCGGTACAGGACTCGGCGCAGGGCCAGGGACGGGACTCGGCGCAGGATCCCGGGGAGGGTTTGGCGCGGGATCCCGCGGAGAGTTCGGCGCAGGCTTCGGCGCAGGGCTCCGTACCGAACCCTGAACCCGGCCCCGCACCAAACCCTGTATCGAGCCCCGCACCGAACCCCGTACCTAGCCCGGCGCCAAACCCCGTACCGGGCTCCGGGCAGGGCCTCATCGGCATGCGGGAACGCGTCGACCTCGCAGGTGGCCGCCTGCGACACCGCACCACACCCACCGACTTCCACCTCGACGTCTGGCTCCCATGGACGGCCTGACCCCCCGGCCGGACGGCCCGTTCCCCCGGATCCGTCTGCTCGTCGTCGACGACGACCCCCTCGTACGCGCCGGGCTGCGTCTCATGCTGTCGGCGGCCGACGACATCGACGTCGTGGCGGAGGCGGCCGACGGAGCCGACGTGCGCGGGCTCGTGGACGAGTACCGTCCGGATCTCGTCCTCATGGACATCCGCATGCCGAGGATGGACGGTCTCGCGGCCACGGCGGCGCTCCGACAGCGGCCTCGGCCTCCGCAGGTGCTGATCCTGACCACCTTCACCACCGACAGCTACGTACTGCAGGCCCTGCGCGCCGGAGCGGCGGGGTACGTCCTCAAGCACACGCCCCCGGCCCAGATCGTGGCGGCCGTGCGCAACGTCATGGCGGGAGAACCCGTACTGTCCTCGGCCGCGGTGAGGCAGCTGATCGACACCGTGACCGACCCCGCGGGCGTCCCCGGCCCCTCCCGCCACGAGGAACGGGAGAAGGCCCAGGCGATGCTGGACCGGCTCGGCGCCCGGGAGCGGGA
>NZ_LIQZ01000022.1 GCF_001418655.1 Streptomyces phaeochromogenes | reverse complement strand
CCCCCTCTACCTCCCCCGGCTTCTCCTCCTGGGCCGCTCCTTCCGCCGACTCGCCGCTCTGGCGCGTCCGGCGTCTGGTCGAACTGGCCGTCACGGGTGGACGCCGGATCGCCGCCGAGTCCACGCGCGGGAACGATCACGACGGCCACGCGGCCGTGCTGCGCCGCAGCGGGCTGGTCACGGGCTCGGACCTGATCACCGCGCTCGGCGCGGTGGCCGGGCGCCGCTCCCTCGACGTCTTCGGGCGCCACAGCGGAGCCGACCCGGACCAGTACGCGACCCGGTGGCTCGCCACGGCCGTCTATCTGGCCGCCGCCGAAGCGAACCTGAGGCACGGGACATGGCCCGGGCACGAGCACGCCGACACCGACACCGACACCGACACCAGCGTCGACACCCGCCATTCATGATCCATCGATTCATGATCCATGAGGTCGATCACTCGGTACGGAAACCGTTCGCCAGAGAGGTCGGCGCTCTGCTTGGCTCGCCCCATGAGTGACCTCCACCTCCGCTGCGCCACCCTCGCCGACATCGACACCGTGCTGCGTTTCTGGCGTGAAGCCGCGGAAGGAACCAGCATCAGTGACGACCACGCCGGAGTGGCCGCCCTCGTCACACGAGACCCCGAAGCCCTGCTCCTCGCGGAGCGCGACGGCACCCTGGCGGGAACCGTCATAGCCGGGTTCGACGGATGGCGCTGCTCCGCGTACCGACTGGCCGTACACCCGGACCACCGTCGGCAGGGCATCGCGAGCGCTCTGCTGGAAGCGGCCGAGCAGCGCTTCGCCGCGCTGGGCGGGCGCCGCGTCGACGCCATGGTCCTGGAGGCCAACGAACAGGCACACCACACCTGGGCCGCCACTGGCTACCATCGCGAGGACCACTGGCGACGCTGGGTCAAGCCGCTGGCCGACTGACCGAAGCGCGGGGCGTGCCTGATCCTCCGTCCGTGGGGGACCCGGTCGTCTCCCCGCAAAGTCGTCTCCTAGGAAAGGTGTGAGCCTCCGCCCATGGGCGAGCCTCCCGGTACCCGACGGCACGGCGTCCCGCTGTGCCGCCATCGCGCGATTCCCCCGCCCGTGGCCGATCATGGGACGGAGGTGACCCGATGACCGAAGTGCTCCTCCTGGCCGTGGCGGTGCTGCTCTCGCTCGCCTGCGGCGCCTTCGTCGCGGCGGAGTTCTCACTGACCACGGTCGAGCGCAGCGAGCTGGAGCGGGCCGTCGAGCGCGGCGAAGTCGGCGCGGCGGGCGCCCTCAAGGCCGTACGGAACCTCACCTTCCAGCTCTCCGGCGCCCAGCTCGGCATCACGGTCACGAACCTGGTCGTCGGCATGCTCGCCGAGCCGTCCGTCGCCAAGCTCATCGCGGGTCCGCTGGAGGCCGCCGGTGTCCCGGAGTCCGCTTCCTCGTCCGTGGCCCTGATCCTCGGTACGGCCCTGTCGACGGTCTTCCTGATGGTGGTCGGCGAGCTGGTGCCCAAGAACTGGGCGATCTCCTCACCGCTCGCCGTGGCCAAGCGGGTGGCGACTCCGCAGCGCTGGTTCAGTTCGCTGTTCCGGCCGTTCATCAGCCACCTCAACAACACGGCCAACCGTGTCGTACGCCGCTTCGGTGTCGAGCCCGCCGAGGAGCTGGCCTCCGCGCGCGGCCCGCAGGAACTGGTCGCGCTGGCCCGGCACTCCGCGAAGCAGGGTGCCCTGGAGCCGGACACCGCCGAGCTGTTCGTGCGCACGCTGAACCTCGCGGACCTCACCGCGGAGAACGTGATGACGCCGCGCGTCCAGGTCATCGCCCTCGACGTCCAGGCGACCTGCGAGGACGTGGCGAACGCG
This sequence comes from Streptomyces phaeochromogenes, assembly GCF_001418655.1. GTDB lineage: Bacteria > Actinomycetota > Actinomycetes > Streptomycetales > Streptomycetaceae > Streptomyces > Streptomyces phaeochromogenes. Next base: position 73,177 of record NZ_LIQZ01000022.1, on the reverse strand, counting down.
ACCCGGGCGACCGGGCTGTCCCGTTTCCCCGTCTACCGCGGCAACCTCGACTCGGTCGTCGGTGTGGCGCACATCAAGGACTGCGTCGCCGTGCCCGCCGACCATCGCGCTCGTACGCGCGTGTCGACGCTGATGCGTGAGCCCCTGCTCGTACCGGAGTCGCTCACCGTCGACCGGCTCCTGGACCGGCTGTCCGGCAAGCGCACGATGGCCGTGGTCATCGACGAGTACGGCGGCACCGCCGGGGTCGCCACCCTGGAGGACATCGTCGAGGAGGTCGTCGGCGAGGTGCGGGACGAGCACGATCCCCACGAGACGCCCGATCTGGCCCCGGCCGGCACGGACGACGAGGACCGCACGCTGTACTCCGCCGACGGCTCCGTACGCATCGACCGGCTGGCGCGGGTCGGTCTGCGCGCGCCGGATGGGCCGTACGAGACCCTCGCGGGCCTGATCGCGGCCGAGCTGGGGCGCATTCCCGCCGAGGGGGACACGGTCGAGGTCGCCGGGTGGCGGCTGGACGTGGTGGACGCGTCGGGGCGGCGGGCCGCACGGGTGCTGATGCACGCGCCGCACGCCGTGGCTGTCCCGTCCGAACGGCCCAGGAAGTCTCGTGAACGTGAAGGGGGCGAGCGATGACCGCCGTGCAGCTGCTCATCGGTCTGGCGACGCTCGTCGTGAACGCCTTCTTCGTGGGGGCCGAGTTCGCGCTGATCTCCGTACGCCGCAGTCAGATCGAGCAGACCATGGAAGGCGGCGCGGAGGGCGACCGGCGGGCGCGCAGTGTGCTGTGGGGTCTTGAGCACGTGTCCGCGCTGATGGCTGCGGCACAGCTCGGTATCACGCTGTGCACGCTGGTTCTGGGTGTGGTCGCGGAGCCGGCGATCGCGCATCTGCTGGAGCCGCTGTTCCACGCGGTGGGTCTTTCGAAGGGCACCGGGCACGTGATCTCGTTCGCGATCGCGCTCTCCCTGGCCACGTATCTGCACATGCTCCTCGGCGAGATGGTGCCGAAGAACATCGCGCTCGCCGAGCCGGTGCGGACGGCGCTGCTGCTCGGCCCGCCGCTGGTCGCGCTGTCGCGGGCGCTGCGGCCGGTGATCTTCACGATCAACGCCTTCGCGAACGGCCTGCTGAAGCTGATGAGGGTCGAGGTGCGGGACGAGGTGTCCGCGACGTTCTCGGACACCGAACTGGCCCGGCTGGTCAAGGATTCCAGCGAGGCCGGGCTGATCGACGACCGTGCGCAGGAGCGGCTGCACGACGCCCTGGAACTGGGGCGCCGTCCGGTGCGGGACGTGGTGCTCCCGCTGGAAAGCGTCGTCTACGCGCGCGTGGGTGTCACGCCCGAGCAGTTGGAGGCGCTGTCCGCCGAGTCCGGTTTCTCCCGCTTCCCCGTCGTGGACGAGGGGCGTCGCATCGTCGGCTACCTCCACGTCAAGGACGCACTCGACGCGATGCCGCGGGACCTGCCGTTCCGGGTCCAGGACATGCGACCCATCGCGCGCGTCAGGGAGAGCACACCGCTGGACGACGTACTGACGGCCATGCGACGCAGCCGTACGCACCTGGCCGCGGTGCTGGGTACGGACGGGCGGCTGGCGGGGCTGGTGACGATGGAGGACGTGCTGAGGGAGTTGTTCGGGCAGCCGGTGTGATGGACGGGGGCGGGCGGCGCGCGAGGGCGTGCGCCGGGCGGCGTAGGAGGGCATGCGCCGGGCGGCGTAGGAGGGCATGCGCCGGGCGGCAGACCGGTGGGTATGTGCACGGGTTATCATCTCTTCCGCCATGCAGACGAATGCCACCTACACCAGTCTTGTCGCGATCGGCGACTCCTTCACCGAGGGCATGTCGGACCGCCTTCCCGACGGCTCGTACCGCGGCTGGGCCGACCTCCTCGCGGCCCGGATGGCCGCTCGGACACCCGGTTTCCGGTACGCCAACCTCGCGGTACGCGGCAAGCTCATCGGCCAGATCGTCGCCGAGCAGGTCGACGTCGCCGCGGCCATGCAGCCCGACGTGATCACACTCGTGGGCGGGCTCAACGACACGCTGCGGCCCAAGTGCGACATGGGGCAGGTCCGCGGACTCCTGGAGGAGGCCGTCGAGCGCCTCGCCCCCGCCTGCAAACAGCTCGTCCTGATGCGCAGCCCCGGCCGCCAGGGCCCGGTCCTGGCACGGTTCCGGCCGCGCATGGAGGAACTCTTCGCCTGCGTCGACGACCTCGCGTCCCGGCACGGCGCGCTCGTGGTCGACCTCTACGGGGCACCGTCGCTGGGCGACCCCCGGATGTGGGACGTGGACCGGCTGCACCTGACGGGCGAGGGACACCGCCGGGTCGCCGAGGCGGTCTGGCAGACGCTGGGGTACGACGCGGAGGACGCCGACTGGCGCACCCCCATACCGCCGTCCCCGCCGCCCGGCTGGGGCGCCCGCCGCACCGCCGACGCGCGCTTCGCCCGCCAGTACCTAATCCCGTGGATCGGCCGCCGCCTCACCGGCCGCTCATCGGGCGACGGCCGCCCGGCGAAACGACCGGACCTGCTGCCGTACGAGACTCCGGGGGCGTAGGCCCTGGCATGCGCCGGGGGCGCTGTGTCGAGCTGCCCGGGGGTGGCGGGCCTCCCAGCGGCGGCGGGCCGACCGGTGGTGACGGGCCGGCCGGTGGCGTGCGCGGCCCGTGCGGCGCATGATCGGGCTCGCCACCCCGCGTGCCGCGCCGGCACCGCCAGCCCCGCCGAGGGAACGGAGTCCGCCGTGACCACCACCGTCATCAACCTCAAGGGCCACATCCACGACTTCGGCCCCCGCCTGGAGGACGCCCCGGCGGACCTCGTGTACGTCGGCCGCCGCTGGACCATGGGGCACTGGGACCTTCCCCAGCACCCGCTCTACAACCCGTTCGCCTACGACACCGCCACCAAGAAGCGCGACGGCACCCGCGCCGAGGTGATGGCCAAGTACCGGACGTACCTCCTCGAACGCCCCGAGCTGCTCGCCCTCGTGCCGGAGCTGCGCGGCAGGACGCTGGCCTGCTGGTGTGTGCCGGAACTGTGCCACGGCGACATCCTGGCGGAGCTGGCCGACGCGGGTTCGTAGACCGCCGGGTCGGAATCCGTGGATCAGCGCCAGAGGATCACCACCGAGGAATCCGTGGATCACCGCCGGCTGCCTCCCAGCCGCCCGCCCGCGCTCTCGTAGCTTCCGACAAACGAGCCCGTGGCGCTGGCCTGCAGGAACCGCCAGTAGAATCTGGACACGTGACTGCGCCCGCAAAGCCCCGTATCCCGAACGTCCTCGCCGGCCGCTATGCCTCGGCCGAGCTCGCCACCCTGTGGTCCCCCGAGCAGAAGGTGAAGCTGGAGCGTCAGCTCTGGCTCGCCGTTCTGCGGGCCCAGAAGGACCTCGGGATCGAGGTGCCGGAGGCCGCGCTCGCCGACTACGAGCGGGTCCTCGACCAGGTCGACCTGGCCTCGATCGCCGAGCGCGAGAAGGTCACGCGGCACGATGTGAAGGCGCGGATCGAGGAGTTCAACGACCTCGCCGGGCACGAGCACGTACACAAGGGCATGACGTCCCGGGACCTCACCGAGAACGTCGAGCAGCTGCAGATCCGGCTCTCTCTGGAGCTGATGCGCGACCGCTCGGTGGCCGTTCTGGCCCGTCTGGGCAAGCTCGCGGGCGAGTACGGCGAGCTGGTCATGGCCGGGCGCTCGCACAACGTGGCGGCGCAGGCGACGACGCTCGGCAAGCGTTTCGCGACCGCCGCCGACGAGCTGCTCGTCGCGTACGGCCGGGTCGAGGAGCTGCTCGCCCGCTACCCGCTGCGCGGCATCAAGGGCCCGGTGGGCACGGCCCAGGACATGCTCGACCTGCTGGGCGGGGACGCGGCCAAGCTCGCGGACCTGGAGCAGCGGATCGCCCGGCACCTGGGCTTCTCGCAGGCGTTCACGTCCGTCGGCCAGGTCTATCCGCGCTCGCTCGACTACGAGGTCGTGACGGCGCTGGTGCAGCTGGCCGCGGCGCCTTCGTCCACCGCGAAGACGATCCGGCTGATGGCGGGGCACGAGCTGGTCACCGAGGGCTTCAAGCCCGGCCAGGTCGGCTCCTCCGCGATGCCGCACAAGATGAACACCCGCTCCTGCGAGCGTGTCAACGGCCTGATGGTGATCCTGCGCGGCTACGCCTCGATGACGGGCGAGCTGGCGGGCGACCAGTGGAACGAGGGCGATGTGTCCTGCTCGGTGGTGCGCCGGGTCGCGCTTCCGGACGCGTTCTTCGCGCTCGACGGTCTGCTGGAGACGTTCCTGACCGTGCTCGACGAGTTCGGCGCGTTCCCGGCCGTCGTCGCGCGTGAGCTGGACCGCTACCTGCCCTTCCTCGCGACGACCAAGGTGCTGATGGGCGCGGTGCGCGCGGGTGTCGGCCGTGAGGTCGCGCACGAGGCCATCAAGGAGAACGCCGTCGCCTCCGCCCTCGCCATGCGTGAGCAGGGCGCCGAGCGCAACGAGCTGCTCGACAAGCTCGCCGCGGACGAGCGCATCCCGCTGGACCGGGCCGGGCTCGACGCGCTGATGGCCGACAAGCTGTCCTTCACGGGCGCCGCGGCCGACCAGGTCGCCGCCGTCGTGGCCCGGATCGAGGAGATCGTGAAGCAGCACCCGGAGGCCGCGGGCTACACGCCGGGGGCGATCCTCTGACGCGGTTCACCCCCGCCGAACTGGAGGCCGCCCGCGACCGGCTCGTGCCGGACGTCGTCGCGGACGGTCTCCAGGTGCTGTTCTGCGGCATCAACCCCGGCCTCATGACGGCTGCGACGGGCCACCATTTCGCCCGCCCCGGCAACCGCTTCTGGCCGGTCCTGCATCTGTCCGGCTTCACGCCCCGGCTGCTGAAGCCGTCGGAGCAGGGCGAGTTGCTCTCGTACGGGCTCGGCATCACCAATGTGGTGGCGCGGGCGTCGGCCCGGGCGGACGAGCTGAGCGCGGACGAGTACCGGGAGGGCGGGCGGCTGCTCGCCGCCAGGGTGGAGCGGCTGCGGCCCCGGTGGCTCGCCGTGGTGGGCGTGACCGCCTACCGGGCGGCCTTCGACGACCGCAAGGCCAAGATCGGGCCTCAGGAGCGGACGTTCGGTTCGACCCGTGTGTGGGTGCTGCCCAACCCCAGTGGTCTGAACGCGCACTGGACGGCGGCGACGATGGCGGAGGAGTTCGGCCGGTTGCGGGAGGCCTCGCAGGCGTGACGGGCCTCGGCAGGGCCGACTCGGGGACCCGTCACGGCGGGGCCAACTCCGTGACCAGCGCGAAGAGTTGGACCTCCAGCCCCTCCCTCGGCTCCGAGACCCCGACGGCGACCCAGCGTCCGGTGCCGTCGGCCTCCCACAGGTCCACGTATCTCACGTAGGCGCTGAGGTAGGCCCACGGCTTCGGTATCTGCTCGTCCGGGTCCTCGGAGCGCAGGAAGACACCGTCCAGGCTCGTGGGGTACGCCTCTCCCCAACGCTGGTTCAGCCGCTCTGCGACGCCCTCCCTGTAGGCGGTGAACTGGTCCGTGATCTCCGTCCGCTCCCCCTGGTCACCAGTCCCCAAGCCGTGCGTCGTCTCCAGCACCACCAGGTGGTAGCCGGGTCCCCCCGCGCCGATGTCCGACCAGCCGTGCGCCGCGGGGAAGTCGCGGACGCACAGCTCGTCGATCGTGGCGAGGTGTCGCTCAGTGGTCATGAAGTCCAGTAAAGCGGTCACCACTGACACTTGGCGGCCCGTCAGGTGACAACGGGCCCTCGGGTTCACGCGTCCCGTCGGCGAACGCTCCAGGCTCCGGCCAGGAGTGCGGCCCCCGCCCACACCGCCGTCACCGCGAGCCCGGTCCACGGCCCGAGCGCGCCGCCCCATGTCTCGTGCAGTGCCACCTGCCCCGCCTTGTCGGGCAGGAAGTCGGCGGCGCTCCCCGACACGTCCCCGACCACGAAGGAGACGATCAGGAGGAAGGGGATGAGGATGCTCAGCGTGGCGACGCCGCTGCGCAGCAGCATGGCCAGCCCGGCCGCGAAGAGGGCCATCAGCGCCAGGTAGATCCCGCAGCCCACGACTCCCCGCAGCCCCTCGCCCCAGCTCATCCCGCTTGCCCGCTCGCCGAGGACGGCCTTGCCCACGGCCAGGCTCACGCATCCGGTGAGGAGGCCGACGGCCAGGACGGGCACGCCGATGGCCGTCGCCTTCGCCGCGAACCACCGTCCGCGGTGGGGTACGGCGGACAGCGAGACCCGCAGGGCGCCTCCCTGGAACTCGGCCGAGACGGCCTGCGCGCCGAACGTGATCGCGGCGATCTGCCCGAAGCTGACGCCGAAGAACGCCGAGAACAAGGGGTCGAAGTCCGCGTCCGCGGAGTTGTCGAGGCCGGCGAGTGCGGAGAACGCGGCGGTGACGAGGACGAGGGCGCCCAGTCCCGCGACGAGCGACCGCAGGGTGCGGATCTTGAGCCACTCCGAGTGGAGTACGGGTGCGAACGGCACGGTCAGGCCTCCTGCGGCTGAGTCGGGGACTGGGCGGCGAACTCTGCCTCCGTGGCCGTCAGATCCAGGTAGGCCTGCTCCAGCGTGCCCTCCTGCGCCGCGAGTTCGAGGATGGGAAGGCCCGCTCCGGAGGTGAGGCGGCCGATGTCGTCCACGCGCGCGTGGCTCACGATCCACCGTTCCCCCTCCCCTTCCACGGCGTCGTACCCGTGCCGGGCGAGCAGGTCCCGGAGTGCCGCGCCGTCCGTGGTACGGACGCGTACGCGGGGATCCACGCGCGCGTGGATGAACTCCTGCATCGGAGTGTCGGCGAGGAGGCGGCCACGCCCCAGGACGACGAGGTGGTCGGCGAACGACGCGGTCTCGTTCATCAGGTGGCTGGACACGAGCACGGTGCGTCCCTCCCGGGCCAGCCGGCGCATCAGCTCCCGGATCCAGATGATGCCTTCGGGGTCGAGCCCGTTCGACGGCTCGTCGAGCAGCACCACCGGCGGGTCACCGAGGAGCGCGGCGGCGATGCCCAGCCGCTGGCGCATGCCCAGGGAGTACGTCCTGACGCGGCGGCGGGCGACCGAGGCGAGTCCCGCCTCCTCCAGGACCTCGTCCACGCGGCGTTCGGGAAGGCGGTTGCTCGCGGCGAGCACGCGCAGATGGTCCCGTGCGGTGCGCGATCCGTGCGCGGCCTGCGCGTCGAGCAGGGCGCCGACGTGCCGCAGCGGCTCGTCGAGCGTCGCGTACGCCCGGCCGCCCAGAGTGGCGGTGCCGGACGTGGGCCGGTCCAGGCCGAGCACGAGCCGCATGGTGGTGGACTTCCCGGCGCCGTTGGGACCGAGGAATCCGGTGACGCGGCCCGGCACGACGCTGAAGGTCAGCCGGTCCACGGCCCGCGTGGCGCCGTACTCCTTGGTGAGGTCTTGGACGTCGATGCTGGTCATGCCCCAAGGCTGGCTGCCGGGAGGGGTCTTGGGCCTCCCCCGCCCGGGGAGAGCGTCTCCCTCGCTCGGGGGAGGCTCGTTGTCAGTGGTGGCTGGCACGATGACGGAATGGCCCGCCTGCTGCGCCCGCTGACCCGCGGGACGACGTACACCCGTCTGCTGCACCTGTGGACGCCGGTGCTGCTCGTCAGCGTGTGGATGTACATCTTCCCGTCCCAGCCGTGGGGTGTCGCGCTTCCACTGATTCCGCTCGGTCTGATCCCGGCCGTGCGTCTGGGGGAAGGGGTCCAGGCACAACTGCTGCTGACGCCGGGCGAGAAGGACTCGGGGATCTCCGTGCAGCCGTCGGCGACCTGGCGGGACCGCTCGCGCACGGTGCTGTGGCTGGAAGCACGGATGGCGCTGGGAACGGTGGCCGGGTTCGCCACCATCTGGGGTCCGATGTTGACGTACGACCTGACCGCGGCCGCGCTCGGGCATGCGGTGACGGACAACCCGCTCCTGACCATCTCGCAGCCGCACTGGGCGTACGGTCTCCTGGCGCCGCTCCCCCTCGTCGTGATGTACGCCTTGGTGGTCGGTGTCGGCGAGCTGATCACGGCTGTCGCGCGCCGCCTCCTCGGGCCGTCGCCGGCCGAGCGGGTCGCCGCCCTGGAAGAGCGCACCGAACGCCTCCTGGAGCGCACGCGCATCGCCCGCGAGCTGCACGACTCGATCGGGCACGCGCTGACGGTGGCCGTGGTGCAGGCGGGTGCCGCGCGGGCCGCGGGCGATCCCGGATTCACCGACCGGGCCCTGGTCGCGATCGAGGACACGGGCCGGGCCGCGCTGGAGGATCTGGAGCGGGTGCTCGGCGTGCTGCGGGAGTCGGAGCGTCCCGCGAGCAGTCGGCCGACGCTGGTGGAGGCCGACCGCCTCCTGGAGTCGGCGCGCGCCTCGGGGGCGAAGGTGGACGCCGAGGTGACGGGCCCCGTGGAGACGGTGCCCGGCCCGGTCTCGCGCGAGGGCTACCGCATCCTCCAGGAGTCGCTGACCAATGTGCTGCGGCACGCGGGTTCCGTGCCCGTCCGGGTCCGTATCGCCGTCGACGGCGGGGCGCTCTCCCTGGAGGTGCGCAATCCGCTGACGGTGGACATAACGGGGCCCGGCCGGGGCAGCGGATTGCGGGGCATACGGGAGCGGGCCGCGCTGCTGGGCGGCAGCGCGCGGACCGGTCCGGACGAGGGTGACTGGCAGGTGCACGCCGAGCTGCCGCTGCGCTGACCTACGCTGGCCGGGTGCCGGTCACCGTTCTGCTTGTCGACGACGAACCCCTCGTACGCGCGGGTCTGCGCGCCGTTCTGGAGGCGCAGCCCGACATCGAGGTCGTCGGGGAGGCGGCCGACGGGGCGGCGGTGATCCCGCTGGTCCGGCAGTTGCGACCCGATGTCGTCGCGATGGACGTCCGTATGCCGCTCCTGGACGGCATCGAGGCCACGCGCGCGGTGCTGCGGACGGTCGACAACCCGCCGAAGATCCTCGTGGTGACGACCTTCGAGAACGACGAGTACGTGTACGAGGCGCTGCGCGCGGGTGCCGACGGTTTCCTGCTCAAGCGGGCGCGGCCGGCCGAGATCGTGAACGCGGTGCGGCTGGTCGCCGAGGGCGAGTCGCTGCTGTTCCCGGCTTCGGTACGGCAGTTGGCCGCCGAGTACGGCGTCGGTGGCGGGAATCCCGCGGCCCGGGCCGCGCTGGACCGGGCGGCCCTGACCGACCGCGAGGCGGAGGTTCTCCGGCTGATGACCCGGGGTCTGTCGAACGCGGAGATCGCCACGCGGCTGATCGTGGGTACCGAGACGGTGAAGTCCCACGTCAGCTCCGTACTGGCGAAGCTGGGGGCGCGGGACCGTACGCAGGCGGTGATCGCGGCGTACGAGTCGGGGTTCGTGGCGCCCGGCTGAACCGGGCCCCTGGCAAGGAGGGGGTCCCCGGCACTCGCCGGAGGCCGTCGCGCCGAGTACGATCCGCCCAACCAACACGCGCACTAGCTGGGAGGACGGACGTTGGGGCGGTTGACCGGCGGGGATCCCTCTCTGCTTCGGAGGATCAACTCCGCGGTGGTGCTGCACGCGCTGCGCGCCACGGAGTTCGCGACGCTCACCGAGATCACCCGGGTGACCGGGCTGTCCCGGCCCACGGTCGAGGGTGTCGTGGAGGGGCTCATAGAGGGCGGGCTCGTCGTCGAGACTGCGGCCGAGGAGGGTGCTGCCCGGCGCCAGGGCCGTCCCGCGCGCCGGTTCCGCTTCCGGGCGGAGGCTGGCCATCTGCTGGGCCTGGAGATCGGCCCGCACCGCGTGGCCGCGCTCCTCTCGGACCTGGACGGCCGGATCCTCGGCTCGCTCGCCAAGGACGTGTGCGAGACCGCGTCGGCGGACGAACGGCTCGAACGGCTGCGTACGGCCGTCGCGGAGCTGCTGCGCCGCGCGGGGGTCGCGCGGGGGTCCCTGCGTGCCGTGGGCGTGGCCTCGCCCGGGATAGTGGAGGCCGACGGCACCGTACGCCTCGGTACCGCGCTGCCGGAGTGGACGGGGCTTCCGCTGGGCGAGCGGCTGCGCCGTTCCTTCAAGTGCCCGGTGCTGGTCGAGAACGACGCCAACGCGGCGGCGGTCGCGGAGCACTGGAAGGGCGCGGCCACCGAGTCCGACGACATGGTGTTCGTGCTGGCCGGACTGAGCCCGGGCGCCGGATCCCTCATCGGCGGGCGGCTGCACCGCGGCTTCGGGGGCGCGGCCGGCGAGATCGGCGCGCTCCACCTGCTGGGCCGCGAGGTCACTCCGGAGACGCTGCTGTCCACGACGGACGAGCCGCTGCATCCCCTGGACGAGCAGGCCGTCGCGGAAGTGTTCACCCACGCGCGTGAGGGCGACGAACGGGCCCTGGCGGCCGTCGACCGCTTCATCCAGCGTCTGGTCCACGACGTGGCCGCGCTCGTCCTGGCGCTCGATCCCGAGCTCGTGGTGATCGGCGGCTGGGCGGCGGGCATCGACGGCGTACTGGAGCCGCTGCGCAAGGAGCTGGCCCGCTACTGTCTGCGTCCGCCCCGGGTGACGCTGTCGCTCCTGGGCGAGGCCGCGGTGGCGACGGGCGCGCTGCGGCTGGCGCTCGACCATGTGGAGGAGCAGCTCTTCGCGGTGGAGGGCACCGTGACGGCACGCCGCTGAACGACGGCCCTGCGCGGAAACCGGAACGCGTCGCGGCCCGGAGTCCCGGGGCGCGACGCGTACGGGTGAAGGGTCGTCAGGAGGCGCGGCGCTCCGGGTCGTGGTGGATCTCGACGCCGCCCGAGTCGCCGAACGTCAGCCGGCAGGTGTCGGCACGGTAGGTGGCGACGGAGACCGCTGCCGTGCCTCCCTCGGCGACGAAGCGGGTCGTGACGACGAGGACGGGCGCGCCGGGGAGCCGGTCGAGTTCCTTGGCGTCGTCCGCGCGGGCCGAGCCCAGTTCCACGGAGCGGTTCTGGCCCTCCAGGCCGAGGTGCTGGAGCTCGCGCAGCACGGCACGCGCGCGTGCGGCTCCCGAGGGTGCGTCGATGCCGGAGAGGTCGGGCACCGAGGCGGCCGGGATGTAGAGCAGTTCGGCGGCGACGGGCTGACCGTGCGTCACCCGGGAGCGGCGCACGATGTGCACCTGCTCGTCGGGGTCGGTCTCCAGGGCCTTGGCCACCGCCGAGGGCGGGACCGCCAGCGTGCAGTCCGCAAGCTGCCAGGCGTCGCCGACCGCGCCGGGCCAGGTGTGCTGCTCGGATCCGACGGCCACGCCCATGCGCGGCGGTGCCACGGTCGTGCCGACTCCGCGGCGGCGCTGGAGCCGGCCTTCCAGTTCGAGCTGCTCCAGGGCCTGGCGGAGCGTGGCCCTCGCGACGCCGAACCGGGCTGCGAGATCACGCTCGTTGGGCAGGATCTCGCCCACCGAGAACTCGGAGTCCAGTGCTTCGCTGAGCACGGTCTTGAGATGCCAGTACTTGGGCTCCGGCACCGTATCCAACTGCGTGGTCCCCACCGTGTCCTCCGCAATCGCCGTGTCCCGGCGGCTTTTAACGCCCTTGTTTATTAAAGGTTCCTGCACTATCCCTGCGACCATATGGCGGCCCCAACCCTTGGTCAAGACCAATCCTCGATCCGTTACAGCTCGCACAGGTGTGTTTGCACAGAGCGTTCATGCGGCGTTCGCGATGCGCCGTATTCGTGACACAAAGACAAAGCCCCCGTCTGGTGGACGGGGGCTCGGGCCGGGCGGTGCGTGTCAGTCGACGGCGAGCGACAGCAGCTTCTCAGGGTTGCGGATGATGTAGACGCACTGGATCCGGCCGTTCACGACGTCCAGTTGGAGGACGCTGTCGGGCTTGTCGCCGGAGAGCACGAGGAGCGCCGGTCCGCCGTTGACCTCCAGGAAGCGGAACGATGCGTCCGCAACGCCCTTCTGCGAGATTCCGGCGATGAAGCGGCCCACCTTGTCGGCCGACTCCAGGACGCGCAGCGGTGCCTGGGCGCGGCCACCACTGTCGCCCACCAGGCGTACGTCGGGTGCCAGCAGAGACATCAACCCGTCGATATCACCCTCCGTCGCGGCGGCGAGAAACCGTTCCGTGAGATCGCGCTGTTCGGCGGGGTCCACCTCGTAGCGCGGTCGCTTCTCCTCGACATGCCGACGGGCCCGCCCGGCGAGCTGCCGGACGGCGGACTCGCTGCGGTCGAGCGTGACCGCGATGTCCGCGTACGGATAGCCGAAGGCCTCCCGGAGCACGAACACCGCGCGTTCCAGGGGCGACAGGGACTCCAGGACGACGAGAACGGCCAGGGAGACGGAGTCGGCGAGCACCGCCCGCTCCGCCGTGTCGGGGACGGTGGCCCCGAAGTCGGTGACGTACGGCTCGGGCAACCAGGGCCCTACGTAGGCCTCCTTGCGGGTCTGGGCGAGCCGCAGCCGGTCGATGGCGAGCCGTGTCGTGACGCGCACCAGGTATCCGCGCGGTTCGCGTACGTCGGAGCGGTCGGCGCCGGACCAGCGCAGCCATGCCTCCTGGACCACGTCCTCGGCGTCGGCCACCCGGCCGAGCATGCGGTAGGCGACGCCCGTCAGGACGGGCCGGTGTTCTTCGAAGACCTCGGTCACGGTGTCGGTAGCCACGGCACCATCCCAACCCGACGTGTCGGGTCGTGTCCAGGCGAATAACGCGTGGTCCCGCACACGGCGGCCCGCATACGGGACCGGTCGGGAGGTGCGCGGAAGACGTCGAGGGCCGTGCATCCCGGAGGTTGGCGGCATCCGGGGGCTACCCGCGGGTAGCAATTGCTGACAAGCTGTCTAGGAGTCAGCCGGTCATCAGACGAGGAGCAGCTCCATGTCCGCCACGGTCTCCTTCAGCGTCCCCTCTCCGCATGGCCCGCGGACCGTGACCCTCGCGTACGCGCGCGTGGGCAGCGGCGAACCGCTCCTCCTGCTGCACGGGATTGGCCACCACCGGCAGGCCTGGGACCCGGTCGTCGACATCCTGGCGGCCGAGCGCGACGTGATCGCGGTGGACCTGCCCGGCTTCGGCGAATCACCCGCGCTGCCGGACGGACTCGCCCACGACCTGCCGACGATGAACGCCGCGCTCAGCGGGCTGTGCGAGGCACTGGACCTCGACCGGCCCCATGTGGCGGGCAACTCCCTGGGCGGGCTGCTCGCGCTTGAGCTGGGCCGCGAGAAGCTCGTACGGTCCGTCACGGCGCTGTCGCCCGCCGGGTTCTGGTCCCCCGTCGAGCGGCGGTACGCGTTCGGTCTGCTGCAGGCGATGCGGGCTGCCGCGCGGAGCATGCCGTTGCCGATGGTCGAGCGCCTGTCCCGGTCGGCGGCGGGCCGCACCGTGCTGACGAGCAGCATCTACGCGCGCCCGGGCCGCCGTTCACCCGAGGCGGTCGTCGCCGAGACCCTCGCGCTGGCCAATGCCCAGGGATTCGCCGAGACGCTCAGGGCCGGCGGCTCGGTGCAGTTCTCCGACGACGTCCCCGGGCTTCCCGTCACCGTCGCGTGGGGCACCCGGGACCGGATTCTGGTGCGCCGCCAGGGGATCCGGGCCAAGCAGATCATTCCGCGGGCCCGGCTGGTGCGGCTGCCCGGCTGTGGGCACGTCCCGATGAACGACGATCCGGCGCTGGTCGCCCGGGTCGTCCTGGACGGCAGCCGCTGACCCGCCTCGCGTCCAACGGCTCAACGCGCCTGATCCCAGGGCGACTCCGGCACCGACCAGGGCGCTGCCGACGGCCTGGGGCGGCCCGTAGGAGCCCGTTCCGACGAGCGGGGCCGTGCAGGCCGCCGCGACGGGGATGAGCCCGGAGAAGAGCGTGGCGCGCTCCGCGCCGATGCGCTGCATGCCCATGTACCAGCAGACGAAGCCGATGACCGTGACGATCGCCGCCTGCCACAGCAGTGCGGCGGTCTCGGTGGTGTCGGGTGTCCGCAGCCAGGCGCGGCCGTCGACGATCACCCCGGCCACCGCCGACTCGACGGCCGCGACTCCGCACACGGTGGCGGACAGCAGCCGTGGCCCGAGCGGTCGCAGCACGGGCACGGCGAGCACCGCGAAGCCGACCTCTCCGACGAGCGCGCACAAGGAGAAGGCGATTCCGGCTCCGTCGGCGCGTCCCCACCCCTGGACGGCGAAGGCCCCGCAGGCCACGAGCAACGCCCCGTACAGGACGATCCGTTGGGGCCGGCGGCCCTCCAGTAGAGGTACGAGAACGGCCACGACGACCGGGGCGCAGCCTACGAAGACACCCGGTACCGCGGGTTCCGCGGAGCGTTCGGCCGCGATCACGGCGAGGTTGAACCCGACCATGCCGACGGCCGCGAGCAGCGCGAGCCGTGTCCACTGGGACGCGGTCAAAGTGCGCAGGGGTGCCGCGCCGCCCCGTCCGACCAGCGGCAGGAGCAGCAGACAGGCGAGGCCGTAGCGGAGGAACTGGCCGCCCGCGTACGGGTAGTGGCCCAGGACGCTGTTGGCGGTGAAGGAGCCTCCGACGAGGACGCAGGCGAGGGCGGCGAGCAGGGCCCCGCGGGTGGTGGTGGCGTTCATGCCCGTGACGCTATGAAGGGCGGCGGCCCGGTTTAAGGTCCACTTCCATGACGTCATCGGGGACCAATCCGGATACGCCCGGAGCGGCGGAGTGGGCCGCCGCGTGGGAGCTGCTCCTGCCTGCCGCTTCGGCACCGGCACGCGCGCGTGGCCGTTCGCTGCAGGCCGCGCTGCGCGAGGCGGTCCGTTCGGGGCGGCTGGCTTCCGGCACCCGGCTGCCGTCCAGCCGCGAACTCGCCGCCGATCTCGGGGTGTCCCGGGGCCTGGTCACCGAGGCCTACGAGCAGTTGACCGCGGAGGGCTATCTGCGCAGCGACCGGGGTGCCGGGACGTGGGTCGGCGGGGCCGTCCGCGCCGCTCTCCCCCGCGCGCGGGACCTCGCTCCCCGCTCGCCCGGTGCCCGGGCCGACTTCCTGCCCGGAACCCCCGACCTGTCGCTGTTCCCGCGCGCCGCCTGGTCGGCCGCGCAGCGCGGAGTGCTCGCCGAACTGCCGCACCACACACTGGGATACCCGGACCCGCGCGGGCTGCCCCGGCTGCGTACGGCTCTCGCGGAGCTGCTGGCCCGTCGCCGGGGCGTGGTCGCGGATCCGGAACGGGTGATGGTCGTCTCCGGCGTGGCGCAGGCGATGACGCTGCTCGGATTCGTACTCCACGCGCGCGGGGTGCGAACCGTCGGTGTGGAGGATCCCGCGAGCCCGGAGCACGGCACCCTGTACGCGTCGGCGGGCATCGGCACCGTACCGCTGCCCCTGGACGACGAAGGGCTGGCCACCGGGCCGCTCCGGGCGTCAGGAGTGCGGGCGGTGGTGACGACGCCGGCGCACCAGTTCCCGTCGGGGATCGCGTACTCCGCGCGGCGCCGCACCGAACTCCTCGACTGGGCACGCGACATGGACGGGCTCGTCGTGGAGGACGACTACGACGGGGACTTCCGGTACGACCGAGCGCCCGTGGGCGCCCTTCAGGGACTCGATCCGGAGCACGTCGCGTACACGGGGTCGGTCAGCAAGTCCCTGGCGCCCGGGCTGCGGCTCGGCTGGCTGCTGGTGCCGGCGGCGCTGGCCGAGGAGGTCGTCGAGCGCAAGCGCACGATGGACCTCGGCAATCCCGTCGTCGATCAGGCCCTGCTCGCCCGCTTCGTGGAGCGCGGCGACTACGACCGCCAACTCCGCCGCTGCCAGCGTGCGTACAAGGAGCGCCGCGACACGCTCGTCGCGGCCCTGGAGGACCACTTCCCCGGCGCGGAGATCTCCGGCATCGCCGCCGGCCTCCATGTCATCGCCACGTTGCCCGACCGCTACGGACCGCAGGACCACTTCCTGGAGGCCATGACCACGGCCGACATCGCCGTCCGCCCCCTCACGGACTACACCCGCGCTCCGACGAAGGACGACGTCGTACGCCTCGTACTCGGCTACGCCCACGTCTCCCCGACCCGCATCCGAGAGGGCGTGCACTTGATGGCGACGGCGGTGAAGTCCGCCCCATAAGGGGCGCGGGGAACGGCGCGCTCGGCCGACGGCATGCGGCACATACCCACAAACCCCACCCCCGCAGGGGCGCGGGGAACTGCGCGACCAGCTCTCACACATCTCACACCATCCTCCCACCCGCACCACCCCGGCCCAACCCAGCGGAGCGGATCGTGTTTGTTCACTTGTGGTTTGTGTGCGCGCTGCGGCACACCAGTAAGTGTGGCCCTGCACACTGGTCGAACCCGTCCCAGGAGGCGTCCCATGTCACACCGCCCGCCGCACCCGTTCCCCGGCCGCCGCAGCGTCCTGCGCGGCTCGCTCGCCGCGTCGGCGGCGCTCGCCCTGCCCTCTTCCGCGGGCACGGCTCCCGCGTTCGCCCTGTCGGGTCGGCCGAAGGCGCAATGGGGTGTGCAGGCCGGAGACGTGACCACGAACTCCGGCCTCGTGTGGGTGCGCTCCGACCGTCCCGCGCGCATGATCGTGGAGACCTCCGCGACCGAGTCGTTCCGCAGGCCGAAACGGTGGCACGGCCCGCTCCTCGGCGCCGACACGGACTTCACGGGTACGGTCCCGCTGCGCGGTCTGCCGGCCGGCGAGCAGATCCACTACCGGGTGACGCTGGCCGACCCGGACGACTACCGCCGCACCGGTGAGCCCGTACCGGGCACCTTCCGGACCGCCCCCGCCAAGCGGCGCCAGGACGTCCGGTTCCTCTGGTCGGGCGACATCGTGGGCCAGGGCTGGGGCATCAACCCGGACATCGGCGGCCTCTACGCCTACGAGGAGATGCGCCGTCTGAACCCGGACTTCTTCCTGTGCAGCGGCGACACGATCTACGCGGACGGCCCCCTGTCGGCGTCGGTGACGCTCCCGGACGGCCGTGTCTGGCGGAACGTCACCACCGAGGAGAAGTCCAAGGTCGCGGAGACCCTCGCCGAGTACCGGGGCAACTTCCGCTACTCGCTGCTCGACGAGAACGTACGCCGGTTCAACGCCCAGGTGCCGACGATCACCCAGTGGGACGACCACGAGGTCGTCAACAACTGGTACCCGGGCGAGATCCTCACCGACGCCCGCTACACGGTGAAGGACGTCGACACGCTGGCCTCCCGCGCCCGCAAGGCGTTCAGCGAGTACTTCCCGATCTCCACGCTCCCGTCCACGGGCGAGGACGGCCGGGTGCACCGGGTCGTGCGCCACGGTCCGCTGCTGGACGTGTTCGTGCTCGACATGCGTACGTACCGCAACGCCAACTCCCCGGACCGGCAGCCCGACGACACCAACGGCATCCTGGGCGCGGAGCAGCTGGTCTGGCTGAAGCGGGAGCTGGCACGGTCGCGCGCCGTGTGGAAGGTGATCGCCTCGGACATGCCGCTCGGTCTGGTCGTGCCGGACGGCGCCACGGACATCGAGGCCGTCGCGCAGGGCGACCCTGGCGCGCCGCTCGGCCGCGAGCTCCAGATCGCGGAGCTGCTGCGGTTCGTGAAGCACCGCAAGATCACCGGCACGGTGTGGCTGACGGCGGACGTGCACTACACCTCGGCGCAGCACTACGATCCGTCGCGCGCGGCCTTCAAGGACTTCGCACCGTTCTGGGAGTTCGTCTCCGGTCCGCTCGCCGCGGGCGGTTTCCAGGCGAACGCGCTGGACGGCACGTTCGGTCCGGACCGGGTCTTCGTCAAGGCACCCGACAGGGCGAACGTCTCGCCCATGGAATCGCCCCAGTACTACGGCGAGGTCGACATCGACGGTGACAGCGGCGAACTGACGGTCCGTCTGCGGGCGACGGGAGGTTCGGTGCTGTTCACGAAGGTGCTGCAGCCGGGGCGTGTGGGGCAGTAGTTCGCGGGCCCGTGGACGAGCGGTTCGGCGGGTCCGCGTACGAGCGTGTCGCCGGCTCCGCGTACGAGCGGGCCCCGAGTTCACGTCTGCGCGCGTCGGCAGGTGGATTTGGCGTCTGCGCGGGGCGCAGGTCCCGTAGCCTCGAACCTCGTGCCGCGTACCGGAGTCATCCCCCGGTGCGCGGCACGGCCGTTGGGTCAATGCTTGCGTCTTCGCAGGTCAGGGCCGATTGTCAGTGGTCGCCTCTACGGTTTTTCCATGACGCGATCTTTGCAGGCCGTGGCCTACACCCGACCCTCCGCGCTGGAGTCCGCACCGGACGGACGGCGCCTGGGACTTGAGACCTCGCGAGGTGCGACGCCCCGCGGTGTCGAGGACCATCCGCGGTTCTTCGCGGGCTTCCTGACGTCGCCTCGGGTGGCCTCGGCCGGTCTGCTCGCGGTGGCCGATGTGGCGGGCACGCGGTACTACCAGCGGCAGCTGCTCGCTTCGCTGGACCCGGTGGTCACCGGCAACGGCGACCGGCTCCGCTTCGAGTCCTTCTCCGGCTGCGGTGGGGTGTACGCGCGGCTGGACGTGCTGGACACGGGCCTGGACGGCGGCGAGGTGGGCCACGGCACGACGAACGTCGACGTCAACAACCCGTTGCGGGAGGCCCTGTCGAGGATCGGCTCGGACGATCCGCTGCACCTGCGCGTCGGCCCGGACGAGATGGCCGTGACCACGCTCGACGGGCCGGTCGTGGAGAAGAAGGTGCCGCTGCCGGACCGGTGGCTGCGAGGGTTCGCCGAGGCCCAGGTGATAGCGGCCGGCTTCGACCTGCGGGCCGAACTGCCCGCGGCGGAGGCTGTGCGGTTCCTGCGGTCGCTGCCCCGTTCCACGACGCGTGGCGCCTCCGGAAGCGCGGGGTGGGTCGTGCCGGCCGGGCGCGGTCTGCGGCCCACGACCAGGCCGGTGACCGGAGCCGTGTGCCTGCCGGGCCCGGAGCGCCTGATCGCCCTCCAGAGGGTGCTCCGCCATGCGACGGCACTGCGGGTGTACGGTCCTTCGCTCGCCGGGGCCGCCACGGCGGCCAGTGCCTGGGAGGTCGTACTGCCCGGGATGCGGCTCACGCTGACGCTGTCCCCGGAGGCTTCGCGGGGATTCTCCGGTGAGGGCGGCGTCCTGGACGCGCTGGCCACCGACGAGGCCGCCGAGGACGCGGAGCTGATCTCGGTGCTCCTCGCCTGGGAGCCCCGGATCGACGTCGGGGACCTGTCCGCCGCCTCGGGCCTACCGGCCGAGCGCGTGCGGGCCGCCTTGGTCCGCCTGGGCACCTCGGGTCGCGTGGGGTACGACACGGCGGAAGCGGCCTACTTCCACCGTGAACTGCCCTACGACGCCGGGCGCGTGGAGCGGCACAACCCACGTCTGCGGGCCGCCCTGGCGCTCGTGGCGGAGGGCGCGGTGGTCCTGGACGGCGTGCTCGGCACGGTGACCGCGCAGGACGGGCACGCGCACCGGGTGCGCGACGACGCGGGAGTGCTGAACTGCAGTTGCCTGTGGTGGGCCAAGTACCGGGGCGGGCGCGGACCGTGCAAGCACGCACTGGCCGTGCGGATGGCCCGCCGGGGATCGGTGGCCGGACAGACAGAGGCACGGGTTGAGACAGAGGCGCAAGCAGAGGTTCTGATCGACGGGGGTGCGCGATGAGTGGTGCGGTGTCGGCGAGTGAAGCGTTGCTGGGGGCTGTGCGGGCGGGGCGGATGGGCGAGGCCGCGGGGCTGCTGGACGGGATGACGGATGCCGAACGACGGGCCTGTCTGCCCGCGTTGAAGGACCTCCGCAAGGAGTTGCGGGCCGCGCCCTGGGACGCCGCGTCGAGGAAGGCGTATCCCGCGCTGCACGCGGCCGGGGCCGCCTGCCACACGGGCGCGGCCGGGACGGCGACCTGGCTCACCGCCGCCGACCTGCGCTGGTCCCAGGCCTCGCCCGGAGTGCTGCTCCATGTGCTGGGAGACCGGGAGCGCGACTGGCTGGGCGACGTGGCGCACCGACTCGCGAAGCGCCCGCCGCTCGCCCAGGTGCCGTACGAGCTGATGTCGGGCCTGGTACGGCTCTCCGGCTGCCCGGTGCCGACGAGCGAGACGTACGTGGTGGGCTGGATCGAGCAGGTCGGCAGCCTGTGGCAGCGCGGTGACACCATCCTTCAGCGGCTTCGCCAGGATCCGTACACGGCGGAGCTGGTCGCCGCCGTCTTCGAGATCCCGGACATCGGGAGCCGTCTGGACTGGCTGTTCGGTGACGGCCCGGACAGCTGGTTCAACGCGCTCGCGCAGCTCACCCGCGAAGGCGCCCTCGACCGGAAGGCCACGGTCGACGCCTGTGTGGCCCGTCTGCTCCGCGGCGGTGTGCCGTCCGACTGCCGGGTGTTCCTGCGGCTGCTGACGGCACTGGAGCTGACCCGGGACGAGGAGCGGGAGCGGGCCGCCGACTGGCTGGCGCTCGCCTCCGACGCCGCGTCCACGGTGGCCTCGCACGCCCAGTCGGTGCTCGGCTCCCTCGCGCTGGACGGCGAGTTGACACCCCGGCAGCTCGCGGAGATGTCCGGCGGTGTGCTCTTCCGTACGGAGAAGAAGCTGGTCCGGGCTCAGCTCGTACTCCTCGGGAAGGCGCTCCGGCGCGACCCGTCGAGCGTGGCCGAGCTGCTCCCCGCGGTGGCCCAGGCCTTCGGACACGAGGACACGGACGTGCAGGAACGCGCGCTGAAGCTGGTCGAGCGCCACCTCGCCGCGGCGTCCCCGGGGGTGCGGGGCGAAGTGGCCGACGCGGCCGAGGAGTTGAGCCCGGGCCTGCGCGTGCGCGCCGCGGAAGCGCTGGGCCTGGACGGGGCCGACGTGGTGCCGGAGCCGTATGCGGAGCTGCTCCCGCCCGCGCCCGAGCCGGCTCGGGTCCCGCCCGCGCCGGACTCCGCGGTCGAGCTGGCGGAGGAGGTCGGCGCCCTGCTGGCCTCCGGGGGTGACGTGGCGACGTTCGAGCGCACCCTGGACGGCCTGGTGCGGCATGCGTACCGGGACCGGGAGGCACTGGCCGAAGCCCTGGAGCCGGTGGTCGCGAGACGGTGGTGGGTCGACGCCGGCCCGCAGTACACCTTGGTGGACGGGTACTTCCGCGAGAACCCGCGCGGTCTGGAGGTCGTGCTCGCGACCCTGGCCGGCCAGGTGAGTACGGCCACGCTGCGCAAGGCCGTCGATCACGGGCCAATCGCTGACCCCTGTGTACACAGCGCGCCGGCCGCCGCCTTCAACGCCCGTCTGTGGGAGGCGGCCCACCGCCTGCGCACCGACCCGCTGCCGTTCCTGCTGGCCGCGCCGACCTGGGGATCCGGACTTCTGGAGCCGGACGAGTTGGTGGCCCGCCTCGACGAGTACCGCCGACTGGGTGCCCGGCCCGGGGCTGCCGACTTCGCACAGGCGCTGCTCCGGGTGCGGCGCGACGACAGCGCGGCGGCCAGAGCAACCGCCGAACAGGCAGCGGCACTCGGCACGGCGGAAGGCAACCGGCTGGCACTGTGGCTCACCACCGACGGCCCGTCCATGCCCAGGAGCAGCCGACGGACCTCGGGGGTCCGCATCCTGCTCGACCTCGGCGAACTCGACGGGCTGCCGGGAGAGTTCCCCCCGGCGTTCCGACGGCTCGGCCGGCCCGTGAGTCTCTTCGAGGCACGCGCGTACTGCGCCCACTCCTGGGACCGGACCGAGCGACACCACTGGCTGGCGGTGGTGCCCGGGCGGCCGGAGCTGGTGACCGCGCGACTGCTGCGCGAACTCTCCTCGGTCGCGGTGGAGGACACCCGCGGCGATGCCTCCGTACTGCCGCTGATCGCCGAGGCGCCGGGCCAGGCGGGCGAGGCCCTGCGTCTCGGTGTGGCGTACGGGCTCGGCGCGCGTCACCCGGAGGACCGGCTCAGCGCGGTGGACGCGCTGCTGGTGCTGGCCGCGCGGGGGCAGCTGGACGCCGAGGGACTCGGCGCGGATCTGGGCCAGCTGATGCACCGCGGGGCGGTGAAGCCGCTGCGGCTCGCAGAGTCCGTGCGGACCGCGGCGACGACCGGCGCGTACGCCACCGTCTGGGAGATACTCCGCGCCGCACTCCCCGTGCTGCTCGCGGATCTCGCGACGGACGGCGCCGCCGCGTCCGCCCGCGGGTTCGGGGAGCTGCTGGCCGTCGCCGCCGAATGCGCCGAACGGACGGGAGCGCGCGGCTGCATGGCACATCTCGCACAGGCGGCGGACCGGCGCGGCTCGTCCCGGCTCGTCACCCAGGCCCGCCGGCTGCGCGCCACGCTGGATCACGGGGTGGCCGCCTGAGTCGTAAAAAATGCAACAAAGAGTACAGAAGCACACTTAACCGATCAGTCACAAAGCGTTCGTGATCACGCAACACCCATCCTTCACAGTGACTGTATGACTCAAGACATGTCTCAAGTGAAGCGTGCGAAAAACGGTCGGCCGGTCCACCACTGGCGTCGGGATCTCGTCGAACTGGCCGCGCTGTTCACGGCGGTGGCGGTGGCCGACGCCGTGGCTAACCTCATCGGGCACGGCCCCGACGGCCCCACCCTCCTCCTGATCTCGGCGGTCGTGCTGGTCGCCACGGCGGGATTCCACACATGGTGGTCACACCGCCACGGCCATGCCCCTCCGGCAGGCGATACCGGCTCCCGGCCGACCGCCACCGTGCGGACCGCCGGGACGTCCGAAGCGGACGCGACCGCACCCGAGGCCGTCGGCGTCGCCGTCGCCGGGGAGACCGTGCTGTGGCGGATGCGGACCACCGTTCGGGACGAGCCGGGATCGCTGGCGTCCCTGTGCGCGGCGCTGGCGGGGCAGCAGGTCGACATCCTCAGCCTGCAGACGCATCCGCTGACCGAGGGCACCGTGGACGAGTTCCTGCTGCGGGTTCCCGCACAGGTCTCGGCCGCCGACATCATCCGGGCGGTGTCGCACGCGGGCGGCGCCGGCACCTGGATCGAGCGGGCCGACGCCCACGACCTGGTGGACGCGCCCACCCGGGTACTGGGCCTGGCCACGCGCACGGCCCTGGACGCGGCCGAACTACCATTGGCGCTGCGGCAGTTGCTGGGGCGTTGCACGATCCGGTCGCTGCCCGCCGGGTCGCTGCGCGGTGATCGCGCGGACGAAGCGGCGCCCGTCGAAGGGGCACTTGAGGACACTGTGATGCGGCTGCGTGCCCCGGAAGGCGGAGTGATCACTGTGGAGCGGCCGTATCTGCCGTTCACGCCCACCGAGTTCGCGCGAGCCCGGGCACTGGTCGAGCTGGACGCCCGGCTGGGTCCGCGCATCCCCCACAGCAAGGACGTCCTCACACTCCCGCAGGGCAACGACATCACCGTGCGCCGCGCCGACGCCGGTGACGTCGACGCCGCGAAGGCCATGCACGAGCGGTGCTCGCCGCGCACGCTGAGCATGCGCTATCACGGGCCCGTCGGCGACGCGGACAAGTACCTCAACCACCTGCTCAGCCCCCGTTTCGGGCGCACCCTCGCCGTGCAGACCGCGTCGGGACGGATCGTCGGGCTCGGGCATCTCCTCTGGGACGGCGACGAGACGGAGATCGCGCTGCTCGTCGAGGACGACTGGCAGCGGCGCGGTATCGGCGGCGAACTGCTCGGCCGGCTGGTGGCGATGGCCGTCGAGGCGGGCTGCGAAAGCGTGTACGCCGTCACGCAGTCGTCCAACACCGGCATGGTCGCCGCAATGCGCGGCCTCGACCTCCCCCTCGACTACCAGATCGAGGAAGGCACGCTCGTCATCACGGCCCGCCTCGACGCGGCAGCGGTGAGTTCGCGGCTGTCGTACGACGAGGCCCAGCAGCACCAGCCGGAGCACTCCGTGCGGGACTGACGAAGAGGCGGGCGACCTCTTCGTCAGCCCGTCCCACCGCAACTCGGCCAGCCACAGTTGGACACGCTGCGGCTCGGCACGCCACAGCTGGACACTCCGCAGCTCGGCACGCGACGGCCCTGGCGCGCTACTGCCGCCGTTCCGGCCGGAACCCTCACCCGCGGCCCAACGCCCCGTCCAGATCCCGCCAAAGATCGTCCACGTCCTCCAGGCCCACCGACAGCCGCAGCAGCCGGTCGCTCACCCCGCTGTGGCGCCGGTCCTCCGCGTCCACGATGCGGTGGCTGATCGAGGCCGGATGCTGGATCAGCGTGTCGACGCTGCCGAGGCTCACCGCCGGGGTGATGAGGCGGACGGCGGCTATCACCTCGTGCGGATCGCCGTGGATCTCGAAGGCGATCATCGCGCCGCCGAGCCGCGGATAGTGGACCCGGGCGACACGCGGGTCGGCGGCGAGGCGCCGGACCAGTTCGGCGGCGTTCGAGGAGGCGGCCCGCACGCGTACGGGCAGGGTCGACAGCCCGCGCAGCAGCAGATAGCCGGCGAGCGGATGCAGCACACCCCCCGTGGCGAACCGGACCTGCCGAAGTCGCCCGGCGAACTCCTCGTCGCAGGCCACCACCCCCGCCATCACGTCACCGTGCCCGCCCAGGTACTTGGTGGCGCTGTGCAGCACGAGCCGCGCGCCCTGTCCGGCGGGGCGTTGCAGCACCGGCGTGGCGAAGGTGTTGTCGGCGAGCAGCGGAACGCTTCCGCAGGCGTGGGCGATCGCCCGCAGATCGAGTTCGGCGAGCGTCGGGTTGGCGGGCGACTCGACCAGTACGAGACCGGTGTCCGGCCGCAGGGCGTCCGCGATGCCCGCCGGGTCGACCCACGTCACCTCGGACCCGAGCAGCCCGGCCGTCAGCAGGTGGTCGCTGCATCCGTACAGGGGGCGTACGGCCACGACATGGCGCAGGCCCATGGCGTTCCGTACGAGCAGCACGGCGCTCAGCGCGGCCATGCCGCTCGCGAACGCGACGGCGCTCTCGGTGCCCTCCAGACGGGCGAGGGCGGTCTCGAAGCGGGCGACGGTCGGGTTGCCGAGGCGTCCGTAGACCGGCGGGCCCTCCGGCTCGGCCCCGTCCGTGGCGAACGCGTCGATACGGGCCGCCTCGCCCCGGCTGTCGTACGACGGATAGGTCGTGGACAGATCGATCGGTACGGCGTGCAGCCCCTGCCGGGCGAGATCGTCCCGCCCGGCGTGCACGGCCTCGGTGGCCAGCGCGCGCAAACCTCCGGCGACCAGGCCCCGCGAGCCTTCGGCGACCGGGCCCGGCAGCCCTTCGGTGGCCAGGCGCCGCACACCGCCGGTGGCCGGGCCCCGCACGCCGTTCCCCTCCGCCCCGAGAGCCGCCTCCCTGGCCGCCTCCCCCTTCCCGCCCGTCGTATCCCCGGCCGTCGCCCGGCCCGCTCCCTCTACGTCGTCACACGTGTCGCGTACATCAACGCTGCCGAAGTCCATGACCAGCAGCCTGAACACCGAACGGGTGGTGGACTCTGAAGTCCGTGTTACGTTCGGGCCATGGCCGAATCCGTCGTACTGGACCCGGTGGATCTTCATCTTCTGCGGTTGCTGCAGAACGACGCCCGGACCACCTACCGCGACCTCGCCGCACAGGTGGGGGTCGCGGCCTCGACCTGTCTGGACCGCGTGACCCGTCTGCGCCGCGCCGGCATCATCCTGGGCCATCAGCTGCGGCTCGATCCGGCCAAGCTGGGGCGTGGCCTGGAGGCGTTGCTGTCCGTGCAGGTCAGGCCGCACCGGCGGGAGTTGGTCGGCCCGTTCGTGGAGCGGATCAGGGCGCTGCCCGAGTCGCGGACCGTGTTCCACCTCACCGGGCCGGACGACTATCTCGTCCATGTGGCCGTCGCGGACATGACGGACCTGCAGCGGCTGGTCCTCGACGGCTTCACCGCACACCGCGAGGTGGCCCGCGTCGAGACCCGGCTGATCTTCCAGCAGTGGGACTGCGGGCCGCTGCTGCCGCCCGAGCCGCCGGCGATCACGCCCTCGGCGAAAACGGGCTGACGCGGCAGCGTGCCCGGTAAACAGGGCTGACGCACCGGCCGTCCCCGTATGAGGATGGCCGCATGTCACAGACGAAGAACCCGCTGCCCCGCGAGGTCGCCGACGCCTACGTCGACGAGCTCATCGCCCTCGACCCGGTCACCGGTACGTATCTCGGCGTGAAGGAGAGTTCGGGCTCGTTGCCCGACACCTCGCCCGCCGGTCAGGAGGCGCTCGCGGCGCTCGCCCGCGCCACACTGGCGCGGCTCGACGAGGCGGAGCGGCAGCCCGGCGCGGACAGTGACATCGAGCGCCGCTGCGCACGTCTGCTCCGCGAGCGGCTCACCGCCGAACTCGGCGTGCACGACGCCGAGGAGAGCCTGCGGGCCGTCGGCAACATGCATACCTCCGTGCACGCGGTGCGCGAGGTGTTCACCGTGACGCCCACGGACACGGACGAGGACTGGGCCGCCATCGCCCGGCGGCTGCGGGCCGTACCGACGGCCCTCGACGGCTACCGCGAGTCCCTCTCCCTCGGCCTTGAGCGCAAGCTGTACGCGGGCCCGCGCCCCACCGCGACGTTCATCGAGCAGCTCACGGAGTGGTCGGACACGGACGGTTCGGGCCGCGGCTGGTTCGAGGACTTCGCCTCGGCCGGCCCCGACACCCTGCGGGCGGAACTCGACGAGGCCGCAGGCGCGGCGACCGCCGCCGTCGCCGCCCTGCGCGACTGGATGCGTGACGTGTACGCACCCGCGATCGAGGGCGCGCCGAACACCGTGGGCCGCGAGCGGTACGCGCGCTGGTCGCGCTACTTCAACGGCACGGATCTCGACCTGGACGAGGCGTACGCGTACGGCTGGGCCGAGTACCACCGGCTCCACACCGAGATGAAGAAGGAGGCCGAGAAGGTTCTGCCAGGCGCAGAGACCCCGTGGGTCGCGCTCGCGCACCTGGATGAGCACGGCAGGCACATCGAGGGCGTCGACGAGGTCCGCGAGTGGCTGCAGGGCCTGATGGACCAGGCCATCGAGGAACTGGACGGCACGCACTTCGAACTCGCCGAGCGGGTACGGAAGGTGGAGTCCCGCATCGCCCCGCCGGGCAGCGCCGCGGCCCCCTACTACACGGCACCGTCGGAGGACTTCTCACGCCCCGGCCGTACGTGGCTGCCGACGATGGGGCAGACCAGGTTCCCGGTGTACGACCTGGTGTCGACCTGGTACCACGAGGGCGTTCCCGGCCATCACCTCCAGCTCGCGCAGTGGGCGCACGTCGCCGAGAACCTCTCCCGCTACCAGGCGACCATCGGCGGCGTCAGCGCCAACTGCGAGGGCTGGGCGCTCTACGCGGAGCGGCTGATGGACGAGCTCGGCTATCTCAAGGACGCCGAGGAGCGGCTCGGCTATCTGGACGCCCAGATGATGCGCGCGGCCCGCGTCATCGTCGACATCGGCATGCACCTGGAGCTGGAGATCCCGGCGGACTCGCCCTTCCACCCGGGCGAGCGCTGGACTCCCGAGCTGGCGCAGGAGTTCTTCGGCGCGCACAGCAGCCGCCCGGCGGACTTCGTGGAGAGCGAGCTGACCCGCTATCTCTCCATCCCCGGCCAGGCCATCGGCTACAAGCTCGGCGAGCGCGCCTGGCTGCTGGGCCGTGAGAACGCGCGGAAGCGGCACGGCGACGCGTTCGACGCGAAGGCCTGGCACATGGCGGCCCTGTCCCAGGGTTCGCTGGGCCTGGACGACCTGGTGGACGAGCTGTCCCTGCTCTGACGGGGACGTCGACGAACCCCTCAGCGCCGGAACCCGCTCTCCGAGTCGATCACCTGCCCGGTGACCCACTCGGCCTCGTCCGTCGAGAGCCAGGCGATGAGCCGCGCGGGGTCGTCCGGCATTCCCCAGCGCCCGGCAGGGAACATCGCGGCCACGGAGTCGTACGCGTCGCCCGTCATGTAGTCCGTGTCGACGGGGCCGGGGTTCACGGTGTTCACGGTCACCGCGTGCTCGGCGAGCGTGGTCGCCAGCGAGCGGGTGACCGAGGCGAGGGCGCCCTTCTGCAGGGCGTACGCGATCTCGTCCGGCATGCCGCCCGCGATGTCCTGACCCGACGTCATCATCACCACGCGCCCACCCGCCGTGCGCGGTGGCAGAGCGGCGCGCAGCCGGGCGTAGGCCTGGACGAGGAGGATCACGGAACGGGTGTCGACGGCCCAGTGCGCGTCGAGCATCGCCGCGTCGATGGTGTGGAGCGGGCCGTCCGAGCCGCTGAGCGCGTGGTTGGCGACGAGGATGTCGATCCGTCCGCCGAGGGCGTCGGCGGCCGTGGCGATCAGTTCGGCAGGGGCCGCCGGGTCGGAGAGGTCGCCCGGCCCGTCGACGACCCGCGCCTCGGGATCGGCCAGCGCCTCGCGGATTCCGGCGACCACCTCCTCGGGGCGGTCCGCGCCCCAGGGCATGGCGGCGTCGTGCGGTACGTGGTGGTGCGCGTACACGCTCGCTCCGTACGCGGCCAGCCGTCGGGCCACGGCGTAACCGATCCCTCCGCGTCGGCTGGCGCCGGTGACCAGGGCGGTACGGCCACGCAGCGGGAGGGGGTCGCGACGCAGCGCTTCGGGTGTGGGGGAAGGGAGTTGGGGTGGCATGGCGGTCCATGATGGGCGGCGCCGATGCCGCGCCGCATGTCATTTTCCGCGGCGGGCGGCGCGATTCGCCTCGCGCGGGCAGGGCGCTTCGGCTCGCGCGGACAGGGCGATTCACCTCGCGCGGGCCGGCGAATCCGGCTTACGCAGGCAGGGCGATTCTGCTCGCGCGGGCCGGACGAATTCGACTCACGCAGGCAGGGCGATTCGGCTCACGCAAGCGGCTGCGAGCGGGCCGCCAGACACGGCAACCCGGACATCACGCCCGCCCCTCGCCCACCCCTCGACCGGGGTGGGTCCGCAGACCCACCCCCGATCACCGGCACCGCCCGAGGCCGCGCATCACTGTCCGAGCGGCCTCAGCTGCACGAGCCCGATCCACGTCTCGGGCCCCGGCTCGGCATGCGCCGCCCGCACCGCGTACCGCCCGGGCGCCAGGTCGATCCGCAGGTGCCCCGTCTTCGTCGACTCCTCCCCCGGCCATGCCGCGTCGAACAGCACGACGGGCCCGGGGATCTCCCACCGCACTTCCCGCTCCCACGCCGCGCCCGCGAGGGCGGCCGGAACCCCGGCCAACAGCTCGCGCTCGGACTCCCCCGCACACCACCGTACGAAGGTGCCGTGCTCCGGCAGATACGCCGTCGCGGCGGGATCGTCGCCGAGGACGAGAGCGGTGGTGTTGCCGACGGGCAGCAGGCCGACGAAGCCCTCCACCTCGCACGCTCTGTCGTAGTCGGAGGCGAGCTCGTCGCCGTCGGCCCCCGTCCAGAACGGCAGCACCACTTCCGGTATCGCTATGAGCGGTCCACCGCCCGACTCCACCCACTCGGCCGAACTGGGACCCACGTAACTCGCCATGCCCAGAAGTTACATGGCGCGGCGACCCAGAATTGACGATTCCTTTGCACTACGGGCGAGGTGATACACGACTGAGTCCGTACGACGTCCCGACGGCGGCGGTACGGCGGTCAGCAGCCGCAGTCCTCCGCGCCGACCGGGGCGGTCAACGGGTCGGCGGCGCGCCGCTCGTGGCCCTCCCAGGACTCGAACTCGAAGCCCTCGCGCGCCCAGTACTCGAAGCCGCCGAGCATCTCCTTGACCTGGAAGCCGAGTTCGGCGAGGGCGAGGGCGGCCCGGGTCGCGCCGTTGCAGCCCGGACCCCAGCAGTACGTGACCACCGGCACTGCCCTGTCGAGGAGTTGCTCCGCCTGCTCGGGGATCAGCGCGGTGGGCAGGTGGATCGCGCCGGGCACGTGTCCCTGGTCCCAGGACTCCGTGGAACGGGAGTCGAGGACGACGAAGCCGGGGTCGCCGTCCGCCGCCAGCGCGGCGGCGACGTCGGACACGTCGGCGTGGAAGGCGAGGCTTGCTCCGAAGTAGGCGGCGGCCACGGCGGGCGATGCCGGGGCGACTCGCAGAACGGGGTTCACGGAAATGGTGCCGCCGATGCGGGCTCCGTCTGTGCGGGCGCTGTCGATGCGGGCGCCGGTGCGGGTGCTGTCAGTGCGGGCTCCGCCCGTGGTGGTGCTGGTCGCGGTCATGGTCCGGCCTTCCCTCCCGGTCCCGCCGGCACCGTGGTACGACGGCGGGGTGCCTGCTCGGCACCGTCTGCGCGGGACTCCATGACCAGAAATCTACGGCCGGAGATCCGCTTCCTGAAGGAACGATCCACGGCTCTGTACTTGATCCGCCGGGGATTTCCCTGCTATCCCTCCACCATGACCGCGTATCCCCCGGACGCCACCGACTGGCGCATTCTCGAAGTCCTCCAGCGCGAGGGGCGGGCCAGTTTCGCCGAGCTGGCCCGTGCCGTCTCGATGTCCGCGAGCGCGGTCACCGAACGCGTGCGCCGCCTGGAGGAAGCAGGCGTCATCCAGGGCTACGCGGCGGTCGTGGACCCGGAGAGCCTGGGCCTGCCGATCCTGGCCTTCGTGCGGCTGCGCTATCCGAACGGCAACTACAAGCCGTTCCACGACCTCGTCGCCGCGACCCCCGAGATCCTGGAGGCACACCACGTCACGGGTGACGACTGCTTCGTCATCAAGGTCGCGACGCGCTCGATGAGCCACCTGGAGGAGGTCTCGGGCAAGATCGGCACACTCGGCTCGGTGACGACGAGCGTCGTGTACTCGTCGCCCCTGCCGCGACGCCCCGTCGGCCGCTGAGATCGACGACGACCACGCAACTCCGCGGCCACCGGCACCCGACGCCGCGGCCCCAGCCCATTCCCCGGCTCCGGCCCCGTACGGTCGGTCAGCCGCCCCCCTGTCGGACAACCGACCCCGACCGCCCCTTCACCACCTCCAGTTGGGCATGGATCCGGCGTCGCAGATCGGCGACATGGCTGACGATGCCGACGCTGCGGTCCCGCTCCCTCAGTGAGTCGAGGACGTCGAGGACCTCGTCGAGCGTCTGGTCGTCGAGGCTGCCGAAGCCCTCGTCGATGAAGAGCGTGTCGAGGCGTACGCCCCCGGCCTCGTCGGTGACCACGTCGGCGAGGCCCAGCGCGAGGGCGAGGGACGCGAAGAACGTCTCGCCGCCGGACAGGGTCGCCGTGTCGCGCTCGCGGCCGGTCCAGGCGTCGACGACGTGCAGGCCGAGGCCGCTGCGGCCCCGCCCGGCCCGGTCGGCGGAGTGGACGAGGGTGTAGCGCCCCGAGGACATGCGTGCCAGGCGCGTGGTCGCGGCGGCGGCGACCTGCTCCAGCCGGGCGGCGAGGACGTAGGACTCCAGGCGCATCTTGCGCTCGTTGTCCGCGGACGTGCCGGCCGCGAGCGTGGCGAGGCGGGCCACACGGTCGTACTCCTCGCGCAGCGGGCCCAGCCGACGGACGGAACCGCCCGCCCGGTGGGTCAGCCGGTCGAGTTCCGTGCAGCGGCGGCCGGCCGCGTCACGGGCCGAGCCCGCCTCGCGCACCCGTCGGCCGGCGGCGGACGCGGCCTGCTCGGCGGCCTGGAGGTCGGCGGGCGGCTGCCCGGCGGCGGCCGTCGTCTCGGCCTCGGCGAGCACCGCGCGGACCGCCGCCTCCTCCTGCTGCCAGGCGTCGAGCCGGTGCTGGAGGTCGCGATGGGCGGCGTCGTCGAGGAGGGCAGCCGCCGCTGCCGAC
The DNA here is from genome assembly GCF_001418655.1 of Streptomyces phaeochromogenes. Lineage (GTDB taxonomy): Bacteria > Actinomycetota > Actinomycetes > Streptomycetales > Streptomycetaceae > Streptomyces > Streptomyces phaeochromogenes. The sequence goes on along the minus strand of NZ_LIQZ01000022.1, from coordinate 41,612 downwards.
GGTGTGTCGAACCCGGCGCGGAAGGCCGCGTCGGCGAGTCGCGCGTCGGCGTCCTTCAATCGCTGGGCGGTGTCCGCCGCGACCCGTGCGGCGTCCGCGGCCTCGGTGAGCAGCGCGACCTGCCGCTCCAGCTGCGCGGCCCGCGCGGCGACACTGCCCGCCGAACCCCGGGCCTGCGTCAACTCCCCCTCCAGGGAGGCTCGTTCACGATCGAGCGCGTCCCGCAGCGAGGCACGGGACGCGACCCGGCGAGCGGCCTCCTGCTGGGCGGCGAGCCGCCGTTCGCGCTCACGCTCTGCCTGCACCAGGGCTTCCCGGGCCGCGTGCAGCCCGGAAGCGGCGCCGTGCGCATCGGCGTGTCGCTCCTCCAACTCCTCGGCCAGTTCGGCGAGTTGCGCGGTGGGCAGGTCCCCCGCCTCGGCCGTCGCGGCGGCCAGCGCCTCGCGGACGACCCCGAGCCGCCGCTCCTCCTCGGTGCGCTGCTCATCGGCGCGCTGGTAGGCGGCGAGCGCGGCCTCCTCTGCCTGCTGACCGACGTGTCCGTCGACCTTCCGGGCGGGCGCCGGGTGTTCGGTGGCACCGCAGACGGCGCACGCTTCGCCGTCCACAAGGCCCGCCGCGAGCTCCGCGGCGATGCCCTTCAGCCGCTGCTCCTTGAGATCCAGCCAGTGGGCGCGTGCGTCCGTGGCACGCTCGCGTGCGGCGAGCACGCGCGCGTGGGCCGCGTCCGTGTCCCCGGCGAGCTGGTCACGCATCCGGGCGGCCGTGAGCCGCGCCTGCGCGGGCTCGCGCTGGACGGTGAGCTGCTCGGCACGGGTGGCGGCCTCGTGGGCGGCCTCGATGCGCGTCTGCAGGTCCGCCCGGGTCGCGTCCCACTCGGCGAGCCAGGTCCCGGCATCGTGCAGCACGTCCTCGTCGGCGCGCTCCTGCCGGTCCAGCACATCGCGTTCGTCGGCGAGTCCGGCGATCCGGTGCTCGGCGCGGCGGGCCGACTCCAGCCCGCCCAGCTCCTCGGCGGCCTTCCGCGCGGCAGCCGCGAGGCCGGTCGCCCCGGCGTCGGCGAAGGTCTCCGACAGAAGGGCACGCGCGCGTGCCTCGGTACCGGCCGCCCGCCGGTGCTCGGTCTCCGTCGCGTCCCGCAGCCCGAGCGCGGGCGCCACCGCCTCGGCCTTGCGGGCCCGCTCCATGCGCGCCTGGGCCTCCCGGTGGGCCCCGGACCGCTCCTCCAGCCGGGCGGCCCGCTCGCGCGCCTCGGCGAACCGGCGCTGGAGCCGCGCCACTTCCCGTACATCCTCCAGTACGTGGTTCGCGGCGGCCTGGGCCGACTCGGCAGCCGCCTGCGCGCAGTGGGCGACCGTGAACCGCTCGCGGGCCGTGCTCCTGGCGATCGCCGCCCACTCCAGTACGGATTCGGCGAGGCCGGGGTCGCCCGGTGACAGGTCGGGCAGCGGCAGCTCCACGATGTCGCCGGCGGCCTGCTGCATGCGGTGGCCGTCGGCCAGCAACTCCGCGTCTCCTGCTCGGACTTGGGTCTCGGCGGCGCGTCGGAGTTCGGCCAGTCGCTGTTCGACGGCGGCGAAGCGGCGGGTGTCGAAGAGCCGGCCGAGAAGCTTGCCGCGGGCCTCGGCGTCGGCCCGCAGGAAACGCGCGAAGTCGCCCTGGGGCAACAGCACGACCTGGCAGAACTGCTCGCGGCTCATGCCGAGCAGCTGGGTGATCTCCTCGCCGATCTCCTGGTGGGAGCGGCTGAGGTCCTTCCAGGAGCCCGCCGGCGCGTCGTACTCGCGCAGCCAGCTCTGCGCCTTCTCGGTCGTCGTGCCCTCGCCGCGCTTCTTGGGGCGCTCCCAGGGCGGCTGCCGGGTCACCTCCAACCGGCGGCCGGCCACGGTGAGTTCGAGGGTCACCTCGGTACGGGTGGCTGCCAGTGCGTGGTCGCTGCGCAGGGAACCGCCCTGGCGGGCGCCCGGCACGGAGCCGTACAGCGCGAAGCAGACCGCGTCGAGGACGGACGTCTTGCCCGCGCCCGTCGGCCCGTGCAGCAGGAAGAGCCCGGCGGCCGACAGGTCGTCGAAGTCGACCTCCTGGGCGCCGCCGAACGGCCCGAAGGCGGTGATGTGCAGCCGGTGCAGCCTCATCGGGCCCCCGCCCCCTCGATGTGCGGACCGTACGTCTTCACCGGGCGCCCCATGGGTCCCGCCGGACCGCTGGTTCCCGCCGGACCCGTGGGGCCCGCTCCGCCCGCCGGCTCGTACGGAGGCTTCACCGGGCGACCTCACGGACCGTGTCGTCGGCGCGTACGGCGTCGAACACGTCCTGGAGCACGGCCTGTTCGCGCACGTCGGGTCCGGCGCCGCGCACATGGGCCACGAAGTCCTCCGCGATCTCCTGGTCGCTGCGGCCGGCCAGCCGCCGGGCGTACGAGACCTCGGGGTCGTCCGGTGCCCGTTCGGGCTCGAAGACGAGGCTGAGCGTGTGCGGGAAGCGTTCGCTGAGCCGCGCCATGGGGTCGGCCGGTCGCACCGGGTCGGTGAGAGTCGCCTCGACCCACGCCTCCTCGTGCCGGGCGAGCTCCGGGTCGACGAGCAGATCCTCCAGGTGCCCCCGGATACGGGCGAGGGCGCGCGGCACCGGGCAGTCCAGGCGCTCGGCCCCGACCGAGCCGTCGGCTCCCAGGTCGACCAGCCACATGGTCTTGCGGTGGTCCGTCTCCGAGAAGGAGTACGGCAGCGGCGATCCCGAGTAGCGCACGCGCTCGGTGATGGTCTGGCTGCCGTGCAGATGCCCGAGCGCGGCGTAGTCGACGCCGTCGAAGACCCCGGCCGGTACGGCGGAGACTCCGCCGACCGTGATGTCCCGCTCGCTGTCGCTGGCCTCGCCGCCGGTGACGAAGGCATGGGCGAGGACGACGGAACGGGTGCCGGGCGCGCGCGAGGCGAGGTCGGCGCGGACCCGGTCCATGGCGGCGGCGAGCACGGCCTCATGACCGGCCTTCTCCACGCCGAACTCGTCCTTCACCAGCGCCGGTTCCAGGTACGGCAGTCCGTAGAAGGCCACCTCGCCGAAGCCGTCCTCCAGCACCACGGGTGTGCCGCATGCCGAGGCGTCGGTCCGCAGATGGATGCCCGCGCGGTCGATGAGTCCGGCGCCGACGCCGAGGCGGCGTGCCGAGTCGTGGTTCCCGGAGATCATCACCGTGGGCACGCCGAGGTCCGCCAGCCGGTGCAGGGCCTCGTCGAAGAGTTCGACCGCGGCCAGCGGGGGCACCGCACGGTCGTACACGTCCCCCGAGACGACCACCGCGTCCACCTCGCGCTCACGCACGGTCGTGACGAGGTGACCGATGAACTCGGCCTGGGCACCGAGCATGTTCACCCGGTGGAACGCCCGGCCCAGATGCCAGTCGGAAGTGTGCAGAATTCTCAAGAAGCTGCTCCGACCCGCATATTTCCCCCTATGTCGCCCCTGGACTCAGCACCGGACCAGCACGGTCCTCGCTCTCAGCAGCAACCACGCTAACGCCTGTCAGTACCTGATCCATCACAGACCTCGATCTGCCACCGGCATCCGGTGCCCCGGACGGCCGCGGAACCGCCCCACCGCTACAGCGGCCGTACGTACCCGATCCAGGTGTGCCGGGTGCGGAAACCCCACCGCTCGTACAGGCCCAGGGCGCCGGTGGCGTTGGCGCTGTCCACGTTGAGGCCGGCCCTGCGGCAGCCCTGCTCCTGAACGGCCCGCAGACAGGTGGTGAGCAGCGCGGTGGCCACGCCGGTGCCGCGCCAGGCCGGCCGGGTGCCGAGCCTGTCGATCCAGCATTCGCGGATGCCGGACATCGCCGTCTCGGAGTCGTACTCGTGGCTCATGAGGTAGCCGGCGACCTCGTTCCCGTCCAGTGCCAGGAACGACGCGTCGGGCCGGAACGACCGGGCGCCGGTGCTCTGGTGACGCCACCGGTCCGGGGTGGTCGGGATGTGGCCCCAGTGGTCGAGAAACGCTTCGTTGTGCGCCAGCCGGGTCGCGTCGTCGTACGCCGCGGTGAAGGGGACGACACGCAGCCCGCCCGCCGGGGTCGTCGCCGGGACCGGGTCGCCGTCCAGCGGCCGGCGCATGTCGAAGAACCAGCGCCGCTCCTCGAACCCGGCCTGCCGGTACAGGTCGCGTTGGGCGGTGTTCGGTGCGTGGAGTTGGATGTGCGCCTCGCTCGGCAGGTCCGGGAACCGCTCGCGATGCTGCTGCGTCGCCCGGGTCACCAGCCAGTTCACCAGGTCGGTGCCCATGCCCCGGCCGCGCGTGTCGGGTCGCACCGCCCCCTCGACGTACACCCGGTGCAGGTCGGTCGCGTGGGGCAGGGCCGTCGCCTTCGCGTAGCCGATGAGCTCGCCACCGGACCACACCCCCACGGAATCCCGGGCCAGTTCCAGGTGTGGGTCACCCAGTTCCTCGGTGAGGTCGTCGGCATCGTAGTGCTCGTCGGTGCCGTCGACCGCCTCCACCGCGGCGAACAGCTCTGCCAGGGCCGGGGCGTCGTCCAGGACAAGTGGCCGCCAGGCCGGCGTCGCGTTCATGGACGGCACGATAGGCGTCACGGGGGGCCGCGCACATCTGAGTTTCGGGGCGTGCCGTACGAACCGAAGAAGGGGGCCCGGCTCTTCCGGGCCCGCCTTCTTCGGCCGCGTCACGCCGGGTCGAGCGCCCCCGACTGCCGCGGTCCTGCCGTCTGGCCGGCGGTGCGCGGATCGATGGGGCGGCCGACGTAGACCGGGGCGTCCGACTGGTAGAAGATGTCGATGTCGGCCTCCTCGCCGCCGACGATCAGCGTGTCCCAGGCGCCGCTCTCCTGCAGGGACCGCAGGGTCGACGGAGCGAGGGTGGACAGGTGGCCGCGCAGTTCCACGTCGCTGGGCATTCCGGGGAGACGGGGGGCGAGGCGGTCGCGGATCGCACACATCCGGTCCAGCAGGAGATCCAGATCGGACCGTTCGGCGTCGGGTTCGGCGACGCCCCGGTCCCCTTCCATGCTGTCGGCGATGATGTCCTTGATGGCACGGGTCACGCCTCGTTCGTCGGTGGTGACCATGGCGTTCCAGGCCCGGCTCTTGTGCCGGTACTGGAGCATGGACATCGCCGCCTCGTGCCGGATGAAGTCGGCGTCGCGCAGCGGACGGCCCTGCCAGACCCGGCTCAGGGAGCGGGCGAGGGAAACAGCCGACGCCAGGCCGCTGTTGAGGCCGCGCCCGGGCCAGAAGTGGATGGCGTTGGCCGCGTCGCCCAGCAGGAAGCCGTACGTTCCGGTGCTCTTGGCGGTGGGGCGGCTGAGCTGGGCCGTGAAGCGGGGGCGCTGCACCATGTCCAGGCGGAACGAGGTGATGGCGCTGAGATCGTCCGGGTCGACGCCGAACATCTTCAGGCCCTCCTGGATCCGTTTCCACAGCGGCGAGCCGCGCAGCAGGGCGGGCAGGAACAGGGTCCCGTGCGTCGGGCAGACGAACTCGTTCTCCTCGTGGCGGCTCATCAGGCAGGGCCGGGCCGCCACGCACTCCTCGAAGACCTGCCGGACCGGGTCGATGCCGATCACGGCGCCGGCCTCCTCGCGGGTCAGCCTCATGTTGAGGAACCCCTCGCCGCGCAGCGAGTTGAGCAGGAAGCGGTTCTGCGCCACGGTCAGCAGGACGCTCATCGGGTCCGACAGCTGGGACTTGACCCGCAGTCCCAGCACCAGGTCCTGAAGGTGCTCCCCGTCGAGGGAGTAGATCGAGGAGTCGGCCGCGCCGAAACGGTCCGCGAAGTGCTCGCGGGTGCGCGACCCGCCGCCCTCGGCGATCACCAGGACGTGTTCCTGGGAGAGCCGCTGCTGCTGCTCCGACGGATCGAACCGCTTCGGCACCAGACGGATCGCGGACTTGGTGTTGGCCAGTGCCAGCAGCTGGTCCTCGATGTAGGCGATCCGGATGTTGCGAGGCGGGCGGCCCTCCACGGAATCCGGTCCCAGGGGCCACATCTCGGAGAACCCGCCCGCGTCGAACAGCGCCGACTGCATCTCCTCGGTGAGCGCGAGGTACTGGCGGCTCTGGGCGGTGACGACCTGCATGCGCCGGTTGTTGCCGTGGGTCTCGTCCTTCCAGACCACGGTGGAGCCGTTCCTGATCCACCGGCCGTCGTAGACAGTGATCGACACCTTCCCCGGCAGGGCGTCCTCGAGGAGCAGGGCGAAGGCGAGGCCGACCGGGCCTCCTCCGGTCACCGTGACCCGCAGCTCGCCCGGGTTCGCCGAGGCATTGGCACGGGGCAGGTCGAGCCGGGAGAGGTCCATGACCGTCTCCACGGCCTCCTGCGTCTCGAACAGGAAGGTCTCGTCGCCGATGCGTATGGAGTCGCCGGGCACGAGCACGTGACGGGTGACGGGCCGGTCGTTGACGAAGGTGCCGTTCTTGCTGCGGTCGTAGAGGACGAACGCGCCGTCCTCCGTCACGATCTCGGTGTGCAGACGGGAGGCGCTGACGCTGACGATGACCACGTCGTTGTCGCTCTTGCGTCCGAATCGCAGCGGAGCGCTACCCAGCACCGCGCTCTGACCGGCGAAGGGACCCGTGCGTCCCACGATGACCGACGACACAGAAACTCCTTGCGAACGTCTGGGGTGCGGACAGAGGAACCGCACCCTGCGGTTGATCCGCTACGGGTGGGAGTCGTACGGCACTCCCACAGAACTCCGGTCCAGCGGGGCTCACTCGACCGATGATGCCCGAATCGACCCGACAACGGCCCAACTCGTACTGGTTGAAGTATGGACTGTGCAGGCGAGGCAACTCGCCTGCACGGAACCGACGTTGACGCCCGGTTCGGCTAGCCGCCGTTCGTCGATGCGCAGGTCACCGAGAACGGCACCGAGTTGGACACCGCCTCGAACGGTGAGCGGATCTCCACGGCCATCTCGCTGCGGAGGGTTCCGGACTTCGCGTACGTCGACAGCCGCACCGTCTCCTTGTGGGTACGGGGGCCGCCGTCCGGGAACGACAGCGTCCGCCACTGCCGGTCGATCACGGAATCGTTCGTCGAGACCCACCGGTACGAGAACTGGAAGGGCAGCTCGGACACCGTGAAGGTCGCGGTGAACCAGGGAGCCTGCGAATCCGCCGGAGGACAGTCCCCGGCGTACGTCGTCGCGCCCCCGGTCGCGGTGACCGAGACGGGCTGCTCGTCGGTGTCGTCCGACCCGCTGCTCGCCGCCCCGGTGGAAGGGGCCTGCGCCTGCCCCGTGGGCGAGCCGGTGCCCTTGCTGCTGTCGCCGTCACCGCTGAGCCCGTAGATCAGGCCGCCGACGAGCAGCGCGAGCACGACCGCTCCGGCCGCCGTCGCGTACCCGATGCGACGTCTACGGCCCGTGGAGCCGGGACCTGACGCCTTGGCGTCCTCGGGCCCGGTCGCCCCCGGCGAGGCGGGCATCGCGGAAACGACCGTGGGTACGGGCCCTGACACCGGGCCTGCCGATTCGGTGGGCGACTCGGCCTTACCCGAAGCAGGGGCGGCCGGTTCGACGGTGGCCGCCCCTGCTTCGGGTACGGCACCGGGCGGCGAGGGGTGCGCCTGGACGTAGGGCGCGCGGGGGTCTGTCGCGGCCGGGGGTATCGCGGCCGGGGCGGTGGGTGGCTCGGCCGGGGGTACCGCGGCCGTGGCCGTCGGCCCTGCTTCCGGTGCGGCAGGGGCGGTGTTCGCCGACGCCCCGGAAGCCGCGGGTTCCGTGGCTGCGGGAACGTCGGCTGTCGCTGCCATGTCCCTGGGGTCCGTGGCCGCCGTGGCGTTCTCGGGGGCAGGCGAGGACCCCGAGACGACCGGCACCCCCGTCGTGGCCGTGGCCGTTGCCGTGGCCGTAGGTGCGGTCTCCCCGAGCGAGGACTCGGCGGTGGGCAGCTCATCGGTGTCCACTGCGGGCTGCGGGGCGGACGGCGTGGCCGGGCCGGCGCCCGAGGTGCCGTCAGCACCGGCCAGCCGCAGCTCCCGCTCGGCCTCTACGGCCGACATCCGGTCGTCGGGGTCCTTGCGCATCAGGCCCTCGATGACGGACTCGAGGGGCCCGGCCCGATGCGGCGGGGGCAACTCGTCGTCGACGATGGCACGCAGGGTGCTCAGCGGGCTGGTCCGGCGGAAGGGCGAGCGGCCCTGGACGGCCGTGTAGAGCAACGCTCCGAGAGACCACAGGTCCGACGCGGGGCCGGGGTTCCGGCCCAGTGCCCGCTCCGGCGCCAGGTACTCGGGAGAGCCGACGAGTTCACCGGTCATCGTCAGCGCGGAATCCCCCTCCACGGTGGCGATGCCGAAGTCGGTGAGCACCACCCTGCCGTCGTCCGCGAGCAGGACGTTGGCGGGTTTCACATCGCGGTGCAGCACTCCGGCGCCATGCGCCGCGCGCAGCGCGTCCAGCACCTCGGTACCTATTCGGGCGGCCTCCCGGGGCGGAAGGGCGCCCTGGGAGCCGATCACGTCGGCCAGCGACCGGCCGCGGACCAGCTCCATGACGATCCAGGGCCGGTCGTCGTCGGTGGCGACGTCGTGGACGGTCACCACACCGCGAGCGCTGATGCGCGCCGCCGCCCAGGCCTCCCGCTCCAGTCGGGTGTACATCCGCTCGACCTGCGCCGCGGTCTGTCCGACAGGAGCACGCACCTCCTTGACGGCGACCTCGCGGTGCAGCACCTCGTCGCGGGCCCGCCACACGGTGCCCATACCGCCCTCGCCGAGAACGGACAGCAAGCGGTAGCGACCGGCGACCAGCCGTTCGGCACCCGCGTCCGGCGACGCCGAGTTCTGTTGTGGCATGAGGGCCGCTACTCCTTATTGTGGTCAAACGCCTGATGTTCGTGAAGCACGGACCTGGGCGAACGCTCGAACTACGGCTCGCTGCAGGGAAGTTGTGACGTCGCGGTGGTCATGCCGTCGGCTCATTTTAGAGGCCCCCGGCAGGTTCGAAAGCCCCGGTCCGGCCGGGCGTCCCGCATCCATGCGCTGGGCCCTATGCGTCCCCGTACGCCTCTCCGCCCAGTTCGAAGCCGGCGGTCCCGGCCGTGACGTCGGCCAGCCATCCCCGGAAGGCCTCCACATCGGCGTCCGGCAGCCCGATCTCGATGGTGACGGCCTCTCCGTAGCGCACGTCGCGCACCTCGCGGCCGGTCGACCGCAGGTCGTTCTCCACCTTGCCCGCCCGCTGGTGGTCGACCGTCACCGTCACCAGACGAAAGCGTTTACGTGTGATCGTGCCGAGGGTGTCCAGGGCCTCGCCGACCGCGCCGCCGTAGGCCCGGATGAGCCCGCCCGCGCCGAGTTTGACGCCTCCGTAGTAGCGGGTGACGACCGCGACGAGGTACCGCATGTCGCGCCGGAGCAGCATCTGGAGCATCGGGACGCCCGCCGTGCCGCCAGGTTCCCCGTCGTCGCTCGCCTTCTGGACGGAGGCGTCGGCACCGATGACGTAGGCGAAGCAGTTGTGCGTCGCGTCGGCGTGCTCCTTGCGGACGGCGGCGAGGAAGGCCTGGGCCTCCTGCTCGGTGGCCGCCGGCGCCAGGGCGCAGAGGAAGCGTGAGCGGTTGACCTCGGTCTCGTGCACGCCTGCGCGGGCCACCGTGCGGTACTCGTCCTGCATCGGGCCAGCGTATGCGCTGCACGCGAGCGGGGATCGCCTCCCCTGCCGCCCCGGCCCCGGCTCCCGGCCCTGCTCCTAGCTCTACCTCTTGCTCTGCCCCGGCTTCCGTCCGCGCGGCACGATCATGTCGGTGAGCAGTGCCGTGCCGGGGCCGAGGGAGCCCCAGTCGTCGCCGTGCCGGACGAGGACGGCGATCGCCGACGTGGGGAACTTCGTCCGTACGTCGTCCAGCGCGTCGTCGAGGCTGTCGCCGGCCAGGGTGAGCACCAGCTCCTCCAGACCAGGGTTGTGCCCGACCAGCAGCAACGTCTTGATGTGCGCGGACACTTCGCGCACCGCTTCGAGCAGCTCGGGGACGTCGGCCCCGTACAGCCGCGGATCGTGGCGTACGGGAGGCGGCGTGCCCCACTGTGCGGCGGTCAGCTCCCAGGTCTGCCGGGCGCGTGCGGCGGTGGAGCAGAGCGCCAGGTCGGGCAGGCAGTCGATGTCGGCCAGTGCGCGGCCGGCGGCCGGGGCGTCGCGACGTCCGCGCGGGGCGAGCGGCCGGTCGTGGTCGGGAACGCCGTCCGGCCAGGCCGACTTGGCGTGCCGCAGGACGACCAGGCGGCGCAGCGGGCCCGCTCCGGCGCGCGCGATCACGAGGGGGTCTCGCGGCCGATGTCACGGGTGAGTTCGAGCCCGAGGAGCCGGTCCGCGTAGGCGTACGTCTCGAAGCGGGCGCCGTCCGGGACGGTCCCCGACGTCTCCACCTTGCGCAGCACGGCTAGTACGGCGGGCACGTCCAGGTCGTCCTCCCAGGCGGCGCGCAGCTGTTGGCGTACGGGATCGGGGATGGGGCCGGACGGCCGGGTCGCCCAGGTGGCGACGGCTGCGCGCCAGCGCCGCAGGGTGTCCTCGGCGTCCGTGAGGGCCGCCTCGTCGAGCCGGAGGGGTTCGCGGCGGGGGCACGCGAGCAGGGCGAGGCGGAGGGCCGAGGCGCGCTCGTCGTCGTCCGCCACTCCGCTGTCGGCGTCGGCCGGGGCGACCTCGACCCGCAGACCGCTCGCCGCTTCGTCGCGCCCGGCCTCCCCGGTCGCACCGTCCGCCGTCCCCGCCTCCGGAGCGCACACACGCAGTACCTGAGCCTCGCCGAGGCCCGATCCGCTGTCCCGCTCGTCCTCGAACGGCCGGATGCCGAGCGCCGTGGCGCGGGCCCGGAGTTCCGCACGCCCTTCCGTGCCGGTCAGTACGGTCCAGACGGGTGTCCCGCTGATCTCCAGGGCGCGTACGAGGACGTCGGCGACCAGGAGCACGCGCAGGCCGGTGGTGTCGGGGCGCGGCACGTGCGCCTCGACGCGGGTCAGGCCCCTGCGGGCGGGGGTGGCGTCGGTGGGCTCGCCGGTTCGGGCGTCGGTGATACGCAGCACGGGGTGAGCGTAGGCGCGTGCGGGGTCCGGCGCAGGGAGGCTGACGTCATTTCCGGACACGTGTTCGCGAATCACCGGTGCGGCCAGCGCGATTCACCGGTGCGCCGGTCAACTCACGGTGCCCAGGAAGCGCACGTGCGGCCGGTCGTCGGGGCCCTCCCGTGTGACGGCGGCCCGGACCCCGTAGACCTCGGCGATGAGCTCTTCCGTGAGGATGTCGCCCGGGCTGCCGCCGGCCACGACGTGTCCCTCGCGCAGGACGACGAGCTGATCGCAGTACATCGCCGCGAGGTTGAGGTCGTGCAGGGCGACGACGCTGGTGACCGGGAGCGAGGTGACGAGGGTCAGCAGGTCGAGCTGGTGCTGGATGTCCAGGTGGTTGGTCGGCTCGTCCAGGAGCAGTTCGCGGGGTTCCTGGGCGAGTGCGCGGGCGATCTGCACGCGCTGGCGCTCGCCGCCGGAGAGGGTGTGCCAGGACTGGCGGGCGAGTCCGGTCAGGCCGGTGCGGTCCAGCGCCTCGCGTACGGCCCGTTCGTCCGCCTCGGACGCGGGGGTCCAGGCGCGGCGGTGTGGTGTGCGGCCGAGCCGTACGACGTCCTGGACGCTCAACTCGACCTGGGTGTCGGCCTGTTGCTCGACCACGGCGACCCGGCGGGCGATGTCGCGGCGGCCCAGTTCGGCGAGGGGGCTGCCGTCGAGGGTGACGACACCGGAGGCGGGAGCGAGGACGCCGGCGAGCAGGCGCAGAAGGGTGGACTTGCCGGAGCCGTTCGGGCCGAGCAGTCCGACGGTGGTGCCGGGGGCCGGGGTGATGCTGACGCCGTCGAGGATGACCCGGCCGTCGGCGGTGCGCGTGACGCGGTGGGCGCGGAGGCCCTCTCCGGGTGCCGCCTGTGCGTGCTCGGTTCCCGGTGCCGCCTGTGGGTCCTCGGCTCCCGGCGCCGCCCGCTTGTGCTCGGCAGTGCTCTTGATGTCCTCCGCCGTCATCACGCCCTCCGCGTCCGGTACAGCACCAGCACGAACACGGGCACGCCGATCAGCGAGGTCACTACGCCCACCGGTACCTCCTGGGGATCGAGGACGGTACGGGCCAGGGTGTCCACCCAGACCAGGAACACCGCTCCGGCGAGGGCGGTGACCGGCAGCAGCCGGGCATGCCCGGACCCCACCAACGCCCTTGCCGCGTGCGGGAGTACGAGACCGACGAAGCCGATCGCGCCGGCCGAGCTGACGAGCGCGGCGGTCAGCAGCGCCGTGGCGCACAGCAGCACGAGACGCGTACGGGCCACGGAGACCCCGAGCGTCGCGGCGGCGTCCTGGCCGAAGGCGAACGCGTCGAGCGTCCGCGCGTACCCGAGGCACACCAGCAGCGTCACCGCGAGTACCGCGAAGCACACCCAGACGTCGGTCCAGCCGACCCCGCTCAGCGAACCGAGCAGCCAGAACAGCACCCCGCGGGTGGTCTCGGCGTCGGCGGAGGTCATCACGACGAACGAGGTGAGCGCCGAGAAGAGCTGCATCGCGGCGACCCCGCTCAGCACCACCCGGTCCGTCGCACCGCCCAGTGTGTGGCTGAGCAGCAGTACGAGCCCGAACGACAGCACAGCGCCGAGGAACGCGCCCGCGGAGACCGAGAGGAGCCCCCCGCCGACACCCAGGACGACCACGATCACCGCGCCGGTCGAGGCGCCCGAGGACACCCCGAGGACGAACGGGTCGGCGAGCGGGTTGCGCAGCAGGGACTGCATCACCGCACCGCACACGGCGAGTCCGGCCCCGCACACGGCCGCCAGGAGCGTGCGCGGCAGGCGCAGCTCCCAGACGATCCCCTCCCGGATCGGGGTCAACTCCGAGCTGCCCCAGCCGAGATGGGACGCGACCACGGACCAGACGTCGCCGACCCGGATGTCCGCGGGGCCGATGGTGATCGCGACGGCGACGGACAGGAGGAGCAGGGCGACGCCCGCGGCGATGAGCAGTCCCAGGCGCGGCCGTGTCACCCGGCGAGCCCGAACTCCCGCAGGGCGGAGGCGACTTGCTCGACGCCCTCGACCGTGCGGATGGTCGGGTTCATCGCCTGCCCGCTGAGCAGGACGTACCGCTTCTTCTTGACGGCGGTCATGTTCTTGGTGACCGGGTCGGACTCCAGGAACTCGATCTTCTTCTTCGCGGACTCGGCGGTCTGCGACTTGCGCGTCAGGTCGCCGATGACGAGCACGTCGGGGTCGCGGTCGGCGACGGTCTCCCAGTTGATCTGGGGCCACTCCTCGTGCGTGTCGTCGAAGACGTTCTTCGCGCCGAGGGTCCGGGTGATGACGCCGGGCGCGCCGCAACAGCCCGCCATGTAGGGCGAGTCGGAGTTGGCGAACCAGTAGAGGAGGGTGACGTCGGAGGCGTCGATCCCCGAAGTGGCCTTCTTCGTACGCTGCTTGAGGTCGGCGACGAGTCGCTCGCCCCGCTCCTCGACGCCGAACACCTCGGCCAGGTCGCGCACTTCGCCGTAGATGGCGTCGATGCCGAGGGCCTTCGTCCGCGCGCCGTCGCCGCCCGAGGCGTTGTCCTTGCCGACGCAGTCGGAGGGCGAGACGTAGGCGGGCACGCCGAGTTTCTCGAACTGCTCCCGGGTGGCCACGCCGCCCTTGCCGAGCGTCGACACGAACGAGGCGGCGACGAAGTCGGGGTCGGCGTCCAGGACCCGTTCGAAGGAGGGGTTGTTGTCGGCGATCCGCTTGACCTTCGCGTTCGCCTTCTCCAGGCCCTTCATCACCGGGTCGGTCCAGGTCGCGGTGCCGGCCATGCGGTCGGCGAGGCCGAGCGAGAGCATGATCTCGGTGGTGCCCTGGTTGAGGGAGACGGCCCGCTTCGGCGGGGACTCGACGCGTACGGTCTGTCCGCAGTTGTCGAGGGTGACGGCCGCCCCGGAGTCCGTGCCGGAGGCCGAGTCTCCCGAATCCCCCGAACCGCAGGCGGTCAGCAGGAGAACCCCGGACAGGGCGAGGGCAGCGGGACGGGCAAGACGTGCGACGGGCACGGGAGTTCCTCAGGCGTCGAGGGCTCGAACGCGGAGCCCGGTCGTACGGTGCTCCCCCGTCGGCGCGTGACCGCGGAGGCCGCCAGCAGGTCTTCGGACTCGGGGTCACCCGGACGAGGCGCCTTCCCGGACCGTCATGCCGGTCCAGTGGCCGATGCCACGCCCGTCACCCTCACCGCTGCGCGTCAGCTCCGGATTTCCACCGGATTCCCTGACCCACGTACATGGGTTCGACTGGCCTCGGCAAGCTATCACGGCGGGTGTCTCGGACCTGCGGGCGGACCTGCGGAGAGACCGCGGACAGACCGGCGGACGGACCGGCCGACGAACCTACCGACGGACCCGGCGAACGGACCGGCAGTACGGGCCCCATCGGCCGCTCCACCTGTTCCGGCTGTGTTCACGGCCACGCCACACCCCTGCCCACGCCCCTGCCCCCACGGCCTGAATGAGTGGTTCCGCTCAGTGAATCTCCAGGAGGCACCGGAGGGCCGCCCCATGACCGGGACCGAAATGGCGGGGACCGCATCCGCCATCAACCGTCGTCGCTTTCTGCTCGCGTCCGGCGCCGTCGCGACGGGAGCGACCGGAGGGGCCGCCGCCCTCTTCCCACGGCAGCGCCCGACCCCTTCCGTGCAGCCCGCCGCGGCGAGCGCCGCCCCGCAGCCGCCCCTCGCCACCCGCCGGCCGGCGCACCGGGCGCCACGACGCGCGGCCCCGTACGCGGCCACCACCCTGGACACGACGGCCCGCCTCGCAGGCCGCGCGCACGCCGACACCTACCGACGGCTCGTATCGGGCCCCGGCTGGCCCATGGTCGTACGCGGGGATCTCGCGCCCGCCGCCACCGGCCGCCAGGACCGGCGCACACCGCTCGCGTGCTTCGTGCAGTTCACCGACCTGCACCTCACGGACGTACAGAACCCGCTGCGCACCGAGTTCCTGCGGTCGCGCAGGCCCGCTTCGTGGCGGGCCCAGGAGGCGTTGGGGGTGGCAGGAGCGGTGGCGCTCGTGGAGCAGGTGAACGCGCTCGGCGAGGGCCCGCACACCGGTCTCGCGCCCGGGTTCGTGATGACGACGGGCGACAACGTCGACAACAACTCCGCGATCGAACTGGAGTGGTTCCTGACGCTGATGAGCGGCGGCAGGATCACTCCCAACAGCGGGGATCCGTCGGCGTACGAGGGCGTCCAGAACTCCGGTCTGCCCCTCTACTGGCACCCGGACGACGCGGCTCTGCGCGACCTGGACAAGCGGCGCGGGCTGCCCCGCATCCCGGGCTTCCTCGATGCCGCGATACGGCCCGTGACCAGCCCGGGGCTCGACATCCCCTGGTACTCCACGGTCGGCAACCACGACGACATCCCCGGCGGCTGTCTGTCCCCCGCGCTGGGCGACTTCGCCGTCGGCTCCCGCAAGCTGCTGTCGGTCCCGGCCACGGACGCGACTGCGTACGCCAAGGCGCTCAACTCCGGCGACGACCCCAAGAGCGAGGTGCTCTCGGCGATCCTGAAGCGGCACTCGGCCTCGGCGCGGACGGTGACGGCCGACGAACGGCGCCGGCTGTGCACCCCGCACGACTACCTGGCCGCGCACCTCGATCCCGCCTTCGGCGGAGCCGGCCCGGTCGGCCATGGCTACACGGAGAACAACCTGGACGGCGACCGGATGTACTACACGTTCCGGGTCGCCGAGAACGTCATCGGCATCAGCCTCGACACGACGTACCGCAGCGGCCACTACGAGGGCTCGCTGGGCACGGATCAGCTCCGCTGGCTGGAGCGGACGCTGGCCGTGCACAGCTCCCGGTCGTACGACGCCGACGGCCGCCTCGTACGGAACGCCGGAGCCGACGACGCCCATGTCCTGGTCTTCAGCCACCACCACAGTCCGAGCATGACCCGCCGCCCGGACGCCGCCCGCACCGAGGAGCCGCGGCACGACGGTGCGGAGGTCCTCGCCCTGCTCCACCGGTTCCCGAACGTAGTCGCCTGGATCAACGGCCACAGCCATGTCAACCGGATCACGCCCCACGCGCACGCCACGCCCGCCCGGTCCTTCTGGGAGGTCAACACCGCCTCCCATCTGGACTACCCGCACCACGCCCGCGTGATCGAACTGGCCGACAACAGGGACGGCACGGTGTCCCTGTTCACCACCCTCGTCGAGTCCGCCGCCCCGCACCGCACCGACCCGGACTTCACCGACCTGTCGGCTGTGGGCCTCGCCTCCCTGTACCGGGAGCTGTCGTACAACGCCCCCGGCCTGGCCACGGACATGACGGCAGGCGTCCACGAGGGCTGGGCGGGCGGTCCCGGCGACCGCAACGTGGAACTGCTGGTGGCCGCCTCCGCGTCACGCTGAGGCCACGGCCCCGGCGCTAGACCGGTCCTGGGCGGTGGGGGAATCACCGCGCCGCGCTCGCTGTTGTCGCGCGCAGCAGCTCTCGTACGTATCCCGACCCTTGTACGCACCCCTCGTACGCACCCCAAGGAGGCCGACCGTGTACGGCGACCCGGCAACGATCCGCAAGATCCTCAGTGAGTCCGGCGACACCTGGGCGATCGTCGGCCTGTCGTCGAACGAGCGGCGTGCCGCGTACGGCGTGGCCGGCGTCCTTCAGCGCTACGGCAAGCGCATAGTGCCGGTCCACCCGAAGGCGGAGACGGTCCACGGCGAGAAGGGGTACGCCTCGCTGGAGGACATCCCCTTCGACGTCGATGTCGTCGACGTGTTCGTGAACAGCGAACTCGCCGGTCCCGTCGCCGACGAGGCGGTCGCCATCGGCGCCAAGGCGGTCTGGTTCCAGCTGGGCGTCATCGACGAGGCCGCCTACGACCGCACCCGCGCGGCCGGCCTCGACATGGTCATGGACCGTTGCCCGGCGATCGAGATCCCGCGCCTGGGCTGACGCGACGCTTCGGTGGACGCCGGTGAGTGCGGGATGTGAACCCACGGGAGAACAGGGGCAGTTGGGCAGGTTATTGGTCTAGGCCAAACAGGCCTGCCCCAGTATCCTCATCCGTGGCCAGCGGCACACAATCCCCCCACCCAGGTTGCGTGCTGGCTCGGGCGACACCCACACAACCCTGCCCCAGGCAGCCGGGTGACTTCCCCATTCCCCGCCTTCTGGAGGGTCACGGTGAAAGTTCGCACCCGAAGCACGGCATTCATCGGCACCATCTGCCTCGTCGCATCCCTCGCCCTGACCACGGCGTCCGCCGACGAGCCCGCCGCCCCACGTCAGGCGGCGAAGGTCGCGCTGAAGGAAGTGGCCAGAGCCCAGAACCCGATCGCCGGCGCCGCCGGACCCGGTGGCACGGTCTGGATCGCCGAACGCGCGGGCACGGTACGGGTCCTGGACGACAAGGGACTCGGCGAGCCCGTCCTCGACATATCCGCCGAGACCACCACCGACGGGGAACGCGGCCTGCTGGGCATCGCGTTCGACAAGAGGTTCGCGCACTTCTACATCTCGTTCACGAACCTCGAAGGCACCAGCACCGTGGACGAGTTCGCCGTGCGGCACGGCAAGATCCGACCGAACACCCGGCGCACCGTCATCACCCAGACGCAGCCGTACTCGAACCACAACGGCGGTGACATCAGGTTCGGCCCCGACGGCTACCTCTACATAGCGCTCGGCGACGGCGGCTCGGGCGGCGACCCGCACGGCAACGGACAGAACCTCGACACGCTGCTCGGCAAAATGCTGCGGATCGACCCGCAGGGCGGCAAGCCGTACGCGATCCCGCGCGACAACCCCTTCGTCGACGACCCGAACGCGAAGGACGAGATCTGGGCGTACGGGCTGCGCAACCCGTGGCGGTTCTCCTTCGACGCGCGCACCGGCGACCTGCTGATCGGTGACGTCGGCCAGAACGACTGGGAGGAGATCGACTGGGCCCCGGCGAAGAGCGGGGGCGGCGAGAACTACGGCTGGTCCCAGATGGAGGGCACCCATCCCTTCCGGGGCGGAACGGAACCCGCGAACCACGTGCCGCCGGTCCACGAGTACGACCGTACCGGGCTGGGCTGCGCGGTGACCGGCGGATACGTCTACCGCGGCAGGGCGATCCCGGACCTCAAGGGGCAGTACGTGTTCAGCGACTACTGCGACGACACCCTGCGCACCCTGCGGATGAAGAACGGGAAGGTGACCGGCGAGAGCGACCTCGGGGTCAACGGCGGGGAGGTCATCTCGTTCGTGCAGGGCGGCGACGGCGAACTGTACGTGCTCGCCATCGGTGGCAGCGTCTCCCGCATCGACCCGGCGTGACCACTGCCCGCTGAAGCGGATCGACGAACCCGCTGAAGCGGACCAGTGAAGCCGCTGAAGCGCACCGGCGAGGGAGAACGGCCCGCTGCCCGGCGATCGGGATCCCGCGCCGGGCCGCGGAGCCGGCGCACGCTCACCAGTTGCGCGGCGCCGGCGCCCCCTGCCCGTACGCGCGCCGACTCGCGTCGGAGGGTGCCTCGAAAAGGGAGCCGGGCTCTTCGGCCCAGCTCACCTGTGGCGCGGGTACACGCCGGCCGGCGACAGGGCGCCGCCAGTCGCCGTCCCCGAGGACCAGCATTGGGTCGAACATCACCACCACTGCCGCGAGCAGCAGGAAGAGGGCCGGGCCGAGGAGCATGGGGAGCAGGAGCGAGTAGGCCGAGCCGCCGACTCCGGGCGAGCCGGTCGCGCCGTGGAGGTGCACGCTGACGGCCGCCATGCCCGTGTAGTGCATGCCGGAGACGGCGACGCCCATGACGAGGCTGGCCCCCAGGCTGGTCATGAAGCCGCGGATGGCGACCGCGGCCCAGAGAGCGGCGGTGGCGGCGACGATGGCGATCACGACGGAGAGGGCGACCGTGCGGACGTCGTACTGCAGGCTGCCGTTCACGCGGATGGCGGCCATGCCTATGTAGTGCATGGCGGCGACCCCGATGCCCGTGAAGGTGCCCGCCATGAGGAGGGTCGCCGTGTTCGCGCCGCGGTAGCCGACGGCGAAGACTCCGAGGCCGACGACGACAATCGCCACGGCGAGGCTGAGAATCGTCAGGCCGACGTCATAGCGAATTCGGCTTTCCTCGACCTGGAATCCGATCATGGCGATGAAATGCATCGTCCATATTCCGCTTCCGATCGAAGCCGCTCCGAGCGCCAGCCAGCCCGGCTTCCACGACTGCTCGTTGCGCAGTGACCGGGTGATGCAGCGCAGCCCCAGGGCCGCTCCCAGGCAAGCCATGACGTAGGCCGCCAGCGGTGTGACCATTCCGTAGCTGAATCCGTCGACAGTTCCTTGCATATGCCAACATCCCCCCGAAAAACAAGTGTTGCGGGGGACAGATGTACGCGCCGTGACAGGCGGGGGCAAGCGTTTTCGATCGATTCGCAGTGAACTGCATGCCACATTCATCGATTCCGGTCATCAATGGGCGATTTTCAGCCGAAGGCATTCATTCTGGTGGCGCGATCCCATCGTTCCGGCGGTGGGGCCGCGCGGCCCCACAACTCCGGCAGGTACGGCTCTACTGCTCCTTCCGCGACGCCACCGTGAACTGCGCGCCGTCGGGGTCCCGCAGCACTGCCTCCTGCGAGGACGCGCCCTCCTGGACCGTGCCCCCGTGGGCCAGCGCAGCGCGCACGCACGCGTCGACGTCGTCGACCGCGAAGTGCACCTGCCAGTGCGGCCGGACCGCGGGATCGGGCGCCGCCTCCACCGCACCGGAGTGAATACGAGCCACCACGTCACCGTCGCTGCGCAGCACGACCTCGTCGCCGTCGTAGTGGACCTCGATGCAGCCGGGCTCCGAGGTCGCCCACTCCAGGACCTCCCCGTAGAAGATGGCGGCGTCGAACGCGTTGCGTGTGTGCAGCCGCAGGAAGGCCGGGGCCGCCCGGCGCCAGGTCTCCCAGCCCGCGACGAGTTGGCCCTCCCAGATGCCGAAGACGGCGCCGTCGCGGTCGGCCAGCAGAGCGGCGCGGCCCGGCGGGAAGCGGATGGGCCCGACCGCCGTCGTACCGCCGCGCTCCTGGCCCCGGGCGACGGTCTCGTCCGCGCTGTCCACGGCGAAGTACGGGGTCCAGGCGACGGCCATCTGCCATGTGGAGGCAACGGCGGCGATGCCCGCGACGGGCACCCCTTCCGCGTACGCGATCCGGAACCGGTCCATCAGCCTGGCCTCCCGGAAGCGCCAGCCGAGCACCGCCCGGTAGAAGTCCTCCGCGGCCTGCTGGTCGCGTGCCGTCAGGCTGACCCAGCACGGGGCACCGACCACCGCATGGCTGGAGATGACGTCGCTTCGGAGTGTTGCGTCGCGTGTTGCGTCGCGGTTCATGGCAGTACCGTCCTGAATCGGGCTGACCGGCGTGCGCGGACGTCCGGCAGCGTCGGAAGCACCCTCGGGGCCGTGGTTCCGTCACCTCCAGCATCACCCGCATCGGCGTCCCGCGCCCGGAGGCGGTTTCCGGCTCACGCCCCGAGTACCCGAGGGCCCTGCCCGAAACAGGCCGCCTCAGTCGTGCGTCGGCCGGTCGCTGAGCCGGTGGTCGGCCAGGTTCAGCGCCTCGTCCACGACCCGGCGCAGGTGGCCGTCGCGCAGGGAGTAGATCACCCGGCGGCCCTCCTTGCGCGTGTTGACGAGCCCCGCGAGCCGCAGCCGCGCCAGGTGCTGGCTGACGGCCGGACGGGCCGCGCCACAGCGCTCGGTGAGCGTGGTGACGTCGGCCTCGTCCTCGGCCAGGGCGTGCAGCAGGACGAGCCGGGTGCGGTCCCCCAGGAGGGCGAGAACCTCCGCGGCGAGGGCGAACTGCTCCTCGCCCGGTGTGCGCGGATGCTCATCGTTCGCAGGTGACAGGTGCATGCGTGCGCTCATACGCACATAATGGCTCCGTGGACGTCGTCGAGTCCACCGAGCACACCGGAAACCGGAACTGGAACCGGAAAGGGGGCCCATGTGAGCGCCGGGCACCACGAGCACAGCCACCAGGACGAGCACGGGCACGAGCACCACGACCACGGGCACCGGCAGGACCGCGGCGCCCCCGGCCACGAGCACGGAGCCGGGCACCCGCCCCGCGCCCACCACGGCCTCCGTCACGATCTCCGTCACCGTCTCTCCCACCGCGTCGCCCATCTCCTCAAGCCCCACTCCCACGCGTCCACCGACAAGGTCGACCCGGCCCTCGAAGCCTCGGCCCGAGGCATCCGCACCCTGTGGATCTCACTGGCCGTCCTCGGCGTGACCGCGGTGGCCCAGGCGGCGGTCGTCGCGGTCTCCGGTTCGGTCGCGCTGCTCGGTGACACCGTGCACAACGCGGCCGACGCGCTCACCGCCGTACCACTGGGCATCGCCTTCGTGCTGGGCAGGAGGGCGGCGACGCGCCGGTTCACGTACGGCTACGGCCGGGCGGAGGACCTGGCGGGCCTCGCGATCGTGCTGACGATCGCCGCGTCCGCGGTCTTCGCGGGCTGGACGGCCGTCGACCGGCTGTTCGCGCCCCGCCCGGTCGAACACATCCCGATCGTGGCCGCGGCGGCCGTCATCGGCTTCGCGGGCAACGAGTGGGTGGCCCGCTATCGCATCCGCGTCGGCCGCGAGATCGGCTCGGCCGCGCTCGTCGCGGACGGACTGCACGCGCGCACCGACGGATTCACCTCGCTCGCCGTGCTTCTCGGCGCGGGCGGCGCGGCGCTCGGCTGGCAACTCGCCGACCCGGTGGTCGGGTTGGCCATCACGGTCGCCCTGCTGCTGGTGCTGCGCGACGCCGCACGCGAGGTCTTCCGCCGGGTCATGGACGCGATCGACCCGGAGCTGGTCGACTCGGCCGAGCGGGCACTGCGCGAGGTGCCGGGCGTGCAGGCCGTGGGTGAGCTGCGGCTGCGCTGGATCGGCCACCGGCTGCGGGCCGAGGTGGCGGTGGTCGTCGACGGCGAGGCGAGCGTACGGCAGGCCCACGGCATCGCGGTCGAGGCCGAGCACGCCCTGCTGCACGCGGTCCCGGGGCTCACCGCGGCCCTGGTCCACGCGGACCCGTCACCCGCGCCGGGCGAGACGGACCCCCACCTCGCCCTGGCCCACCACACGCCCGCCTGACGGAACGGGTCAGGCGACCCCGAGCCCCTCCAGCACCACGGCGTTCGGCAGCTCCGCGAACGCCTTGCCCGGGACGAGCAGCTTGCCCCGCCGGCGACCGCTGCCGACCAGCACGTACGGGAGGTCGACCACCGCCGAGTCCACCAGCACCGGCCAGTCGGCGGGGAGCCCGATCGGCGTGATGCCGCCGTACTCCATGCCGGTCTCGCCGGTCGCCAAGTCCATCGAGGCGAACGACGCCTTGCGCGCGCCGAGTTGGCGGCGCACGGCGCCGTTCACGTCGACGCGGGTGGTCGAGAGCACGACGCACGCGGCGAGCGTGCTCTCCCCGCCGCGCTTGCCCGCGACGACCACGCAGTTGGCCGACCGTTCGAGGAGGTCCTTGCCGTAGTGCTCGACGAAGGTGGCGGTGTCGGCCCACTCCGGCTCGGTGTCGACGTACACGATCTGGTCGGCGGGGACGCTGCCGTGCCACTGGCGTACGGCGTCGGCGACCGGGCGGGTCAGTGTGTCGAGGCGGTCGGGAGCGGGGGTGGCGTCGTCGAACTGTCCGATGGGTGCGCGCATGACGGCACGCTAACAGCCGTGCGCACGGCGCCGGACGAGGGTCTCAGTGCACGCCCGGGACCGACACGGCCATGACCATCTCCAGCGGTACGTCGCCCGAATTGGCGTACGTGTGAGGGGTGTTGGCCTCGAAGGAGACGCTCGCGCCCGCGGGGACGCGGTACTCCTCACCGTCGACGGTGAGCGTCAGCTCGCCCTTCGTGACGTGGAGGAGCTCGACCGTGCCCGTGGGGTGCGGGTCGGAGGGGCTGCCCTCGCCCGGCATCAGCAGCCAGTCCCACATCTCCAGCGGGCCGGGCGCCTCCGTGCCCGCGAGGAGCCGGTTGTAGCTGCCCGCGTCGGTGTGCCAGAGCCGCACGGCCTGGTCGGCCGGGACGATCCGCACCTTCGGGCCCTGCTCGTAGTCGAGCAGCGTGGTGATGCTGATGCCGAGCGCGTCACCGATCTTGACGACGGTGCCCAGGCTGGGGTTGGTGCGGGCCTGCTCGATCTGGATGAGCATGCCGCGGCTGACCCCGGCGCGGGCGGCGAGCGTGTCCAGGGTGAAGCCGCGCTCGGTGCGCCAGCGCTTGACGCTGCGCGCCAGGGACTGGGTCAGGAGGTCGAGGTCCGACACATTCCGTCCAATGTTCTCGTGGTTCTCATGGGGCCCGGCTCTCACGAAGCTCGGCCCATGAGGCTTGAGGGTTGTTCAATATTCTGGATGACAGGGTTCAATGAACTGAACTACGGTGTGGTGCACCGAATCGTTCATCGAACTGTACTGCGAGGCATCCCATGACAGCGCTGTTCGCCCTGGCCACAAGCCTCCTGTGGGGGCTGGCCGACTTCGGCGGAGGGCTGCTGGCACGACGAACGCCCGCGCTGACGGTCGTGGTCGTCTCGCAGTCGATCGCCGCCGTCGTGCTCGGCGCGATCGTCCTCGTCACCGGCGCCTGGAGCGAGGCAAGTCCGCAGCTGTGGTTCGCGGTGGCGGCCGGCCTCGTCGGACCCGTCGGGATGCTGGCCTTCTACAAGGCGCTCGCCCTCGGCCCGATGGGCGTCGTCTCACCGCTCGCCTCGCTCAGCATCGCCGTCCCCGTCGCGGTGGGCCTCGTCCTCGGTGAGCGCCCCGGCCTGGTGCAGTTCGCGGGCATCGCGGTCGCCGTCGTCGGGGTCGTCCTCGCGGGCGGACCGCACTTCAGGGGCGCCCCCGTGCAGCGGCAGGCAGTGCTGCTCACCCTGGTCGCGGCATTCGGCTTCGGCGCGGTGATGGCCCTGATCGCCGAGGCGTCGTCCACCCTCACCGGCCTCTTCCTCGCCCTGTTCGTGCAGCGGGTCACGAACGTCGTCACGGGAGGCACGGCTCTGTACGTCGCCGTCCGGCGCGGCAGCGTGGCTCCCCCGAAGATCGCGTGGGAGGCCCTCCCGGCCCTGGCATTCGTCGGACTCGCGGACGTGGCCGCCAACGGCACGTACTCACTGGCCGCCCAGCGCGGCCCGGTCACCGTGGCCGCCGTCCTCGCCTCGCTCTGCCCGGTCGTGACGGCCCTCGCCGCACGCGGCTTCCTCAGCGAGCGGCTGCGCGCGATCCAGGCGGCGGGGGCGGGCCTGGCGCTGGTGGGCACGGTGCTGCTCGCCACGGGCTGAGCGGCCACCGGGCCTCGGCCCCGAAGGACCCCGGCCGGCCCTCGGTCGACCCCCGGCCGGTCAGGACTCGGCTCGTACGTCCTCGTGGGCGGCCTCGACGGCCCGCAGACCGGCGATGCTCTCCGCGTCCAGCTCCGCCAGCGCGAGCAGCTGCTCCGGTGTGACCCCGTCGGGAATCGGCACCGGCGCGGGCGTGCGCAGCGGCGGCTGCCAGCCGTCGGCGGCGGTCCAGCGGCGCACGACCCTGGCCGGCGCCCCGGCCACCACCGCGTGGTCGGGGACGACTCCGCGTACGACCGCGCCGGCCGCCACCACGACGTTCCGCCCGATGCGCGCGCCCGGCAGGATCACCGCGCCGGTGCCGATCCAGCAGCCCGGGCCGATCTCCACCGGCTCCATCCGCGGCCACTGCTTGCCGATCGGCTCATGGGGGTCGTCGTACGAGTGGTTGGTGGACGTCACGTACACGTACGGCCCGAAGTAGCAGTCGCTGCCGATCATGACCGTCGTGTCGGCGATGACGTGGCTGCCGCGGCCGAGGACGACGCCGTCGCCGATGCGGAGGATGGGGTCCGGGCCGAGGTCGAGGTCGGGCATCAGCCCGGCGGTCAGAGTGACCTGTTCGGCGATGATGCAGTGGTCGCCGAGATGGATCCACGGCTCGCCGAAGACGGTGCCCTGCGGGAAGGCCAGCCTGGTACCTGTTCCCATCGCCCCGAAGTGCAGCCGCCCGGGCCGCTCGGCGGTCACCGCGCCCGTCCGCTGCACCCAGGACCAGCCCGCGTGGACGGCGCGCTGGACGAGCCGGCGCCGCCGGGATGAGAACGTGTTCTTGCGCTTGGGCACCCGCTCACCGTACTCAGCGTGACGTCCGGCCATGAGCTCGGGCGCCTGTGATCTTCGCCCCACCGTGGTGTGGCCGGATCCCTTACGGTGCCGGTACCAACGAGAACGAGGAGACGGCGATGACGCACGAGGCGCTGATCGCGGGCGTGGGCGGCAAGGATCCGAAGGTGGATCAGGAGGCGTTCGTCGCCCCGATGTCCGTGGTGCTCGGCGAGGTGACGCTGCACCCTGGCGCGAGCGTCTGGTACGGGGCGGTGCTGCGGGCCGAGTGCGGGCCCATCGTCATCGGCGCGGACAGCAACGTGCAGGACAACTGCACGCTCCATGTCGACCCCGGCTTCCCCGTCACCGTCGGGGAGCGGGTGTCCATCGGGCACAACGCCGTGGTGCACGGTGCCACCGTCGAGGACGACTGTCTGGTCGGGATGGGGGCGACGATCCTCAACGGGGCGGTGATCGGGGCGGGTTCGCTGGTCGCCGCGCAGGCGCTTGTCCCGCAGGGGATGCGGGTGCCGCCCGGGTCGCTGGTCGCGGGGGTGCCCGCCAAGGTGAAGCGGGAGCTGACGCCCGAGGAGCGGGAGGGGATCTCGCTGAACGGGACGTTGTACGTGGAACTCGCGAAGGGGCACCGGGAAGCACACGGGGGCTGAGGTTCGTCGCGGGCTGCGGGCCGGCCGTGGCTGGTCGCGCAGTTCCCCGCGCCCCCCAAAAAAACGGGGCTGCGCCCCGTTACAGGGCGCAGCCTCTCAGTCGGTCGCCGGGACCGGCTCGGCCGCCGTCCGCTCGGCCTCGCGCTCCGCCGAGACCTTCTTCGCCTTGCGCTTGAGCACCAGCATCGAGGTGAGGCCGATGAGGAGGGCCAGGACCAGGCCGAGCCAGGAGAAGCGCTTGAGCCAGGACTCGGCGACGATGCCGACGTAGTAGATGACGGCTGTGGTGCCGCCGGCCCAGAGGATGCCGCCGAGGACGTTGGCGGTCAGGAACTTCCAGTACGGCATGCGCAGCACACCCGCGAGCGGGCCCGCGAAGATCCGCAGCAGGGCGACGAAGCGGCCGAAGAACACGGCCCACATGCCCCACTTCTCGAAGGACTTCTCGGCGGTGGCGATATGGCCCTCGCTGAAGTGCCTGGGGAACTTCGCGCCGAGCCAGGCCAGGAGCGGTCGTCCGCCCTTGCGGCCGATGGCGTAGCCGATGGAGTCACCGATGATCGCGCCGGCGACGGCGCAGGCGCCGAGGATCACAGGGTTGATGTCACCGTGCTGGGAGGCGAGCAGCGCCGCGGAGACGAGGATGATCTCGCCCGGCAGTGGAATGCCCAGGCTCTCCAGGCCGATGACCAGGCCCACCAGCAGGTAGATGCTGACCGCGGGCACTGTCTCTAGCCACTCCTGGACGTGCAACGCCGGTTCCTCCCGATTCACCGCGGGCCGGGCCTGGCCCGGCGTGCGCTCGGCCGCGAGCGCACGCCGGGCAGCCTACCCGGTCACTTGGAGGGCACGGCGTCCCGTCGGCCTCACACCTGCGCCCTCCCGCTGAGCCGCAGTTCGCCCGCCGAGGCCCCCACCCACACGGTCCGCCGCCCGGTGCCGAGCACCCAGCCGTGCCGCTCGGCGTCCCACGAGGAGAGCGTGCGCTCGTCGACGTGCACGGTGACCCGGCGCGACTCCCCCGCCTTCAGCGCGAGCCGCTGATAGCCGCCCAACACCCTTTCGGCCTGGTCGACCTGGAGGTCCGGCGAGGCGCCCACATAGACCTGCGGGATGTCGACCCCGTCCCGCCGTCCCGTGTTCCGCACGGTGAACACCACCTCCAGGCCGTCCCCGGTCCGCGCCACGCCCAGGCCCTCGTACACGAAGGAGGTGTACGAGAGTCCGTGCCCGAACGGGAACAGTGGCCGCACGTCCTCGGCGTCGTACCAGCGGTGGCCGACGTGGACGCCCTCCGAGTACTCCTCGACGCCGTTCACGCCCGGGTAGCGGCGCGTGTCGCCCGCGACCGGGTGGTGCGCGTCGTCCACCGGGAAGGTCTGGGTGAGCCGTCCGCCGGGGTCGCAGTCGCCGAACAGGACGGCGGCGGTGGCTGCCGCGCCCTCCTGGCCCGGGTAGTACATCTGCAGCACGGCGGCGGTGCGCTCCAGCCACGGCATCGACGTCGAGGAGGAGGTGTTGAGGACGACGGTGGTACGGGGGTTGACCGCCGTCACCGCCTGGATCAGCCCAACCTGGTGGCCGGGGAGCGCGAGGGTCGTGCGGTCCTGGTTCTCGGTGGCGTCCTCGTACGCGAAGAGCACGACGCTCTCCGCGGCCCGGGCCGCCTTCACCGCCTCGGCGACGTCCTGGGCGCGGGTCGCCCCGGTGGCGTGCCGCAGCCGGAACGTCTGCCCCTGGGTGCCGCCCTTGGCGGTGATCTCGACCCGGTGTTCTCCGGCGGCGAGATCGAGCGTCCTGCGGCGCACCGCGAGCCCGTCGGGCGCGGCCGACACCAGACCACCCGTGAAGTGCTCCGCGAGCCCGGTCGCCACCGGGAAGAGGTCGACTCCGCCGAGAAGCACCTTGGGCCGCGTACCGGAGTAGTGGATGACGAAGGTCCACTCGTCGTCGTCCTCGACGGTGAGCGTCCCCTCGTACGTCCAGGTCTTCCCGGCGGCGACCCGCTGGCCCTCCGGGTCGATGCCGTCGCTGAGCGCGTCGTCGGGCAGGGGCTTGCCGAAGAGGTCCTCGCCGAGCGCGTAGGACACCTGGGCGCCTTGTCCCGCACGGGACTTGATGGCGTCCAGCGGGCGCTCGGCGTGGTCGGGGATCACATGGGCGCTGCCGCCGCCGCTGACGAAGGGCAGCGAGCCGGTGGGGCCGACGACGGCGATGCTGCGGGCGGCCTCGCCGGTCAGGGGCAGCGTGCCGTTCCTGTTGTGCAGGAGGGTGGCGCCCGCCTTGGCGACCTCCAGGGCGACCGCCGCGCCCGCCGACGGGTTGCGTGCCGGGCGGGGCGGGGCGCTGCCGTCGAGCATCCCGAAGTCGTCCATGGTCGTGAGGATGCGGCGCACCGCCCGGTCGACGTACTCCTCGGAGACGCTCCCGTTCTGGACGGCCGTCTTCAGCGCGGCCCCGAAGTACTTGCCGTTCGGCATCTCCATGTCGAGGCCCGCGGTGAGCGAGGCGACCGTGCTGTGGGCCGCGTGCCAGTCGGTCATCACCCAGCCCTCGAAGCCCCAGCGGTCGCGGAGGATGCCGGTGAGGAGTTCCTTGCTCTCGCAGGCGTAGGTGCCGTTGACCTTGTTGTAGGCGCCCATGACCGCGCGGGCTCCGGCGCCGACGGCGGCCTCGAAGGCGCGCAGCTCGACCTCGTTGAGGGTCTGCTCGTCGACCCGTACGTCGACGGAGTCGCGGTCCTTCTCCTGGTTGTTCATCGCGTAGTGCTTGACGGTCGCGATGAGGCCCTCGCTCTGGATGCCCTTGATCTCCTCGGCCACGAGGCCGGCGGAGAGCAGCGGGTCCTCGCTGAACGTCTCGAAGTTGCGGCCCGCGTACGGGGTGCGGATGAGGTTGACCATCGGGGAGAGCAGCACGTCCTGGCCCAGGGCGCGGCCCTCGCGGCCGATGACCTGGCCGTAGCGGCGGGCGAGGCCGGGGTCGAAGGCGGCGGCGAGCAGGACGGGCGCGGGCAGGGCGGTGGCGTGCTGCTTGACGCGGACGCCTGCGGGGCCGTCGGCGAGGCGGAGCGGCGGGATGCCGAGCCGTTCCACGCCGGGCACATAACCGGCCTGGCCGAGGGCCTTGGGGTCGGTGGCGCCGTGCAGCAGGGAGAGCTTCTCGTCCAGGGTGAGCTTGGTGAGCAGTCCCTCGACGCGGGGACCCGCGGCCGGTTGTCGCCGGGCGGTGGCCGCGTGTGCGAGGGACGGGGGCCCCGCGGTCGCGGCCAGGGCGACGGCGGTCGCGCCGCTCAGCAGACGCAGGACGGACCGCCGGGACACGGTGTCGGACATGAGGCGTCACTCCTCGTTGGGTACGGGCACGAGGAGGTGAACCGCGGGGGCGCGCGGGCGGCCGGTCCGAGGTAGACCTCCGGACGCACTATGCGACAAAAGTGACTTAATACACCGTTAGGCACAACGGGCACGGCACAAACGTGTCGCGCCACCGCGATGCGACGGAGTGACGACCCGCTCAGATCTCCGGGCCCGTGAGTGACTGCTCGGTCCAGATGATCTTGCCGTCCTGGGTGTACCGGGTGCCCCAGCGCTGGGTGAACTGGGAGACCAGGAACAGACCTCGGCCGCCCTCGTCGGTCGTCTTCGGGTGGCGCAGGTGCGGGGCGGTGGGGCTGGCGTCCCAGACCTCGCAGACGAGGGTCCGCGACATGATCAGCCGCAGCCTTATCGGCCCGGAGGCGTGCCGGATGGCGTTGGTGACGAGTTCACTGACGACGAGTTCGGTGGTGAAGGTCAGCTCGTCCAGGCCCCACTCGCACAGCTGCCGTGACGTCCGCTTGCGCACGTCGGCGACGGCCGCCGGGTCGCCGGACAGCTCCCAGGACACCGTCCGTTCCGCGTCGAGGCGGCGGGCGCGGGCCATCAGCAGCACCACGTCGTCCGGCGGACGGGCCGGGACCAGCGCCTCCACCACGGCCTGGCAGCGGTCGTCGAGGCTGGGCGCCCGCCGTTCGAGCACCCGGCGCAGCCGCTCCCGGTCGGCGGCGGCGTCCCGCTGCGGCGCGGGCCCCTCGGCGGCGAGCAGGCCGTCGGTGCACAGGGCAAGCACGCTGCCTTCCGCGAGCGGCAGTTCGACCGACTCGAAGGGCGGGCCGCTCACGCCGAGGGCGGGTCCCGGCGGCAGCTCGGGGAAGTCGACCGTGCCGTCCGGGGCGACGATCGCGGGCAGACCGTGGCCCGCGGCGGCCATGGAGCACCGGCCGCCGACCGGGTCGTACACCGCGTACAGACAGCTGGCACCCTTGGCCCGTACGCCGTCGGCGCGCGGGGCCGCCTCGGTGTCGTCCTCGTATCCGGCCCGGTCGACCAGGTCGTCGAGGTGGGCGAGCACCTCCTCGGGCGGCAGGTCCAGGTCGGCGAGGGTCTGTACGGCGGCTCTCAGCCGGCCCATGGCCGCGGCGGCCTCGATGCCGTGGCCGACGACGTCGCCGACCACCAGGGCGACGCGCGCGCCCGACAGTGGGATGACGTCGAACCAGTCGCCGCCGAGTCCGGTCAGCTCGTCGGCCGGCCGGTAGCAGGCGGCGACCTCCATCGCGTCCTGCTCGGGGAGCCGGTGCGGCAGCAGATGGCGCTGCAGTACGAGGGCCGCGTCGCGCTCCCGGGTGTAACGGCGGGCGTTGTCGAGGCACAGGGCGGCGCGGCCGACGAACTCCTCGGCCAGGCCCAGGTCGTCCTGGTCGAAGGGGTCCTGCCGGTGGCGCCGGAAGAACGTGGTGATCCCGAGCATGGTGCCGCGGGCCCGCACCGGCACGATCATCGCGGTGTGCAGTCCGAGGTCGAGGAAGGTGGCGGCCCGGTCGCCTGCGATGCCCGTGGCCCACTCCGGGGCCAGCGGGTCGAGCCGCTCCTCGATCCAGGAGGTCCCGCCGGTCAGCGCGCGGATAGGGGGTGCTTCGGGCAGGTAGGCGGCCACTTCACCGATCTCGACGACGGCCTCGGGGACGCCTTCGTTCACCGACTGGTGGCCGGCCCGGCGCAACGGCATCGCGTCCGTCCCGCTGAGCGGCCCGGCGACGGGTTCGCCCCCTTCGAGGACGGTCTCCAGCAGATCCACGGTGACGAAGTCGGCGAGTCCCGGCACCGCCACGTCGGCCAGCTCCTGGGCGGTCCGCATGACGTCCAGGGTGCGGCCGAGGCGCTTGCCGGCCTGGTCCAGAAGGGTGAGGCGTTGGCGGGCCCGGTAGCGCTCGGTGACGTCCACGACGGTGTAGTACACGCCGATCGGGTTGCCGTGGTCGTCGTCGAGCCGGGTGAAGGACATCGCGTGGGCCGTGTCCCGGTGCGGCGCCGAGCGGACCGTACCGACGTGTTCGTAGCCGACGACGGCCTCGCCCGTCTCCAGGACCTGGCGCATCACCGCCTCCAGGGCCTGGGCGTTCAGGCCCGGCTGGATGTCCGCGAGCCGCTTCCCGATCCGCTGGTGCGCGGGTCCGCCGCCGAACTGCTCCAGGGCCGCGTTCGACCACACGTACCGCAGGTCCGCGTCGACGATCGCTATGCCGATGGGTGAGTGCGAGGCCAGCCGTTCCAGCACTGTGCGGCTCATGTCCCAGCCCGCGGCGCCGGTCGAGTCGGCGGCCAGCACCACCCAGCGCGGCGGGCCCTCCGCGGCCTCCACGGCCGGGACGACCCGCACCGTCGTGACGACGGGGTGTCCGTCGCGGTGGCGCACCGCCAGGAGTCCGGTCCAGCCGCCGTTCCGGCCGCAGCGGCGGGTCAGGTCGGGCAGGCGCTCGGCGTCCTCGGGCATCAGCAGCTCGGCCGCGGCCCGGCCGACGACCTCGGCCCCGCGATAGCCGAACAGCCGCTCGGCGTCGCCGGTCCAGCCGGCCACCGCCATGCGGGCGTCCAGCAGCACCACCGCGGCGTCCGCCATGTCGAACCGCCGCCGCGCCACGCCGCTCTCCTCGCTCGTCGCCACTGCGACCCCCTCCGTCCCGGGGAGTGGTCCGTTCCCGTACGCCACGCTCCGTGCACCCGTGCGATACGGGCCCAACGTACCGCCGCGACCGCCGTCGGACCCCGGCAGCCGCACCCGATCAGGGGCGTACGAGCAGCTGGAAGTCGAACGTGTAGCGCGCGGCGCGGTAGACGTGGGTCCCGTACTCTACGGCCCGCCCGGTGTCGTCGTAGGCCGTGCGGCACATGGTGAGCAGCGCGGCCCCCTCCGGCTCGTCGAGCAGGGTCCCCTCGTCGGCGGTGGCGCAGCGGGCGCCCACGGTCTGGTGGGCGCTGTGCAGGGTGATTCCGGCTGCCCGCATCATCCGGTAGAGGCCGGTCTCCTCAAGCCGTTCGGTGTCCAGGTCGAGGAGCGAGGCGGGCAGGTAGTTGCACAGGTGTGCGACGGGTTCGCCGTAGGTGGAGCGCAGCCTTTCGAGCACGATGACGTCCCGGCCCTCGGGGATGCCGAGAGCGGCGGCGACCTCCGGCGAGGCCGATTCGATCTCGTTGCGCAGCACCTGGGTCGCGGGGTTCTGCCCGGCAGCCGCCAGGTCGTCGTACAGGCTGCTCAGTTCGAGCGAACGACGGACCTGGCTGTGCACCACCTGGGTGCCGATCCCGCGGCGGCGCACCAGCAGGCCCTTGTCCACCAGGGACTGGATGGCCTGGCGGACGGTCGGCCGGGACAGGCCGAGCCGGGCGGCGATGTCCACCTCGTTGCCCAGCAGGTTGCCCGGGGCGAGCGCCCTGTGCTCGATCGCGGACTCCAGTTGCTGGGCGAGCTGGTAGTAGAGCGGGATCGGGCTGCCCCGGTCCAGGGCGACCTCCAGGCTGTCGAACGCGGCGGCGTTCGACTGACGTGCGGTCTCGGTCTCTGCCACGGAGCCCTCTCCCTTCACATGTCCGTCGGTGCGTGGCGTCCGGTCAGGTCGTGCCGGTGCCGCGTACCCCTTCGGTGAGGCCGTACCCGGTCGGGCACGGCCTCCTTCGGATGCGGCTTCCGTCAGGAGTTGCTGGGGAAGCCGAGGTTGATACCGCCGCCGTCGGCCGGGTCGGGCCAGCGGGTGGTGATGACCTTGCCCTGGGTGTAGAAGGCGATGCCGTCGTTGCCGTAGATGTGGTGGTCCCCGAAGAGGGAGTCCTTCCAGCCACCGAACGAGTGGTAGCCGACGGGCACGGGGATCGGCACGTTGACGCCGACCATGCCGGCCTGGACCTCCAGCTGGAAGCGGCGGGCGGCGCCGCCGTCCCGGGTGAAGATCGCGGTGCCGTTGCCCCAGCGGGAGCTGTTGATCAGCGCGATGGCCTCGTCGTACGTCTCGGCGCGGACCACGCACAGCACCGGGCCGA
This sequence comes from Streptomyces phaeochromogenes, assembly GCF_001418655.1. Lineage (GTDB taxonomy): Bacteria > Actinomycetota > Actinomycetes > Streptomycetales > Streptomycetaceae > Streptomyces > Streptomyces phaeochromogenes. Next base: position 8,409 of record NZ_LIQZ01000022.1, on the reverse strand, counting down.
AGATCTCGTCCTTGTACGCGTCCGCGGTGACCGGCACCTTGTCGAGGAGCGAGACGCCGATGAAGAAGCCGTCCTCGTGGCCCGGGACGGTGAAGCCGGTGCCGTCCACGACGACCTCGGCGCCCTGGGCGGCAGCCCCCGTCACGTACGAGGCGACCTTGTCGCGGTGCTCGCGGGTGATGAGCGGACCCATCTCGCTGGACGCGTCGCTGCCGGGGCCGATCTTCAGGCCCTTGGCCCGCTCGGCGATCTTGTCGACGAGCTCGTCGCCGGTGTCGCCGACCGCGACGACGACGGACACGGCCATGCAGCGCTCGCCGGCCGAGCCGTACGCGGCGTTGATGGCCTGGTCGGCGGCGAAGTCCAGGTCGGCGTCGGGCAGTACGAGCATGTGGTTCTTGGCACCGCCGAGGGCCTGTACACGCTTGCCGTGCTCGATGCCCTTGAGCTGGATGTACTTGGCGATGGGCGTGGAGCCGACGAAGGAGACGGCCGTGATGTCCGGGTGCTCCAGGAGGCGGTCCACCGCGACCTTGTCGCCCTGCACGACGTTGAGGACGCCGTCCGGGAGGCCCGCCTCGGAGGCGAGTTCGGCCAGCCGGTAGGAGGCGGAGGGGTCCTTCTCGCTCGGCTTCAGGATGAAGGTGTTGCCGCAGGCGATGGCCAGCGGGAACATCCACATCGGCACCATGGCCGGGAAGTTGAACGGCGTGATGCCCGCGACGACACCGAGCGGCTGGCGGATCGCGGCCACGTCGACGCGCGTGGAGACCTGCGTGGACAGCTCACCCTTGACCAACTGCGGTACGGAACAGGCGAGTTCGACGATCTCCATGCCCCGGGCGACCTCGCCGAGCGCGTCCGAGTGCACCTTGCCGTGCTCGGCGGTGATCAGCTCGGCGATCTCGTCGCGGTGCGCGTCGAGCAGCTCGCGGTACTTGAAGAGGACGGACGTGCGCTTGGCCAGCGAGGCGGTCCCCCAGCTCTCGAAGGCGGCCTTCGCGGAGGCGACGGCGGCGTCCACCTCGTCCACGGAGGCGAACGGCACCTGCTTCTCCTGGGCGCCCGTGGCGGGGTTGTAGACGGGACCGAAGCGGCCGGAGGCGCCCTCGACGGGCTTCCCCCCGATCCAGTGGTTCATGTTCTGCATGGTGTGGATCCTTTTCGTGAGCGGAGGGAGGTCAGAGGTGGCGACGACGGTCGACGACGCGCTCGTCGTACCGCTCGCGGGCGCGGGAGGCGGCGTCGCGGGAGGCGACCTCGGCGACCGGTACGTCCCACCAGGCCTCGGCGGCGGGGGCGGTGGGCGTCGGGTCGGTCTCGACGTACACGCACGTCGGCCGGTCCGAGGCGCGGGCCGTGGCCAGCGCGTCGCGCAGTTCGCGGACGGTCTTGGCGCGCAGGACGTCCATGCCGAGGCTGGCGGCGTTGGCGGCCAGGTCCACGGGCAGCGGGGCGCCGGTGAAGGTGCCGTCGGCGGCCCGGTAGCGGTAGGCGGTGCCGAAGCGCTCGCCGCCCGTCTCCTCGGAGAGGCCGCCGATGGACGCGTACCCGTGGTTCTGGATCAGCACCAGGTTGACGGGCAGGCCCTCCTGGACGGCGGTGACGATCTCGGTGGGCATCATCAGGTACGTGCCGTCGCCGACCAGCGACCAGACGGGGGTGCCGGGGGCGGCCTGCTGGACGCCGATGCCCGCCGGGATCTCGTAGCCCATGCAGGAGTAGCCGTACTCCAGGTGGTACTGGCGCGGGCTGCGCGCACGCCAGAGCTTGTGCAGGTCGCCGGGGAGCGAGCCGGCCGCGTTGATGACGACGTCGTCGTCGCCGACCACGGCGTCCAGGGCGCCGAGGACCTGGGTCTGGGTGGGGACGGCGTGCTCGTCGTCCGCCCGGTACACGGCGTCCACGACCTCCTCCCAGCGCTCCTTGCCCGCGCGGTACTCGGCCTCGTACGCCGCGTCCACGCGGTGGCCGGACAGCGCCTCGGTGAGGGCCTCCAGACCGGCGCGGGCGTCGGCGACAAGGGTCCTCGCGCTCAGCTTGTGCGCGTCGAAGGCGGCCACGTTGAGGTTCACGAACCGCACGCCCGGCTCCTGGAAGAGCGTGGCGGAGGCGGTGGTGAAGTCCGTGTAGCGGGTGCCGACGCCGATGACCAGGTCGGCGGTGCGGGCGAGTTCGTCGGCGACGGCGGTGCCGGTGTGACCGACGCCGCCGAGGTCCGCCGGGTGGTCGTAGCGCAGGGAGCCCTTGCCGGCCTGGGTGGACGCGACCGGGATGCCGGTGGCCTCCACGAACGCCTTCAGGGCCATCTCGGCCTCGCTGTGGTGGATGCCGCCGCCCGCGACGATCAGGGGGCGCCGGGAGCCTCGTACGGCTTCCACGGCCGCCGCGAGCTCGGCCGGTTCGGGGGCCGGGCGGCGTACGTGCCAGATCCGGTCGGCGAAGAACTCCTCGGGCCAGTCGTACGCCTCGGCCTGGACGTCCTGCGGCAGGGCGAGGGTGACGGCGCCGGTCTCGACGGGGTCGGCGAGCACGCGCATCGCGTTCAGGGCGGACGGGATCAGCGCCTCGGGGCGGGTGATCCGGTCGAAGTAGCGGGAGACCGGGCGCAGCGTGTCGTTGACCGACAGGTCCGCCTCGACGGGGTGCTCCAGCTGCTGGAGCAGCGGGTCGGCGGCGCGCGTCGCGAAGTAGTCGCCGGGCAGGAGCAGCACCGGGAGGCGGTTGACCGTGGCCAGGGCCGCGCCGGTGACCAGGTTGGTCGCGCCGGGGCCGATGGAGGTGGTGACCGCCTGCGCGGAGAGCCGGTTCAGCTGACGGGCGTGGCCGACCGCGGCGTGCACCATGGCCTGTTCGTTGCGGCCCTGGTGGAACGGCATGGTCTCCTCGCCGGCCTCCAGGAGCGCCTGGCCGATACCGGCGACGTTGCCATGGCCGAAGATTCCCCAGGTACCTGCGATCAGCCGGTGCCGTACGCCGTCGCGTTCGGTGTACTGCACGGCCAGGAAACGCACCAGAGCCTGGGCGACGGTCAGGCGGAGGGTGGAGCGGCTCATCGGTTCCTCACTGGGGGGCGGTGGGTCGGGTCAGCCGGGGGTCGACGGGCTGGCTCGGCCAGGTGTCGCGGATCCAGGCGTGGTCGGGGTGGTCGCAGATCAGCCAGGCCCGGTCGGCGCCGGGGCCCGCCATGACGTTGAGGTAGTACATGTCGTGGCCCGGCGCGGCGATGGAGGGGCCGTGCCAGCCGTCCGGGATCAGGACGACGTCGCCGCCGCGCACCTCGGCGAGCACATCGGTGCCGCTGCCGTGGCCGGACGGGGAGACCCGCTGGTAGCCGAGGCCGGGCGTGCCCTCGTGGTCGGCGATCTCGAAGTAGTAGATCTCCTCCAGCTCCGACTCCTCGCCGGGCCGGTTCTCGTCGTGCTTGTGCGGCGGGTACGAGGACCAGTTGCCGCCCGGGGTGATCACCTCGACCGCGATGAGCTTGTCGCACTCGAAGACCCCGGCCGCGCCGAAGTTGCGGACCATGCGGGAGCAGTTGCCGGTGCCGCGCAGCTCGACCGGGACGAACTCGGCGGGCTCGTAGCGGGCCGGCAGACGCCGGGAGCAGCGGGCCCCGGTGAGCGCGAAGCGCCCGCCGTCGGCCGAGGTGAGCGTCGCGGTCGCGTCACGCGGAACGTATACGAAGTCGCTGGCACCGCTGAACACGCTCGCACGGCCGCGCACCTGGAACTCTTCGCGGCCGAAGTCGTCATCGACCGTGACGGTGCAGCCGCCACCGAGCGATGTCACGATCCACTCGCTGTCGCCGGCGGTGAACAAGTGCGTGCCGCCGGGCGCGAGTTCGAGGACGCGGAGGCTGGAGTGGTCCCAGCCGGCGCTCTCCGGGGTGACGTCCACGGCGTACGGGCCGCTCGCGGCCTTGCCCGCGGGCAGGTGGTGTGCGCTGGTCATGAAAAGTGGATCCTTCCGGTCAGAGCAGGCCGACCGCGGTGTCCACCGCGGTCTCCACACTGCCCTCGGCGGGATAGAGCAGGGACCGGCCGACGACCAGGCCCTGCACGGTGGGCAGTCGCAGGGCCTTGCGCCATCTCTCGTACGCGCCCTCCTGGTCCCTGCCGACCTCGCCGCCGAGCAGGACGGCGGGCAGGGTCGAGGTCTCCAGTACGGCGGCCATGTCGTCCGGGTCGCTGGTGACGGGCAGTTTCAGCCAGGTGTAGGCGGAGGTGCCGCCGAGCCCGGAGGCGATGGCGATGGAGCGGGTGACGGCCTCGGCGGTGAGGTCGTTGCGGACCGTTCCCTCGACGCGGCGGGAGATGAACGGCTCGACGAACACGGGAAGCCGGTGCGCGGCCATGTCGTCGATCGCGCGGGCGGTCGACTCCAGGGTGGTCAGCGAGCCGGGGTCGTCGTAGTCGATGCGCAGCAGCAGCTTGCCCGCGTCGAAGTTCAGCCGGGCCATGTCCTCGGCGCGGTGTCCGGTGAACCGGTCGTCCATCTCGAAGACGGCACCGGCCAGGCCGCCGCGGTTCATGGAGCCCATGACGACCTTGTTCTCCAGCGCGCCGAGCAGGAGCAGGTCGTCCAGGATGTCGGCGGTGGCGAGCACCCCGTCCACCCCCGGCCGCGACAGCGCGATGCACAGCCGCTCCAGCAGGTCGGCGCGGTTGGCCATCGCCAGCCTGCGATCGCCGACTCCGAGCGCGCCGCGTGCCGGGTGGTCGGCCGCCACGATCATGAGGCGGCCGCTGTCGCCGACGAGGGGACGCCGGGTCCGGCGGGCGGCTGCTTCGGCCACCGCCTCCGGGTGCCGGGCGCGCACCCTGACGAGGTCGGGGATGGTGATGCTCAAGGGTTTGGCTCCGTTCAAGGGGTGGCGCCGTCAGGCGCGGGAGGCGACGAGATCCTCGACCTCGGCGGCGGTCGGCATCGCGGAGGAGCAGGCGAGGCGGGAGGCGACCAGGGCTCCGGCCGCGTTGGCGTACCGCATCGTCTTCTCCAGCTCCCAGCCGGCCAGCAGCCCGTGGCAGAGCGAGCCGCCGAACGCGTCGCCCGCGCCGAGGCCGTTGACCACCTCGACGGGTACGGGCGGCACTTCCGCGGTGGTGCCGTCGCGGTGGACGGCGAGGACGCCCTTGGGGCCCTGCTTGACGACGGCCAGTTCCACGCCCGCTTCGAGGAGGGCCTCGGCGCAGGCGCGCGGCTCGCGGACGCCGGTGGCGACCTCGCACTCCTCAAGGTTGCCGACGGCGACGGTGACATGCCGCAGGGCTTCGGCGTAGTACGGGCGGGCCTCGGCCGGGTTCTTCCAGAACATGGGGCGCCAGTCGAGGTCGAAGACGGTGGTGCCGGCCTTGGCGCGCGCCTTGAGGGCCGCGAGCGTGGCGGAGCGGCTGGGCTCCTCGCTCAGACCTGTGCCGGTGATCCAGAAGATCTTCGCGGCCCGGACGGCGAAGAAGTCCAGCTCGTCGGTGCGGATCTCCAGGTCGGGCGCCTTGGGCTGCCGGTAGAAGTACAGCGGGAAGTCGTCGGGCGGGAAGATCTCACAGAACGTGACCGGCGTCGGGTACGCCTCTACGGGGGTGACCCAGCGATCGTCGACCCCGAACTCCTTGAGAGCCTGGTGGAGATAGGCTCCGAAGGGATCATCGCCGGTTCGGGTGACGATCGCCGTGGAACGGCCGAGACGGGCCGCGGCGACCGCCACGTTGGCCGCCGAGCCACCGAGGAATTTACCGAAGGTTTCGACACGCGCGAGCGGCACTCCGGTCTGCAGAGGGTAGAGATCGACACCGATGCGACCCATGGTGATCAGGTCGAAGGACTCGGTCATACGCGTCGCTCCTCGTGGTGACTGCGGGCTTCCGGGGGTGCGGGATGCAGGGGACCGGTGTGTCCTAGGTGTAAGACCGAGGCCGAGCCATGTCAAGACTTTGTACTTACATTCTCACGTGATCGTGAAATGATGTCTTAACAAAGTATTGACAGCGGGGTCTGTCAGGGACTTACATCCCCTCCCAACAGCACAGCCGAGTTTGTCGGTACGTGGCCCTGCGGTCTCCTTCCGTACGGGCCGAAGGACCGGGCACCTGCCCGGACCGCTGCCCCTGCTCCCTTTCCCCTGTCGCACAGTGAGGTGCCGGAAAGATGGACCGCACGTTTCGCACCCGTTCCCGCAGATTCGCCCTCGTCGCCGTGGCCTCCGCGGCGGCCCTGATAGTCACCGGCTGTTCCAGCGACTCCGGTGGCAAGAAGGCCGAGGAGGACACGGGCAACGTGTCTGCAGGCAAGGCCGACACCCCCCGTATGAAGGTCGCGATGATCACTCACGCGGCCTCCGGTGACACCTTCTGGGACACGATCCGCAAGGGAGCGGAGGCCGCCGCGGCCAAGGACAACGTCGAGCTGGTGTACTCCAGCAGCCCGGACTCGGCCAAGCAGGCCAACCTCGTGCAGAACGCGATCGACCAGAAGGTCGACGGCATCGCGGTCACCCTGGCCAAGCCCGACGCCATGAAGTCCACGGTCGCCAAGGCGGAGAAGGCCGGCATCCCGGTCGTCGGGTTCAACGGAGGCGTCGACGACTGGAAGGAGCAGGGTCTGCTGGAGTACTTCGGCCAGGACGAGTACGTCGCCGGTGAGGCCTTCGGCCGGAAGCTCAACGAACTCGGCGCGAAGAACAACATCTGCGTGATCCAGGAGCAGGGCCACGTGGCTCTGGAAGCGCGCTGCGCAGGCGTCAAGAAGACCTTCAAGGGCAAGACCACGAACCTGTACGTGAACGGCACGAACATGCCGTCCGTGAAGTCGACGATCACCGCCAAGCTCAAGCAGGACAGCTCGATCGACTACGTGGTCACGCTCGGTGCCCCGTTCGCCATGACGGCCGTGCAGTCGCTGGGTGACGCGGGCAGCAAAGCCAAACTGGCGACCTTCGACCTCAACAAGGACCTCATCGGAGCCATCGAGGACGGCGACATCCAGTTCGCCGTCGACCAACAGCCCTACCTTCAGGGCTACTTGTCCGTCGACTCGCTGTGGCTCTACAAGACCAACGGCAACTTCAGTGGCGGTGGTCAGGAGCCGGTGCTGACCGGTCCGGCGTTCGTCGACAAGTCCAACGTCGAAACCATCGCGAAGTTCGCCGCGAAGGGCACTCGGTGATTTCCATGTCCCAGGCAACGGCACCGGCGACGAGTCCCTCGTCGCCGGCTCCGCCGGCCGCCCCCAAGGACGGCCGGACCTCGGAACGCTCCCTGAGCCGCAGGCTGGCGGCCCGTCCGGAGATCGGCGCGCTGATCGCGGCGATCGCCGTGTACGTGTTCTTCTTCGCGGTCGCTTCCCCCTTCCGCGAGGCCGGTTCGCTGGCCAACGTGCTCTACGAGTCGTCGGTGATGGGCATCATGGCCCTCCCGGTGGCGCTGTTGATGATCGGTGGCGAGTTCGACCTCTCCGCCGGTGTCGCGGTCACCACGTCCGCGCTCACCGCGAGCATGTGGAGCTTCCAGCTCTCCATGAACGTGTGGACCGGCATCGTCGTCGCCCTGCTCGTGTCGCTGGCGATCGGCGCGTTCAACGGCTACCTGCTCGTACGTACCGGTCTGCCGTGCTTCCTGATCACGCTGGGGTCGTTCCTGATCCTGCAGGGCGCCAACCTCGCCATCACGAAGATCTTCACCGGGAACGTGGCAACGGACTCGATCAGTGACATGGACGGCTTCGACCAGGCCAAGAAGGTCTTCGCCTCCGAGATCAGCATCGGCGGTGTCGATGTGAAGATCACGGTGTTCTACTGGTTCGTGTTCGCCGCGGCTGCGACCTGGCTGCTGCTGCGCACCAAGTTCGGGAACTGGATCTTCGCGACCGGCGGCAGCAAGGAATCCGCGCGTGCGGTTGGTGTGCCGGTCACCTTCACCAAGATCGCCCTGTTCATGGGCGTCGGGGCGGGTGCCTGGTTCGTCGGGATGCACATCCTGTTCTCGTTCAACACCGTCCAGTCCGGCGAGGGTGTGGGCAACGAGTTCCTGTACATCATCGCCGCGGTCATCGGAGGCTGCCTGCTCACCGGCGGCTACGGCTCCGCGATCGGCCCGGTCATCGGCGCCTTCATCTTCGGCATGGTCTCCCAGGGCATCGTCTACGCCAACTGGAACCCCGACTGGTTCAAGGCCTTCCTCGGCGTCATGCTCCTGCTCGCCGCCCTCGTCAATCTGTGGGTCCGCCGCCAGGCCACCCGGAGGTAAAGCCATGACCACCAACAACACCTCCCCCAACGGCGCGGCGGTCAAGGACAAGCCCGACACCAGCGAGCCGATCGTCGAACTGCGCGGGGCCGGCAAGGCCTACGGCAACGTCCGCGCCCTGCACACCGTCGACCTGGCCGTCTACCCCAGCCAGGTCACCTGCGTC
>NZ_LIQZ01000219.1 GCF_001418655.1 Streptomyces phaeochromogenes | reverse complement strand
TCATCACGCTCAAGGACGGCGCGGGCAACGACGCGACCCCCAAGGACATCGCGAAGAACCCGAAGAACCTCAAGTTCAAGGAGCTGGAGGCGGCCCAGACCCCGCGCTCCCTGGACGACGTCGACGCCGCGGTGATCAACGGCAACTACGCCATCGAGTCCGACCTCAAGCCCTCCGAGGACGCCCTCGTCCTGGAGTCCGCCAAGGACAACCCGTACGGCAACTTCCTCGCCGTAAAGAAGGGCAACGAGGACGACCCGCGCGTCAAGAAGCTCGCCAAGCTCCTGACCTCCCCCGAGGTCAAGAAGTTCATCGCGGACAAGTACGCCGGCTCCGTCGTCGCGTCGTTCTGAGCCCACTTCCAAGGATCGAGGACGACCACAGATGCCTAAGCCCGTAATTCCCGCCGCCGCGGCCGTACTTGCCCTGGGACTCGGGCTCACCGCCTGTGGCTCCGAGTCCGGCTCGGGCGGCGGCGGTTCCGACGGCGCCCTCGTCGTCGGCGCCACCGCGGTCCCGGCCGGCGAGGTCCTCTCGTACATCAAGAAGGACCTCGCCGCGAAGAACGGACTCGATCTGGAGATCAAGGAGTTCACGGACTACGTCCTGCCGAACACCGCGCTCCAGGAGGGCTCGCTCGACGCGAACCTGTACCAGAACGAGCCCTACCTGGACGACTTCAACAAGTCCAAGGGCACCGAGCTGGTCCCGGTCGTGAAGGCGTACCTGCCGCCCATGGGCGTGTACTCGAAGAAGGTCCAGGACGTCTCGGAGCTGGCCGACGGAGTCACCGTCGCGGTGCCGAACGACATCACCAACGAGGGCCGCGCCCTTCAGCTCCTGGCCTCCGAGGGCGTCATCACGCTCAAGGACGGCGCCGGCACGACCGCGTCCCCGGGGGACATCGTCAAGAACCCGAAGAACCTCAAGTTCAAGGAGCTGGAGCCGGCCCAACTGCCGCGTTCCCTCGACGACGTGGCCGCCGCGGTCATCAACAACAACTACGCCCAGGACGCCGGCCTCAGCCCCGCCGAGGACGCCATCCTCCTTGAGTCCGTGAAGAACAACCCGTACGCGAACCTCCTCGCCGTCAAGAAGGGCAACGAGGACGACCCCCGGGTCGAGAAGCTCGCGAAACTCCTGACCTCTCCAGAGGTGACGAAGTTCATCAAGGACAAGTACCAGGGGTCGGTCCTGCCGGTCACCTCCGGCTGACGCCGTTCCGCTCGCACTCACGGGGTCGATTCGTCGACAACGACTCGGCCCCGTGGTGCAGTTCGGTGCTTTCATGCTGCATGCTGGGCAGTTCAGCAGGCCCGACGGTCCCTGATGGTTACGGAGCGGCGCATGACTAACACCTTCCCCGACATCTCCCTCAGCACGGAGCGGTTGGTGCTGCGCCCTCTTGAGGACGAGGACGTTCCGGCCCTCACGGAGATGATGAACGACGAGCAGGTCGTGGCCTGGACCTCCGTTCCGCAGCCGTTCAACGAGGACGCCGCCCGCTCCTGGGTCAACCGGTACGCGCCGGGTGAGCGCACCTCCGGCCGCGGGCTCGACCTCGCCGTCACCGAGTTCCTCACCCAACGACTGGTCGGCATCGTCCAGTTGGGCAAAACGAATTGGCATGTCCGCTCCACGGAGCTGTCCTACATCGTCGCCCCCTGGGCGCGCGGCGAGGGATACGCGTCCGAGGCGGCTCTCGCCACCGCCCAATGGCTCTTCGGCGACCAGAAGTTCGAGCGCCTGGAGCTGCGCACCGCCGCGGACAACACCGCCTCGCAGCAGGTCGCGCAGAAGATCGGCTGCATCAGCGAGGGCGTCCTGCGCAACGCCTGTATAGCGCGCACCCGTACCGAGGACGGGAGCTGGGTCGCCCTGCGCACCGACTTCATCGTCTGGGGCCTGCTTCCCGAGGACATCGAGGGCATCGCCGAGCAGCTCGCCGACACCGGCGGCTTCACCTCGTACTCCGACTGGAACTGACGTCGTGGGCGGACCGCAACCGACGTCGTAGTCGGAGGGGACCGGCGCGGAGAACGGCCGTGGACCCGCGCCCCCACGCCCGGAAGTCCCGGGGTACGCTCACGGGGCTCCGCATGCCTGCCTGGCGGCCGCATGCCCATCCGAGACCTGCGAAGACTCCAGGAGACTGACGACGATGGCCGACCGGGTCACGGTGATCGGCTGGGACGGCTCGCCGCTGACCGACGCGGCGCGCTCGGCTCTCGGCGCCGCCACGCTCGTGGCGGGCGCGGGCCATCATCTGGGCCTCCCCGAGGTCCCCGCGGGTGCCGAGCGCATCCGGCTCGGCAGCGTCGCCCTCGCCGCCCGCCGCATCGCCGCCCACCGGGGCACGGCCGTCGTCCTCGCCGACGGCGACCCGGGCTTCTTCGGAGTCGTACGCACCCTGCGCGCCCCCGAGTTCGGCCTGGAGGTCGAAGTCGTCCCCGCGGTGTCGTCCGTGGCCGCCGCCTTCGCCCGTGCCGGTATGCCCTGGGACGACGCACAGGTGGTCGTCGCACACCGGCGCACCCTGCGACGCGCGGTGAATGTGTGCCGCGCCCACACCAAGGTCGCCGTCTTCACCTCGCCCGGAGCCGGCCCCGCCGAGCTGGGCCTGCTCCTCGAAGGCGTCCACCGCACCTTCGTCATCTGCGAGGAACTGGGCACCGCGCGCGAACGCGTCACGATCCTGACCTCCGACAAGGTCGCCGACCACACCTGGCGCGACCCGAACATCGTCATCGTCATGGGCGGGCCCGTCGCCGCCTCCGAGGGCGGCAGCTGGATCGCCGGACGCGACCCGGGAACCGGACCGCGCGGCTGGGCCCTGCCCGACGAGGTGTACGGCGGCGATCTCGGCGAGGGCGAGACCGAGGTGCTGCGGGCGGCCCAACTCGCCCGCCTGGGACCGCGCGTCGGCGACCTCGTGTGGGACATCGGCTCCGGCAGCGGCGCCTTCGCCACGGAGGCCGCCCGCTGCGGCGCCGCCGTCATCGCCGTCGACCGCGACCCGAACGCCTGCGCCCGCACCATGGCCACCGCCCGCCGCTTCGGCGTCCAGCTGCAGATCACCCACGGCACCGCGCCCCACATCCTGGAGAACCTGCCCGAACCGGACGTCGTACGCGTCGGGGGCGGCGGCGCCGCCGTGGTCTCCGCCGTCGCCGACCGGCGCCCGCAGCGGATCGTCACGCACGCCGCGACACGCGACGCCGCCGAACTCGTCGGCAGGGACCTGACGGAGCACGGCTACCAGGTCGAGTGCGCCCTTCTGCAGTCCGTCGAGCTGGACACCCGGGCCTGGACGGAGAAGGAGCGGAGCGTCGCGTTCCTGCTCACCGGGCTCCTGCCCGACCGCGCCCTGTGATCCGGTTGTCGTACCGCGCGCGGTAGGCTGGCCGATCGTTGCACTGCGCTCGGCTTGTCCGGTATTTCGCCGGTCAATGTCCGGAAAACGCACCTGTTTTGGGATGCGTGTGGTACGGCGGAAAACCGGAGGACGCGCAACGTGGCGCAGTCCACAGCGGGCCGTGGCGGATCACCCTGTCGCGGTGGCGGGCCGACCGCGACAATGCCTGTTAATGGCTTTGTCGACCGGTCGTTCGTGCCGCCCGGCACGCATGCTCGTTACTTCATTGCGGGCGGTCGGTGCGCCGCTCCGGACGAGCAGGTCGTTGGAGCACTAACCGATGGGCGAGGGGTACGCATGACCGACACCGGCCAGGTCCCGGGCGAGGGGCTGCCGGAGAACCAAGGCATGGTGGAGCAGCCGGGCGTCCCCGCCCCCGGCGCGTACACCTACCTCTCCGACAGCACCGCCGAAGGCGAAGACCTGTTGCTGCTGCCGGGCGCCCAGGGCGCGTGGGGCAACGAAGTGGCCCCGCCGGTCCCGGCGCCGGTCGTCGAGACCGTCCACGAGCCGGGACCGCACGAGACGGCGGGCCGCGACAGCGGCTCGGTCGACCTCAGCGCCGTCCGGATGTCCTCGCCCGCTCCGCAGCCGCCCGTCGCCCGCCGCCCGCTGCACCTCGGCCCGCCCACCCCGGACGGC
>NZ_LIQZ01000218.1 GCF_001418655.1 Streptomyces phaeochromogenes | reverse complement strand
GACGCCGACGCATCCGGGGCGCCACCTGGCACACCGACGACCTCAGACATCCAACAGATCCCGCACCCGAACAGGCAGCCCGGTCTCGAACGACTCATTGGCGGCCAGCCCGGTGACCAACGACCGCGCCCCGTCAACCGCGTCGGCCGCCCGCCCCAGGGCATCCCCACCGGACCGGGGCCCGAACAGATCGGCCAACATCCGCACATCCCCACCTCCGTGCCCGCCCTCAGCGGCACCCTCCCCGCCCCCGACCTTCACCTCACGAGGCCGCTCCCAGAACCGCCGCACCAACAACTCCGTACGCCCGACATCGTCACCAACAACCGCCCCATGCATGACAGGACCAGCGCCATCGCCCCGCTCCTCGGGCCGAGTCCACGTCGACTCCTCCACCAACAACTCCAACCGCCCCTCACTCCCGTTGAAGGCGACGCGATACCCCTCCCAGGGCGAGTAGGCGGTCAGGTGATAGCTCAGCGAGGCCCCCGACGCGTACCGCACAAGCACAGCCATGTCGTCCTCGATGCTCACCCCGGCCCCGAACACGTTCTGGTCCCGGTGGTACCCGTCCTCGGCCTCGGCGTCCAGATAAAGCGCACGCAGCACCTCCGAGTCCGCAAGCCGCACCGCAAACGGATCGCCCTCCGCAGCGGCAGCCCCATGAGCCCGGGCATAAGGCCGAGCAAGCCCCCGCCGCCGCCCGGCCTCCTCGCCGTAGAAGAACAGCCCGCCCTGCGCGAACACGGTCTCCGGCTCCGTCCCCAGCCACCAGTTGACGAGATCGAAGTGATGCGTGGCCTTGTGCACCATCAGCCCACCGGAGTTGGCCTTGTCCCGGTGCCACCGCCGGAAGTAGTCCGCACCGTGCCGCAGATCGAGCAGCCACTCGAAGTGCACCGACCCGACCTCACCGATCTCCCCGCCCGCGATGACTTCCCGTACGGCCGAATGCACCGGGTTGTAGCGGTAGTTGAAGGCCACCCGCACATCACCCCCGGTCCGCCGCCGAGCATCGAGAATGCGGCGGGCCTTGTCGGCGTCCGTGGTCATCGGCTTCTCCGTGACGACGTCGCACCCCGCCTCCAGCGCACGCACGATGTAGTCGTCATGGGTGCGGTCGACACTGCACACCACAACGAGGTCCACCCGCTCACGCCGCAGCATCACCTCGAAATCCTCGGCGGCGTAAGCAGGCACGGCCCCCCGACCGGGATGATCGGCAGCGATCCACCCGTTGTGGACGGCCATACGACGGGCGTTGACATCACAGAAGCCCACCAACTCGACCCGGTCCGCGTACGGCCCGGCAAGCGCCTCGGTGAACATCCGCGCCCGGGCCCCCAGCCCCACCACGGCACAACGACGACGCCTCCCCGCGACGGACGAGGCGGAAGCGGCGGACGAGGCGAAAGAGCCGGGCGCGACGGACGCGACGGACGAGCCGGAAGAGCCGGTCGCGACAGAAGCGATGCGCGGGTCTTGTTCTGACATCAGGACCTTCCCTAGGGTCGTATCAGGGGGGTGGAAGCGCTTTCTAGCGAAAGAGGTGACCCACTCATGCCCGGAAACAGGACAAGGAAGTCCTGGCCGCCCCGCAGGACCGCCAAGTCCCGGCCGTCCCGCACGGCGGCGGCGGTCCTGGCGCTCTGCGCGACGGCGGCGGCACTCGCCGGCTGCTCGGACACGGGCGAGTCGACCAGCGCGGGCGGCACGGTCTCGCTGCGCTACACCTGGTGGGGCAACCCGGACAGGGCGGCCCGAACCCAGGAGGCAGTCGACCTCTTCGAGAAGAAACATCCGGGCATAGAAGTACAGACTTCCTTCGCCGGATACGAACCGTACAAGCAGAAGCTCGCCACTCAAGCCGCCGGCGGCGACGCCCCCGACGTGATGCAGCTCGACTACCGGATGATCGACCAGTACGCGTCCGGAGGCGTCCTCCTCGACCTGGGCAAGCAACGGTCCGTCCTGAAAACAACGGAGTTCGAACCGGGCCTGCTGGCCACCGGCAAGGTGGACGGAAAGCTGTACGCCATCCCGCAGGGCCGCGGCACCGAGACGATGGTGTACGACACCACGAAGTGGAAGGCCGCCGGACTCGAACCGCCCAAGCAGGGCTGGACCTGGACCGACTGGGCCGACGCGATGCGCGAGCTGGCAGCCAAGACCGGCAAGCCCGGCGGCACCGACCCCGGACAGAGCGAGGACGCTTTCGAGATCTGGCTGCGAGGCCAGGGCAAATCCCTGTACACGAAGGACAACCAACTCGGCTTCACCGCAGCTGACCTCACACGCTGGTGGACCTTCACAGACAAGCTGCGGCGCGAAGGCGCGGTCTCGTCGGCCGAGCAGACGACACAGCTCGACGGCTCGGTCGAGAACACCCCGCTGGGCCGTGGCACGGCAATCTCCGAGACGAACTGGGACGCTCCGGCGAGCGGCTACCTCGTCCTAGTCCCGGACGGGATCTCGCTCGCCCCCATGCCGTCGAACGAGGACGGCACGCCGGGCCAGTACTTCAAGCCGTCCATGTTCATGGGGGTCGCCGCCGACACGGGCCACCCCAAGGAATCCGCCCAGCTCGTCGACTTCATGCTCAACGACAGGGAGGCGGCGAAGATCGTCGGCGCGAGCCGCGGCATCCCGGTCAACGAGTCGATCCGCGACGAGATCGCCTCGGACCTCAAGGACTTCGACAAGACCATCTACGACTACCAGGCCCCCTTCGAAGGCAAGCTCAACGCCCCGCCCCAGGCGCCCCCTTCGGGAGACAGCGCCCTGCAGACCACCTTCCAGCGGGACTACGACCAGGTGTCGTACGAGCGGCTGTCGCCCCGCGAGGCGGCCGAGAACTACATCACCGAGGCGAAGGCGGAGCTGAGGTCATGACCACCACACAGATACCAACACCCGCCCGCACGCAAGACGTCGACCCGCCGACCAAGCCGCCCCGACGCCAACGCGAGGGCGCCGCATGGGTGTTCCTCTCCCCATGGGTCCTCGGCGCAGCCGTACTGACCCTGCTCCCGATGGCCGTCTCGCTCTATCTCTCCTTCACGGACTACGACTTGTTCAACCCGCCCCAGTGGGTGGGCCTGCGCAACTACACACAGATGTTCACAGAGGACCCGCGCTACTGGCGCTCGGTGGTCGCAACCCTGACCTACGTGGTCATCGCCGTCCCCCTGCAACTGGGCCTGGCCCTGGTCGTAGCCCTCGCCCTGAAGGGCATGCGCCGAGGCAAGGGCTTCTACCGCTCCGCCTTCTACGCGCCCTCGCTGCTCGGCGCCTCGATGTCAATCGCCCTCGTGTGGCGGGCCATCTTCAACGACGGCGGTACGGTCGACAACCTCCTCGGCACCGGCGGCTGGGTCAACAAACCCGGCTGGGCACTCTTCACGGTCGCCCTGCTGACGGTGTGGCAGTTCGGCGCCCCCATGGTCATCTTCCTCGCCGGACTCCAGCAGATCCCCGCGGAGTTGTACGAGGCGGCGGCCGTGGACGGGGCGAGCCGCTGGCGCCAGTTCCTGTCCATCACCGTGCCCATGCTCTCCCCGGTGATCTTCTTCAACCTGGTGCTCCAGACCATCCAGGCCTTCCAGGTCTTCACCCCCGCGTTCGCGGTGAGCGCGGGCAAGGGCGGCCCCGCCGACTCGACGCTCTTCTACACGCTCTACCTCTACGACCGCGGCTTCGTCGCCTCCCACATGGGCTACGCCTCCGCGATGGCCTGGACACTGCTCCTCGTCATCGGCGCGGTCACCGCCGTACTGTTCCGGACCTCGCGCTCCTGGGTCTTCTACGCGTCCGAGGGGGACCGATGACCACCTCAACCGTCGCCGTACGCAAGCCGGTTGCCTGGCGTCGCATCGCCCTGCACCTCGGCTGTCTGGCCGCGCTGCTCGTGATGCTGTACCCGCTGGCCTGGCTGCTCGCGACCTCGCTCAAGCCGGCCGACGAGGTGATCGCCAGCCTCGACCTGCTGCCCAGCAGCCTGGAGTGGTCCAACTACAAGACAGCCCTCGACGGCGTGAACGACGTCTCCGTGTGGCAGCTGCTCGGCAACTCGCTGTTCATCGCGGGCGGCGCGGTCGTCGGCAACGTACTCAGCTGCTCACTCGCCGCCTACGCCTTCGCCCGGCTGCGTTTCCGCTTCCGCGGCCCGCTCTTCGCGTTCATGATCGCGACGATCATGCTGCCGCACCACGCCGTGCTGATCCCGCAGTACATCATCTTCAACCAGCTCGGCATGGTGAACACCTACTGGCCGCTGATCCTGCCCAAGTTCCTTGCCACGGAGGCGTTCTTCGTCTTCCTCATCGTGCAGTTCATGCGGGGGCTGCCGCGCGAACTGGAGGAGGCGGCGCGGATCGACGGCTGCGGCCCGTTCAGGAGCTTCTTCCTGGTGATCCTCCCGCTGACCCGTCCGGCACTCATCACCACCGCGATTTTCACCTTCATCTGGACCTGGAACGACTTCTTCACCCAGCTGATCTACCTCTTCTCGCCGGAGAAGTTCACGCTCACGCTGGCGCTCAGGTCGTTCGTGGACGCGTCCAGCCAGTCCGCGTTCGGCCCGATGTTCGCGATGTCGGTGATCGCGCTCCTCCCGATCGTCCTGTTCTTCCTCGCCTTCCAGCGGTTCCTGGTCGAGGGTATGGCGAACTCGGGGATCAAGGGATGAGCGCCGGACAGGCCCGCGAGACGGGCGAGATCTTCGGCCCGCGCATGACGCTGTTCGCGGACGTACTGAGCGTCGGCGTCTGCACGGCCCTCGTGTCGCTGCCGGTCGTCACCCTCCCGGCGGCGCTGTCCACGGCATGCGCGGTCCTGCGCGGCGCCCGCGAGGACCAACCGGCCACCGCAGGGCGGTACTTGACGACGCTGCGGCGACGCCTGCGCGCCGGAGACCTCGCCGCCGGGACACTGTCCCTGGCCGGCGCCCTGTTGCTCTGGGCGGACCTCGCCCTGGCCCGCGCCGGACTGCCCGGTGCCCCGCTGTTCGCGATCGTCGCCGCCGCCATCGGCATGTACGCGGCCGTCGTGGGCCTTCGCGCCTGCGGGCGCCCCGAGTCGCTCACCGACTGGCGGGCGGCCGTGGCCGGGGCCGCCCGGGACTCCGTACGGGACGTGGGCGGCAGCGGTCTTGTCGTGCTCGCCGTCATGGCGGGCGCGTTGTGCGCCTGGATGCTGCTGCCGCTGGCGTTCCTGGCGCCGGGACCGCTGGCGCTGGCGCTCACGGCGGTCGACGTACGGATGCCGGACCGGCCAGGAGGGTGAAAACACCGCCCGAGTGACGTACGCCATAGGCCTGCGCCGGAACTCATAGGGACGCACGCCCGACTTCTGGACCGTCACGGCCCGGACCGGCCGACGCCGTGCGATCTGGAGAACCGGAATGGGCGAGCCCCGACAATCCTCCCCGAGCGCAGGTGCCGGCGCGGGCACAGATACAGGCGCGGGCTTGGCCGCAGTCGCGTTGCTACGGAAACTGATGCCGCCGCCCGCGCTGTGCGGCTTCCTGCTGCTGCTCGCGCTCATGTTCATGGCGTCGTACGCAGCCGGTGCCGCCGTCGGTCCCGTGGCGCCCGGTATGCACGAGACCGGCACGAGCCGTGACGGAGACGACGGCGGTGACGGCGGCGGTGACAGCGGCGGGGGCGGCATGGACATGGACATGGGCGGCACGCACGGGAGCGACGGCCGATGAGTGCCGAACCGGTGGCCGTGGTCATGACGACCGACCTGACCGTCGGCGGGATGACCTGCGCGGCCTGTGTGAACCGTGTCGAGAAGAAGCTCGCCAAGCTGGTCGGTGTCACCGCGACCGTCAACCTGGCCACCGGGCGGGCCCGGGTGAGCCATCCGGCCCATGTCCCTCCCGAGGAACTCGTCGCCACGGTCGAGAAGGCCGGCTACACGGCAACCCTCCCCGCCCCACCCGAGCAGCCGGAAGGCGGGGACGAGCCCGAGTCCGTCGACACCCGGCGGGAGCGCGAGCGGCTGACGGTCACGGCGCTGCTCGCCGTGCCGGTGCTCGTCCTGTCGATGGTGCCCGCCTGGCAGTTCCGCAACTGGCAGTGGCTGTGCTTCGTACTGGCCGCCCCGGTCGCGGTGTGGAGCTCCTGGCCGTTCCACGTACGGGCGTTGCGCGGGCTGCGGCACTCGACGGCGACCATGGACACGCTGGTCTCCCTGGGTGTCGTGGCCTCCTTCTCCTGGTCGGCGTACGCGCTGTTCCTCGGCGGCGCGGGCGAGCCCGGGATGCGGATGCCGTTCAGCCTGCTGCCCTCGGCGTCGGAGGGCGCCGCGCACATCTATCTCGAAGCGGCCGTGGGAGTACCGCTGTTCGTGCTGGCCGGGCGTTTCCTGGAGGCACGGGCCCGGCACGGGACGGGGGCGGCACTGCGGTCGCTCGCCCAACTCGCCGCCAAGGATGTCTCGGTACGCGAGGGTGGCTCCGAACGTCTGCTGCCCGTCGAGCAGTTGAGGACGGGGCACGTCTTCGTCGTACGTCCCGGGGAGCGGGTTGCCACCGACGGGGAGGTGACGGAGGGCAGTTCCGCCGTGGACCTGTCCCTGGTCACGGGCGAGAGCGAGCCGGTCGAGGTCGGTCCGGGCTCGGCGGTGGTGGGCGGGGCCGTCAACGCGGGCGGGCTGCTGCTCGTACGGGCCACGGCGGTCGGCGCCGACACGCAACTCGCCCGTATCACCAAGCTGGTGACGGATGCTCAGGCGGGGAAGGCGCGCGCTCAGCGGCTGGCCGACGCGGTGGCCGGGGTGTTCGTGCCGGTGGTGCTGGCGCTCGCCGTGACCGTGCTCGGGTTCTGGCTCGGCGCGGGAGCCGATCCGCAGGCGGCGGTCACCGCGTGCGTGGCGGTGCTGGTCGTGGCCTGTCCGTGTGCGCTGGGTCTGGCGACGCCGACCGCGCTCATGGCCGCCACCGGGCGCGGCGCCCAACTGGGCGTCCTGGTCGGCGGACCGCAGGCCCTGGAGTCGCTCCAGCACATCGACACGGTCGTACTCGACAAGACCGGCACCCTCACCTCCGGCCACATGAGCGTCGCCCGGGTCACCGCCGTGCCCGGTGGACTCGGGCGGGAGACGGTGCTGCGGCTGGCCGGGGCGGTGGAACAGGGCTCCGAGCATCCGCTGGGGCGCGCGATCGTCGCGTACGCACAACGGACCCTGCCCGAGCGGCCGTTGCCGGACGTGGGGGAGTTCAGCGCCGAGGCGGGCCGCGGTGTCCGGGGCCGGGTCGAGGGCAGGCTGGTCGAAGTCCTCGCGCCGGACGAGGAGTTGCCGCCGGCGCTCGCGAACGCGCTGCCGGTGGCGGAGGCCGCCGCGTACACGCCGGTCGTCGTCCTGGTGGACGGGGTGGCCGAGGCGCTGATCGAGGTCGGTGACGTAGTGCGGCCCGGGAGCTACCGGGCGGTGGACCGGCTGCGGAGGCTGGGGGTGCGGCCGGTGCTCGCCACCGGGGACCGGGAGGCCCCGGCCCGGGCCGTCGCGTCCGCGCTAGGCATCGAGGAGGTGCACGCCCGCTGCACCCCCGATCAAAAGGCCGCTCTCGTAAGGGAGTTGAGGGAGGACGGCCACCGGGTCGCGGTCGTCGGTGACGGTGTGAACGACGCCGCCGCGCTGGCCGGCGCCGACCTGGGGATCGCCATGGGCGGCGGGACGGACGCGGCCATCGGAGCCGCCGACGTGACGCTCGTACGCGGTGACATCGAGGCCCTGGGAGACGCCGTACGACTCGCCCGTCGGACGCTCGGCACCATCAGGGTCAACCTCCTGTGGGCCTTCGGCTACAACGCCGTGACCGTGCCGCTCGCCATGGTGGGCCTGCTCAATCCGATGGTGGCCGCGGCGGCCATGTCGGTGAGTTCCCTGCTCGTGGTCGGCAACAGCCTGCGGCTGCGCGCCTGGCAGCCGACGCGACCCCGGAGCCGCACACGATGACGCGGACGACCGACCGGCAGACGATGACGCGGACGACCGACCTGCATCCGTGGCGTCCGACCCGCCGCCGCCTCACCGACACCCTGCTCACCGCGCTCGCACCCGTCGCCGCGTGCAGCGTCGCGCTCGGTGCCCTGAGCACCTGGGTCGCCGCCGGCCGAGCGGGCGACCCGGCGCGGATCGAGATCACCGCCGGACGCGTCTTCCTCCCGTACGGCGACACCCGGGACACCGCCGCGTTCTTCCGGATCACCAACTCCGGGGACGCGGACGACCGGCTCGTCCGCGTCTCCTCGCCCGGCGTCGGCGGTGAGGTCACGCTCGGGCGTCACCGCACCACGGGCGGCGGCGCCGCGTACCGGGACGAGGTGGACTCGGCCGCCGTCCCTGCCCACGGCAGCCTCACCATGTCCCCGCACGGCCTCGACGTGATCCTGCGCGCGGGCGCGCGCTGGGAACTCGGCGATCCGGTCCCGTTCACGCTGCACTTCCGGCGCAGCGGACCGGTCACGGTGGAGGCGGTCGTGGTCAGCCCGGGCGACGTACGTGCCTCACCGTGACAACCGGCCGGCGGATGCGAGGACGAGGCCGAGGCCGGTCATGACCGCGGGGCGGGGGATACGCGAGGTACGGGCTGTGGTGTTCGCGGCCGTCTGCGTCGTGCTCGCCGCCCTCGGGCACGTGATGATGTCCGGCTCCTCGGTGCCCTGGTGGACGATGGCCGCCGGGGGAGTGGTGACCGGCGGTGCGGGCTGGTGCCTGGCCGCCCGTGAGCGCGGACTGCCGCTGATCGTGACCGTGGTGGTCGTCGCCCAAGGGCTGCTCCACACCGGGTTCTCGCTCGCCCAGTCGGCCGCGCCGCCGGTGGCCTGGGGTTCGATGGGCTCGGGCGGCGGGGGCTCGATGCCGATGGGCTCCGCCGGGCGGGGCATGGATTCCGAACACATGGGCGCTGCAGCCATGGATTCCGTGCACATGGGCTCCGTACACACGGGTTCCACGGACGCCATGGACATGGGACACATGGGTTCTGGACCCATGGCTCACCCGGCGCACGACATGGACGGCATGTCGTCGCTCGGCATGCTTGCCGCCCATCTGCTGGCCGCGCTGCTGTGCGGTCTGTGGCTCGCGTACGGCGAGCGCGCGGCCTTTCGCATCCTGCGGGCCGTGGCCGGCCGACTCGCCGCACCGCTGCGGTTGCTGCTGCACGCCATGCCCGCACCGCCGCACCGGCCGCGCGTCCGCGTACCCCGCCGCTCCCCGGACCGCTCGCCGCGGCGGCTCCTTCTCGTCCACGCGATCACCTCACGAGGTCCGCCCGTCGGGACCGCTGTCGCCTGAGACAGCCGGATCCCCGAGGCGCCTCCCCGCGTGCCTCGGGCACCGGCCGTACCTCCCGTACGGCCGGCCGCACCCCACGCGCCGGACCGATGCGCCAACCGTCCACGTGCCCACGCGGAACCAAGGCGCCCACGCGCCCATGGCCCACATGCGCACGTACTCACGCGCGCCGTCGGTCCGGATCCCGGATGACCCGAGAAGGACCACTGGTGATCACTCCAGCCCTGCCCGCTTCGCACGACAGATCGCATGACAGAAGTGACGAGTCGATAACCGCCTGGGCGCTGGCCGCCCGCGGCGGCGACCCGGACGCGGTCGAGCGTTTCGTCCGCGCCCTGCACCGCGACGTCGTGCGCTATGTCGCCCATCTCTCCGCCGACCCGCAGGCCGCCGACGACCTGGCCCAGGACACGTTCCTGCGGGCACTCGGCAGCCTGCACCGGTTCGAGGGGCGTTGTTCGGCCCGTACGTGGCTGCTGTCCATCGCTCGCCGCGCGGTGATCGACAGCTTCCGGTACGCCGCCGCCCGGCCGAGGCTGTCCGACGTACAGGACTGGCGGCTGACGGTCGAACACGCCCAGCCGCACGGCCTGCCCGGCTTCGACGACGGGGTCGCGCTCCTCGATCTGCTGGCCGCGCTGCCCGACGAGCGGCGTGAGGCGTTCGTGCTCACCCAGCTGATGGGGCTGCCGTACGCCGAGGCGGCCCAGCTCAGCGACTGCCCCGTCGGAACCGTCCGCTCCCGCGTGTCCCGCGCCCGCGCCACCCTTGTCGAGCTGCTCGCCGAGGCCGACGGACCGGCCGCATCGGCCGTACCGGCCGCACGCGGGCACGCGGATCCCGCGTTCGAGCCGCGCGACCGGGCCGCCTGACCGGCCCGTTCCCCAGCCTTTCGAACAGCTTTCAAATACCCCCGGGGGTACATGCTAGTGTCCCTCATATACCCCCGGGGGTAATTTCCGTTCGGAAGGAGTGCCCGACATGTTCTTCGTCGACACCATCGAGGTGGCGGGGCTCGGCAACCGCAGCTACCTGGCGGGCGGCGGGCGGGAGGCCGTGGTGATCGATCCGCCGCGTGACGTCGACCGGGTGATCGCGGCGGCGGCCAGGCGGGGCGTGCGGATATCGCATGTGGTCGAGACACATGTGCACAACGACTACGTCACCGGCGGTCCGGAGCTGGCCCGGCTCACGGGCGCGGTGTACCTCGTTCCGGCCGGGGCCCGCGTCTCCTTCGAGCGGACCCCGGTACGCGACGGGGACAGCACGGTCGTCGACGCCGATGCGGGTCTGGCCCTGCGTGCGCTCGCGACCCCCGGCCACACCCCGCACCACACCTCGTACGTCCTGGAGGAGGGCGGGGCGGTGGTCGCGGTCTTCACGGGTGGGTCGCTGCTCATCGGCACGGTCGGGCGCCCCGACCTCGTCGAGCCGCGCCTGACCGAGGACCTCGCCCGCGCCCAGCACGCCTCCGCCCACCGACTCGCGGACGAACTCCCCGACGAGACGGCGGTGTTGCCCACCCACGGCTTCGGCAGCTTCTGTTCCGCCGGCCGGGCCGAGGGCAGTGCCACCACCATCGGCAAGGAGAAGTCGGCCAACGAGGCGCTCACCCGGGACGTGGACACCTTCGTCGCCGACCTGCTGGCAGGGCTGGACGAAGTCCCCGCCTACTACGCGCACATGGGTCCGGCCAACGCCGCGGGGCCCGCGCCCGTCGACCTCACCCCACCGGCCGTGGCCGACGCCGACGAGATCGCCGCCCGGCTGGCCGCGGGGGAGTGGGTGGTCGATCTGCGCAACCGGGTCGCGTTCGCCGAAGGGCATGTCGCGGGCTCGCTCAACTTCGAGGCCGAGGGTCAACTGGCCACCTATCTGGCCTGGTTGATCCCCTGGGGCAGGCCGGTGACACTCCTCGCCGAATCGGCCGGGCAACTGGCCGCCGCCCAGCGCGAGTTGGTCCGGGTCGGCATCGACCGCCCGGCTGCCGCAGCCACGGGTGAACCCTCGACGTGGGTACGCGAGGGCGAGCCCCTGGCCGCCTTCCGCCGGGCCACGTTTGCCGACCTCGCCGACGTCACCGCTGTCACCGGTCGGCACCCCGGTGACAGCCTCGTCGTACTCGACGTCCGGCGGTCGTCCGAACGCGCCCGCGGCTTCATCGAGGGCTCGGTCCACATCCCGGTCCACGCCCTGCACGGGCGGCTCGGCGAGATTCCCGCGGGCGAGGTGTGGGTGCACTGCGCGGGCGGTATGCGCGCCGCCATCGCCGCCTCCCTGCTGGACGCGGCGGGCCGTGAAGTCGTTGCCGTGGACGACGCGTTCACCGCGGCGGAGAAGGCCGGCCTCACCGTCCGGACCGCCTGAACACGCATCGGTACGAGGGCCAGTCCTTGTGCGGGTCAGCGCTTGCGCGAGCTCAGCCTTCGCGCGGCATCCGCCCTCCGTCACCAGAAAGAAGCGAGACCGTGCCGATGCAGCCCCTCCCATTGCCCTGTGTTCCCGGCCGTGCCGACAGTCTTGAGATCGGCACGGTGGCGTGAGCCCTCTCATACTCGCCCTGACGGCCGGTGCCGTCATCGGGCTGGCGCTCGGTGCGCTCGGGGGCGGCGGCAGTGTCCTGGCCGTTCCCGCCCTGATCTATCTGCTCGGTTTCACCCCGGTCGCGGCCAGCACCGCGAGCCTCGTCATCGTGACCGCCACCTCGGCCACGGCACTGTCCGGCCACGCACGCGACGGCCAGGTCCGCTGGCGTACGGGAGCGCTGTTCGCGGCGGCGGGCATCGGCCCGGCGCTGCTGGGCGGCGCGGTCGCGGGGAGGCTGCCCGCCGCCGCGCTGACCGGCTCCTTCGCCGTGGTCGCGGCGGTGGCGGCGGTACGCATGCTGCGCGCCCGGAAGAGTTCGGACGACGCCCGGCCGGTCCGGTCCGGGCGGGCCGCGGCGGCCGGTGGCGGGCTCGGCGCGGTCACCGGCGTACTCGGAGTCGGGGGCGGCTTCCTCGCCGTACCGGCGCTCGTGGGCGTACTCGGACTGCGGATGAGGGAGGCGGTGGGCACCAGCCTGCTCGTGATCACCGTCAACTCGCTCGCCGCGCTCGTGATGCGCGCCGGTACGGCCGACGGCCTGGACTGGGCCGTCATCGCCCCCTTCGCCGGGGCCGCGATCCTCGGCGCCTGGGACGGCAAACGCCTCGCCGCGAAGGTGTCCGGCCCGACGCTCCAACGGGTCTTCGCCCTGGTGCTGCTCGCGGTGGCCGCACTCATGCTCATCGACACGGTGGTGTGACGGGCTCCGGCCACAGCCACAGCCACAGCCACAGCCACTAGATCACTCCAGTGCCCCCGTACCTACCTCCAGTACACCCCGTACCCCCAGCACCTCCGAACACAACAGGAGTACCTCAGCCATGACCGTTTCCCGCACGCCCGTCGTCGTACTCGGCGTCGGCCAGGCCCGCACTCGGCTGCACGACCTCGCCGTCATCGACGTACGGACGCCCGGCGAGTACGCCTCGGGTCATCTGCCCGGCGCCCTGAACATCCCGCTGGACCAGGTGCGGCGGGCGTTGCCCGAACTCCGGCACGCCGCTGAGCGCGGTGACGTCCTGATCGTGTGTGCCTCCGGCAACCGCTCCCAGGCCGCCTGCGAGCTCCTGGCCGGAGAGGGCATCGCCGCGGCGACCCTTGCCGGCGGTACGACCGCGTGGGCCGCCGAGGGCAACGACCTGGACCGGCCCGCGGCCTCCACTGCCCGTGGCACCTGGGCCATGGAACGTCAGGTCCGCCTCACCGTCGGCACTCTCGTACTCGCCGGACTGACGCTGGGACTGCTCGTACATCCGGCGTTCCAGATCCTCTCGGCCGGGGTGGCGGGTGGCCTGGTCCTCTCCGCGCTCACCAACACCTGCACCATGGCGGTCCTGCTCGGCAAACTGCCGCACAACCGCCCTCGCGCGGCCGACCGGGAGGCCACGCTGGCCGCTCTGCGCAGCCGCTGAGCAGGGGGCGAGGGCGGTCAGCTCTGTGCCGCGTCGTCGGGGCGGAAGGTGACCGACGTGCCCGAGAAACGGGCGGTGAGGCCGTCGGCCGTGGTGGCGACCGAGCGAAGAGTCAGGCCGTCGGGGATGTTCCGCAGCTGGATCGGCTCCTCGAAGACCTTGTCGAGCAGTGCCTGACCGGCGTCGGGCAGTACACCGCTCGTCACCCGGAAGTCCTCGAAGGCGATGCGGTTGCCGGAGACCGCCGACACCTTCACCGTCACGGTGATTCCGTCGCCGAACGGCATCGCGATCCTCGCGCTGATCCGGCCGGGCCGGTCGCCCCGGGACACCTCAAGACCGAGGGCGTCGGACACGTCGGTGTACGACAGCCGGGCGGTCGCTTCGGCGCTGCGCGCGTGTGCCTCACTGCCGTCGTCCGACTTCCGCAAGTCGTCGAGCCTGAGGTCGAGTTCGGTCACCGGCAGCGGGCGGGTGGCCTCGTCGGCGGGTATGTCGCGAGCGGTGATGTCCACGTGCCGCAGGGTGCCGGACGCCACCTGGGTCAGCACGGGGAAACCGCGCACATGGACCTCGGGCCGCGTCGGAGTACCCATGCCCTCCTGGAACGCCTCGGCCGTACCCGACTCCACCCGCGCCGCCGCGACACGGTCGACCACCACGGGGACGAGGATCAGCGCGCACAGGGCGGCCAGGGCGATGACGAGCGGTTGCCGGTGCGTCCGCGGGACGTCCGACTCGTACGCGAAGTCGTCGCGGTATTCGGGATGGGGGCGGTACATGAACTCTCCTGTCGCGTGTACGGGGTTGCTGGGTGCCCGAGTTACTTGGCACCCGAGTTACTTGGCACCCGGGCTATTTGGCACCCGGGCAACTGGGCATTGCACCGGGCTGGTTGGCGTCGCGGAGGCGGCGAACCGTCGAGGCCGCGACATCGCGGTCGGCGCCCGCGGCGATCAGAGCGGTGGTGGCGGCGCCCGTGCCGTCGTCGGCCCAGATCCCGCAGTTGACGCTGTCGAGCAGGGCCAGAATGTGCGCTTCGAGGGCTCTGCTGAGCGGGCCGGGCGGGACGCCGGTGCGGAAGACGCCCTGCCGTTGGCCGCGGGCGAGGATCCCGGCGACCGTGTCGCGGACGGGAGCCAGGAGTCCGCTGAACCCGTTGGCCCCCAGGTCCTGGCGGGCCAGCCCGATGAGCGTGCGATAGCGGTCACCGACCGGCCAGAGGGTGAGGACGACGCGCGCCAGGGCACTCGCGGCGTCCGGGGCCGGACCCCGACTAGCGGCTGACGCGTCGATGACGGTGATCGCGACGCGAATCGCCTCCCCGGCGTCCGCCGCGAGCCCCCCGACAAGTGCGGCCCGCCCCGCGAAGTGCGCGTACACGGTACGACGCGCCACCCCCGCGGCCTTGGCGATGTCACCGAGGCTGCTGTCGGCGTTGCGACTCAGTTCCCGCCGGGCCGCTTCCAGGATGCGCGTGCGGGTGGCGCGGGCCGTACGGCTGAGGGGTTCGTGCGTCGCTGGCGGGCTGGTCACATCGGTACCTCGGCAGACAACAGACAGAAGACAGCAGGCAGAGAGACAGGCAGGCGGACAAGCGGGCGGGCGCAGGGAGAGCCACCGCGATATTTGCACACCGGCGGGCAATAAACTAGTCTGCACATCAGTGGGCAATTAAGTCGCCCCGCTCGTCCCGCTCACCCCCTGGGAGCCTCCGATGCCGCTCATCGCCAATACGCCCGTCGAGAAGATGGCGGGGCCGTACTCACGGCGCTGGCTCGCCCTGCTGGTGCTGTGTCTGAGTCTGCTGATCGTGGTCATGGCGAACACGTCACTGATCGTGGCGGCGCCGGACATGACCCAGGGCCTGGGCCTGAGCAGCAGTGACCTGCAGTGGGTCATCGACGGCTACACCGTTCCGTATGCCGCGCTGATGCTCGTCCTCGGTTCGATCGGCGACAAGTACAGCCGTCGTGGCGCGCTCGTCGCGGGCTTGGTGATCTTCGCGGGCGGTTCGGTGATGGGCAGCCTGGTCGACGGGACGGGCCTGGTGATCACGGCCCGCGCGATCATGGGCGTGGGCGCGGCGGTGGTCATGCCGGCCACGCTGTCCCTGCTGGTCGCGGTCTTCCCGAAGCGGGAGCGGGCCAAGGCCATCACGGCCTGGACCGCCACCTCCGGCCTCGCCATCGCGGTCGGCCCGCTGGTCGCCGGCTGGCTCCTGGAGGACCACGCCTGGGGCTCGACCTTCCTGATCAACGTCCCCATCGCCGTCGTCGCCGTGTTCGGCGCGCTGGTCCTGGTGCCGCCGTCGAAGGCGGCGAACGCGGGCCGGATCGACTACGTGGGCGGACTGCTGTCGATCGTCTCGGTCGGTTCGCTGGTCTACGCGATCATCGAGGGCCCGCACTTCGGCTGGGGCACGGGCCCGGTGGCCGCCGCGGTGGTCGCGGGCGTGGGCCTCCTGGCCTTCGTGCTCTGGGAGCTGCGCCACCCGCACCCGATGCTGGACGTGCGCAGGTTCGCCCAGCGTTCCTTCAGCGGCTCGATGCTGGCGGTGCTGTTCTTCTTCTTCGGCACCTTCGGGGCGATCTACTACTCCACCCAGTTCCTGCAGTTCGTCCTCGGCTACGGCGCGCTGGAGACCGGTGTCCGTCTGCTGCCGCTGGCCGGCGCGGTGTTCGTCGGCGCCGCGGCCACCGGGCGCCTCACGCCGAAGCTGGGCATGAAGACGATGGTGGTGTCCGGCATGGTGATCGGCACCGCGGGCGTCCTCCTGCTCACCCTGATCGACACGGGCTCCACGTACGCCGACTTCCTGGCGCCGATGATGCTGCTCGGGTTCGCGATCGGTCTGAGCGTGTCCCCTGCCACCGACACCATCATGGGCTCCTTCCCGGAGAGCGAGCTGGGTGTCGGCGGCGGCGCCAACGACACCGCGCTGGAACTCGGCGGCTCCCTCGGCATCGCCGTACTGGGCTCGCTGCTGGCCACCGCCTACAAGGACCGGCTGACCGACCTGGTCGGCGAGCAGCTGCCGGCCTCTGCGATGGAGACGGCCAAGGACTCGGTGGGCGGCGGTCTGGCGGTCGCCGAGCAGATCGCGAAGACCCCCTCCGCCGGACCCCAGCAGGCCCAGGCCCTGATCGACGCGGTGCACGAGGCCTTCGCCCACGGCGTCGCCCACACCAGCCTGATCGGCGGGATCATCATGGCCGCCGGAACCATGATCGTCCTCGCGGTCCTGCCCGGCCGCAAGGCCGCGAAGCGCGACGAGGGAGAGCTGGAGGAGAGCGCCAAGGAGCGCGTGGACGTCGGCTGAGGACGCACACGCGGACGCGGGTCGGTTCCGGACGGAGCCGACCCGACCATCAGGAGGCCGGACCTCAGGTCCGGCCTTCCTTCACCCCTGACGGGTCGTGCCCGAGCGGCGCACGGCCCGGGCGGTGCCGGGAGGGGACGCCCGGCACCGCCCGTCTCATCCCTTCCCGACCCACCTCGTGTCCCGTCTCATGAACGGGCGGGATCGGTGCCTGTCCGTGCGCGGCGTGCGGCTCCCAACCGGGCGTAGTAGTCGATGAGTTCGGGCGCGTCCACGGTGGCCGGGTTGACGACCTGCTCGGCGGGCGCGCCCTGGAGCAGCCGCTTGACGGGGACTTCGAGCTTCTTGCCCGTACGCGTGTGCGGGACGGCCGGGACTTCGAGGATCTCGTCGGGGACGTGGCGCGGCGAGACACCGGCGCGGATCGCCTCACGGATGCGGTCGCGGAGCGCGTCGTCGAGGACGGCCCCGGCCGCCGGGACCACGAACAGCGGCATCCAGTAGCCGCCGTCCGGTTCCTCCGCCCCGATGACCAGGGCTTCGGTGACCTCCGGAAGCCGTTCCACGACGTCGTGGATGTCCGCGCTCCCGAGCCGTATGCCGTTGCGGTTGAGGGTGGAGTCGGAACGGCCGTGCACGATCACCGAACCGTGCCCCGTGAAGGTGATCCAGTCGCCGTGCCGCCACACGCCGGGATACGTGGAGAAGTACGCCTCGTGATAGCGCGTGCCGTCGGGGTCGTTCCAGAAGTACAGCGGCATCGACGGCATGGGGCGGGTGACCACCAGCTCACCGACCTGGTCGACGACCGGGTGCCCCTCGGCGTCGTACGCGGCCAGCGCCACGCCCAGATGAGGGGCTGACAGCTCCCCGGCCCGGACAGGCGTCGTGGGCGCGCTGCCTGCGAAACCGGAGACGATGTCCGTGCCGCCGCTGATGGAGGCGAGCAGGACGCGGTCGCCGACGTGGTCGCGTACCCAGGGGTAGGCGGAGGCCGGCAGGGCCGAGCCGGTGCAGCCGACCACGCGGACGGACGACAAGTCGTGCACGGAGGGGTCGATGCCGAACTTGGCCATCCCCAGCAGGTATTGGGGACTCGTGCCGAAGACGGTGACGCGGTGCCGGGCGGCCAGCTCCCACAGGAGGTCGGGGCGGGCGAGCGGCGCCGGGCTGCCGTCGTACGTACAGGTCGTGGCGCCCGTCAGCAGGGTGGAGGCGACCAGGTTCCACATCATCCAGTGGGTGGTGGTGTACCAGAGGAGGCGGTCGCCCGGGCCGAGGTCCGAGTGCAGGCCAAGGGTCTTCAGGTGCTCCAGCAGGACTCCGCCGTGGCCGTGCACGATGCCCTTGGGCAGGCCGGTCGTGCCGGAGGAGAAGACGACCCACAGTGGGTGGTCGAACGGCACCGGCGTACAGGCGAGTTGCTCCTTGCGGGTGGCCGCGTCCTCCCACGGTACGGCCAGGGACGGGTAGTTCCGGGACAGCCGCGGCAGGCCCACGTGGTCGACGAGCAGGGTGGCCTTCAACGTCGGTAGCGCGCAGGCGAGTTCGAGGGACGCGTCGCGGCGGTCGTGGGTGGTTCCGTTGAAGAGGTAGCCGTCGGCGGAGATCAGGACGGTGGGTTCGAGCTGGGCGAAGCGGTCGGCTGCGGCCTTCGGCGCGTAGTCCTGGCCGCACACCGACCAGACGGCGCCGAGGCTCGCGGCGGCGAGGAACGCCACGATGGCGTGCGGGGTGTTGGGGAGGTAGCCGACGACGCGGTCGCCCATGCCCACGCCGAGATCGCGCAGGGTCGCGGCGACGGAGGCGACCTCGGCACGCAGTTGGCCGGCGCCGACTGGGCGGGCCGAACCGGTCTCGTCCATCGCGATGATCGCCGGCCGGTCGGGGCTCAGGTCGCGCAGGGCGTGGTGGGCGTAGTTGAGGGTCGCCCCGGGGAACCAGCGGGCACCCGGCATGGAATCCTCGGCCAGCACCCGCTCGTACGCACGGTCCGCGTCAATGTCGAAGTACTCCCACACCGCACCCCAGAAGCCCTCCAGATCCGTGACGGACCAGCGGTGCAGCGCGGCGTAGTCGGTGTGGTCGTCGGTGTTGTCGTCGCCCGTCCCGACGACCCGGTGCCGGGCGGACCGGCGGGCGAAGTCAACGATGCGACTGGACGCCGCGGCCTGCGGATCGGGAGCCATGAAGGGGTCCGGGTACGGCCTGGTCATCGTATGGCACTCCTCAACAGGCTGGTGTCGATGGTCCGTTGGGCTGGGAGAGGCTTTCGTGTGCTGTGCAGCAGGGACGCCCAGCCCGCGGTGTCGGTGAAGTCGTCGGCGCCGGACGGGACTTCGTCCATGACGACGCGGTCGGGACGCAGCAGCACGGCGTCCGCCCGGCCCTCGCGCAGCCAGGCGGAGAGTCGGCCGTCGTCACCGAGGCCGGTCACCTGGACGGTCCGGGCGCCGAGTCCGTCGGCGACCGCCCGCAGCGAGGGCGAGAGCGGCGCGGCGGTCAGTACGGCGAAGGAGTCGCCGAGCAGTTCGTCGAGACGGACGCGCCGCCCGTCGACCGTCACCCACGGCTGCGGGCAGATTCCGCCCACGAGACCGCGACCGCCCCAGCGGGCCCGACGGAGGGCACGTCGGCGCACGAGCGGCCCCGCGGCAAGGGCCGGGCTGAGGTCACGGGCGGCTGCCGCGGGCACGCCGGGGATACGGAAGGCCGCGGCCAGGACGCCGCGACGGAGGGCGGCGGCACCGTCCTGGCCGCCGGTCATGGCCCAGCCCATCGCGACCGCGAGCCGGATCGCATGACGGGCGTGCGGCGCGCGTTCGCTCTCGTAGGTCTCCAACAGCCGCTCGTCCGAGCCCTGTTGGAGGACTCGGGCCAGCTTCCACGTCAGGTTGTGGGCGTCACGCATCCCCGCGCCCAGCCCTTGCCCGATGAAGGGCGGAGTGAGGTGCGCGGCGTCGCCGAGCAGGAAGATCCGCCCGCGGCGCCAGCGGTCGGCGATACGGGCCCGGAAGGTGTACTGCGCCTGCCGCACCACCTCGAAGTCGGCGCCGTACGGGAGATCCACCCAGGGGGCGATCAGTTCGCGAAGCCGCTCATGCCGCCGCTCGTCCAGCCGCTCATGATCCGGTTCCGGTTCCGGCTCGTCCCGCAGGCGGAACTCCCAGCGGTAGCGGTCCTCGCCGATGCGCATGAAGGTCGCCGGCCGGTCCGGATCGCAGACCTGATCGACGCCTTCCCAGCAGCGGACCGGGACGCTCGTGCGCACGTCGACGACCGTCCAGCGCTCCTCGAAGCGCAGGTCCTGCCATCCGGCGCCGACGGCGTCACGGGTGAGGCTGCCCGCGCCGTCGCAGCCGAGGACGGCGTCCGCCCACAGGTCCTCCTCGACGCCGTCCCGGCGGAAGGTCACGCGGACCGGGCCGTTGCTGTCCTGGCCGACGCCGACGCCGACGCCGACGCCGACGCCGACGCCGACGCCGACGCCGACGCCCGGGCCGACGCCCACGCCCACGACCTCCACCCCGGTCCGCAGATCGCACTCCGGGCGGCGGGCCAGGGCGTCGCGCAGCACCCGCTCCAGCTCCGGCTGGTCGAACATGCTGGTCTGCGGGAAGCCGTGCGCCCCTTGTCCCGAGCGCGGGAACTCGGCCATCACCCGGTGCCGGGCGTCCAGCAGCCTGAGCCCCCGCGCGGGGCGGGCGATCGCGGCGAACTCCTCGCCGACCCCGGCGGCCTGGAGGATCCTGCGCACCTCGTCGTCGGCGGCGACGGCACGCGGCAGCGGGTAGACGTCGTGATGGCGTTCGAGGACGACGGTCCGTACGCCGCGCCGGGCGAGCAGGAGAGCGGCGGTCACACCCACCGGCCCGGCTCCGACTATCACCACGGGTACGTGTGCGGCTGTTTCCTTTTCGGCTGTCATGGTGCGGCTCGCTTCGCTCACGCGTCGGTCACAGGGGTGCGCTGCTCACCGAGGTCGATCCGCCCGTCCGGCGTGGCGATCGTCGCGGTGATCAGGTCGCCGTCGCGCAGGTAGCGCGGATTGCGGGCCTGGCTCCTGAAGAACGCCTTCCACTTCATGGCGGGCGGCAGCAGTGCCCCGATCTTCTCGACGGCCTTGGGCGGGGCCTTGAGAGCGGTGCCACCGGGAGTGCCCGTGAGCAGCAGGTCGCCGGCGTCCAGGGCCTGGAAGCGCGCGAGCAGGGTCAGCGCCTGCGCCGGACGGACGATCATGTCGGCCAGGGTGCGGTCCTGACGCAGGTCGCCGTTGACCGACAACTTCAGCCGCAGATCGAGGAGATGGGCGAACTCCTCCGGCTCCAGCAGACAGAGGAAAGGCCCGGTCGGCGTGAAGGTCGGGTACGACTTGCTCTCGTAGAACTGCGTCTTGGTCAGCTGTACGTCACGGGCGCTGACGTCGTTGGTGACCACGAGCCCGGCGACGTACGAGGGCAGGTCCTGCTCGGTGACGACGGTGCCCACCGGCAGGGGTGCGCCCATCACCAGGCCGAGCTCGATCTCGTAGTCCAGGAACTTCACGTGCGACGGGCGGACGATCGCCTCACCCGGGCCGCTCACCGAGCCGGACGCCTTGCGGAAGAAGGCGGGCGGGATGTCGCCGGTGAAGCCCGAATCGCGGGCGTGGCTGCGGTAGTTGACCATCTGGGCGACCACCCGGCAGGGCGTCGTGACGGGGGAGAGGGTCACCAGGTCGGCGACGGCCGTGCCGGTGTCGCCGAAGGCGGCGGCCTCCTGGACGGCTTCCCGGGCGGTCTCCCGTACGGCGGCGAGGTCGGCCAGCAGTTCGGCGGTGGTGACGGCCTTGGTCTCGATGCGGACGGCGCGTGAGTCGCGCACCACCCACCAGCCGTCGGCGGTGCGCAGGACGTTGGTGCTCATGTCGTTGCCTTCATCAGGGGGCGGGGGGTCGGGAGTTGGGGGATTCAGGAGTTCACGGCTTTCAGCAGGCCCAGCAGGCGTGCCGGGTCCACCTCGTTGTCGCCGCGCAGGGCCTGGACGACGTCGCGGACCCGGGCGGGGGAGGGGCTCGCGCCGAGGAAGTCGCGGGTGGCCGGCGGGCCCCACTGGGCGAGGCCGCTCGTCGACATGGGGGCCCAGCCGGGTTCGAGGTCGCAGGAGAACAGGTCGCCGTCGGCGAAGTGCTCCAGCATGAAGCGGTCGGGGTCGCGCCAGTAGTCGAAGAGCTGGCTGCCCTGGATGTGCCGCCCGATGCCCCAACTGCGCTTGTAGCCACGCTCGTTGAGGTACTCCCCGCCCGCGGCCATCGAGTCCAGGTCGGTGACCTGGTACGCGGAGTGCACATAGCCGTTGCCGGGGCCCAGATGCATGGCCAGGGTGTGGTGGTCGACGGCCAGGCCGCCCCGGTCGCAGCGGATGAACGCCATCGTCGGGCCACGCTCGCGCTGCCCGTCCAGGAACAGGAAGTCGCTGACGATCATGCCGAGCGTGTCGAGATACCAGTCCAGTGCGCGGCCGAACACCCTTGTCTCCAGGACCACATGGCCGAGACGCTGGATACGGGACGGCTCGCGGGGCGGGCGCTGCGTGGCGTTCGTACGACGGTGATCCGTGCCGAAGTTGAGGAGCAGCGGCGCCTGTTCGGGCAGCGCGGGCAGATCCTCGCCGCAGTGCACCACGCGCACCGGAAAGCCCGAGGGGTCGAGGAGGTCCACGGCGCTGCCGCCGCCGGGGGCGCCCGCTCGGTCGAGGTCCCGTACGTCGGAGCCGGTGGCGCGGGCCAGCCGGTCCAGATCGGCCTGCTCGGCCGCGCGGAACGCCGGTCCGGCGAAGCGGGACGTACGCCCTTCGCGGATCACCATGCAGGGCGAGCCGGCGAGGGTGCCGCGCAGCCACAGCTCGTGCTCGGTGCGGGCGGCGACACCGAAACCGAAGTCGCGGGCGAAGACCTCCGCGCGGTCCAGGTCGGGCTTCTCGAACTCCAGCCAGGCCAGGTCGGCCACCTTGATCACGGGGTTTCGGGAGCGTCCGGGGTGCTCGCCCCGCAGGGCGCCCTGTTCGCTGTGGAGGTCCTGGTGGGCTGTCCTGGTCATCGTCTTCTCCAAGCAACATCGCCGTAATGATGAAATCATCAAGTTTGATGGCACGTCTCGTCAAGAGGTCCGGAGTGTTGATTGATGGATTCATCAGAACTGTGATCGGCGCCTGATATGTGCCTGAGACGTGACTAGACTCTCCGCATGCCTACGAAAGCCCCGCCCGGCAACCGGTTCGAACGGCGTCGCGCCGAGACGCGTCAGGCGCTCGTCCGCGCGGCCCGGCGGATCCTCGCCGAGAACGGTGACACCGGCGTGAGCATCCAGGCGATCGCGGAGCGCGCCGACGTGGGGTTCGGCTCCTTCTACAACCACTTCGCGTCGAAGGCCGAGCTGTTCGACGCGGCCGTCGTGGACGCGCTGGAGGAGTTCGGCCAGACCTTCGACGAGCGCCTGAGCGGGATCGACGACCCGGCGGAACTCGTGGCGGCGGGCTTCAGGCTCAGCGCCAGAATGGCCGACTCGCATCCGGAGCTGATGCAGGTCCTGCGCCGCCGGGGCCTTGAGTACCTCCACTCCGACCGCGGCCTCGCTCCCCGCGCCCTGCGCGACCTGGAGACCGGCGTCGCCTCCGGCCGTTTCTCCCCCGTCGATCCGACCGTCGCACTGTCCGCGCTGGGCGGGACCCTGCTGTCCCTGGTGGAGCTGAGATTCACCCGCCCGGACATGGACGGCGACGAGGCCGCCGTGAACCTGGCCGAGATGGTCCTGCGCATGCTGGGCGTCCCGGCCGACGACGCCCACGACGTCGCCCGGCGGCCACTCCCCGACCTCGCCTGACGGACGGGTCCGGGCAAGCCCCAGGAGCCGTGGCCCGCCCCCGTGGGAGAATCGGAGAGCCCTTCCACCCCCTGCATCCGCGAGGACGTGCCGTGCCCAAGCCCGTGGTCCGTGAGCCGTTGCGAAGGAATTCGCGTTCCAACCGGGCCCGCATCCTTGCCACCGCCCGCCAGGAG
The DNA here is from genome assembly GCF_001418655.1 of Streptomyces phaeochromogenes. Taxonomy (GTDB): domain Bacteria; phylum Actinomycetota; class Actinomycetes; order Streptomycetales; family Streptomycetaceae; genus Streptomyces; species Streptomyces phaeochromogenes. The sequence goes on along the minus strand of NZ_LIQZ01000218.1, from coordinate 25,514 downwards.
CTCGGGCGGAACCCGGACGTCACCCTGGAGGAGATCGCGCGGGCGGCCGGCGTGGTCCGCCGTACGCTCTTCGGGCACTTCCCGGGGCGCGCGGCCCTGCTGGACGCCCTCGCCGAGGAGGCGTCCGAGGCCCTGCGCGGAGTCGTGGCCCGCAAGCCGGACGCGGTGGAGGCGCCCGAGCGGGCGTTCGCGCGGTTCGTCCTGTCGATCTGGTCGGTGGGCGACCGCTACCGGCTGCTCCTGGCACTCGCCCGCCAGGACCTCGGCATGGAGCGGGTGTCCGAGGTACTGGCCCCGGCCCGGGACGCGGCGACGGCCGTCCTTGAGCGAGGGCAGCGCGCGGGTGTGTTCCACGACCACCTGCCGGCCGTGGTCCTCAGTTCCGCCCTGGAGGCCCTGACCATCTCCCTGCTCGAAAGCGTCAACGCGGGGACGTGGGAGGACGACGGGACACAGACCGCCGTCGCCACGCTGGTCGCGGCGGGCGTACCGGAGAAGGAGGCGTCCGCGGTCGTCGAGAGCGTGGCGTCGGAGGAGCGCGCCGAGGCCGCCGACGCGTAGGGGCCGTCGCCCTGGGCCGTACGAGCCCATGTGAGGCCCGAGGGAACCCGTTCGTCATGTCGTGGCGTCTTGATCATCAGAAGGAAGACCACGCCCGCACGAACAGGAAGTACGCCTTGGACACCACAGGATCCAGCTCCAGCTCCCGCTCCAGCTCCAGCTCCCGCGCCCGCTTCAGCTCACGCCCGAGCCGCCGCACGGCACTGGCCCTGGGCGCCGGAGCGGCGCTGGCGGTCACCGTCCCGACGGCGGCGCACGCCTCGGCCCGCGGCGGAGAGAGCCTCGCCGGACAGCTGGCTGACTTGGAGCGGGAGTACGCCGCGCGCCTCGGGATCTTCGCCCACGACACGGCCACGGGCCGGACCGTGGCCTACCGCGCCGACGAACGCTTCCCGATGTGCTCGGTGTTCAAGACGCTCACGGCCGCGGCCGTCCTGAGGGACCTCGACCGCGACGGCGAGTTCCTGGCCCGGCGCATCCGGTACACCAAGGAGTACGTCACGGCCTCGGGCTACGCCCCGATCACGGGCACGGACGAGAACGTCGCGAAGGGCCTGACGGTCGAGGAGCTGTGCTCCGCCGCCGTCTCCCAGAGTGACAACGGCGCCGCGAACCTCCTCCTGCGCGAGCTGGGCGGACCGACCGCGATCACCCGGTTCGCCCGCTCGACCGGGGACAGGATCACCCGGCTCGACCGGTGGGAGCCCGAGCTGAACTCGGCGGAACCGTGGCGGAAAAGCGACACCACCAGCCCGCGCGCCATCGGGCAGACCAGCGCGCGGCTCGTGATCGGCAGGGCGCTCCCGGCCGAGGACCGCGAACGGCTGACCGGGTGGCTGATCGCCAACACCACCAACACCGAGCGTTTCCGGGCCGGCCTGCCCAGCGACTGGACCCTCGCGGACAAGACCGGGGGCGGCTCGCAGTACGGGGTCGCCAACGACGTGGGTGTCGTGTGGCCTCCCGGCCGTCCGCCCCTGGTGCTGTCCGTCCTGTCGACCAAGTACGCCGCCGACGGGCCCCAGGAAAACCCGCTGGTGGCCCGGGCGGCCGCGTTGGTGGCGGCAGAACTCACCTGACGGGGCAGGGCCTCCGACGTGACGGCCGGGGACACGGATGTCCCCGGCCGGTCGGATCGGATCGGATCAGCCGGATCTGATGAGTCGGATCGGATCGGATCGGCGGGATCTGATCAGTCGGATCGGATCAGAAGGATCAGTCGGCGGTGGGCAGTTCCGCGCGTACCGCGTGCGCGGCTGCGACCAGGTTGTCCAGGGACGCCCGGGTCTCGGGCCAGCCGCGGGTCTTCAGGCCGCAGTCGGGGTTGACCCAGAGCCGTTCGGCCGGGATGGCCTCAAGTCCCTTGCGCAGCAGGGCTGCCGCCTCGTCCGCGCTGGGCACGCGCGGGGAGTGGATGTCGTAGACGCCGGGTCCGGCCTCGCGCGGATAGCCGTGGGCGGCCAGTTCGCGGGCGACCTGCATGTGGGAGCGGGCGGCCTCCAGGCTGATGACGTCCGCGTCGAGGTCGTCGATCGCCTGGACGATGTCGCCGAACTCGGCGTAGCACATGTGGGTGTGGATCTGGGTGTCCGGCCGCACCCCGGCGGTGGTGAGCCGGAACGCCTCGGTGGCCCACGCCAGATAGCCGGGGCGGTCGGCGGCGCGCAGCGGCAGGGTCTCGCGCAGCGCGGGTTCGTCGACCTGGATGACCGAAGTCCCGGCCGTCTCAAGGTCGTTGACCTCGTCGCGCAGGGCGAGGGCGACCTGGCGGGCGGTGTCGCCGAGCGGCTGGTCGTCGCGGACGAAGGACCAGGCGAGCATGGTGACCGGCCCCGTGAGCATGCCCTTGACGGGGCGGGCGGTGAGGGACTGGGCGTACGTCGTCCAGCGCACCGTCATCGGCTCGGGGCGGGAGATGTCGCCGGCCAGGATCGGCGGACGGACGTAACGGGTGCCGTAGGACTGGACCCAGCCGTGCTGCGTGGCGAGGTAGCCCGTCAGCTGCTCGGCGAAGTACTGGACCATGTCGTTGCGTTCGGCCTCGCCGTGCACCAGGACGTCCAGACCGGTCTTCTCCTGGAAGGAGATCACCTCCTGGATCTCGGCCTTGATGCGCTCCTCGTAGCCGGCCGTGTCGATGCGACCGGCGCGCAGGTCGGCGCGGGCGACGCGCAGTTCGGCGGTCTGCGGGAAGGAGCCGATGGTGGTGGTCGGCAGCAGCGGCAGACCGAGGTGGGCGCGCTGCGCGGCGGCACGTTCGCCGTACGGCTGGGAGCGGCGGGCGTCGGCGTCCGTGACCGCACCGACCCGCGCCCGCACGGCCGGGTCACGGGTGATGGGCGAGTTCGCGCGGGAGGCCAGGGCGGCCCGGTTGGCGGCGAGTTCGCCGGTGATCGATCCCGTGCCCTGGGCGAGACCCTTGGCGAGGGTGACGATCTCGGCCGTCTTCTGCCGGGCGAAGGCGAGCCAGCGCAGGATCTGCGGCTCGATGTCCCGTTCGGCGGTGGCGTCGAGCGGCACGTGGAGCAGCGAGCAGGACGCGGCCACGTCGACCCGGTCTGCCAGCCCGAGCAGGGTGCCGAGCGTGGCGAGGGACTTGGTGAGGTCGTTGACCCAGATGTTGCGGCCGTTGACGACACCGGCGATCAGGCGCTTGCCCGGCAGTCCGCCCACGGCGGCGAGCGCGTCCAGGTTGGCGGCGGCGGCCTCCGTGAAGTCGAGTGCGAGCCCCTCCACCGGCGCCTTGGCCAGCACCGGCAGGGCGTCGCCGAGCCGGTCGAAGTAGGAGGCGACCAGCAGCTTCGGACGGTCGGTGAGCGCGCCGAGGTCACGGTAGGCGCGCGTGGCCGCGTTGAGTTCGGCGGGCGTACGGTCCTGGACCAGGGCCGGTTCGTCGAGCTGCACCCACTCCGCGCCCGCCGCCCGCAGGTCGGAGAGGACCTCGGCGTACACCGGCAGCAGCCGGTCCAGCAGGGGCAGCGGGTCGAAGTCGGCCGCCACACCGGGCGCGGGCTTGGCGAGCAGCAGATAGGTGACGGGCCCGACGAGGACCGGCCGGGCGGCAAGGCCCAGGTCGAGGGCTTCGCGGAGCTCGGCGACCTGCTTGGCGGAGTCGGCCGTGAACACGGTGTCCGGGCCCAACTCCGGCACCAGATAGTGGTAGTTGGTGTCGAACCACTTCGTCATCTCCAGCGGCGCCACGTCCTGGGTGCCGCGGGCCATCGCGAAGTAGCCGTCGAGCGCGTCGGTCTCGACCGCGGCGCGGTGGCGCCCGGGGATCGCGCCGACCATGACGCTGGTGTCCAGGACATGGTCGTAGTACGAGAAGTCGCCGGTCGGCACTTCGTGGATGCCGGCCTCGGCCAGCTGCCGCCAGTTGGTGCGGCGCAGTTCGGCGGCGGTGGCCCGGAGGGCGTCGGCGTCGACGCGGCCCTTCCAGTACCCCTCGATCGCCTTCTTCAGTTCCCGGGCCCCGCCCTGACGGGGGTAGCCGTACACGGTGGCCCGTGCCGCCGCGGCTGCGGTCTTCGATGTCACGGAACTCTCCTTCGCGAGATGTCTCCCTGAGATCCCGGGACGGACGTGAGCGCGAAGGAGCGACGAACCCGGCGGAGACACCTCGCGCGGCAAGGCGCGGTCGTCCACCGGATATGTACGCCGACCCGCCCACGAGGTCACCGGGATGTCCGTACGCGATCGGTCACGTACGGGCAGATGGCAGGTCTTCGGACTCGCGAGCACGTCCTCCGTACGGAGGACACCTACTGGCCGTCGCTTCCCAGGTCCCGCTTCTCGGGGCCCAGTGCGTATGACGGCGGTCGTTCCCGCTCACCGCTGCGGGGCAGTCCCGGATTCCCACCGGGTTCCCTCTTGCGACGCATCCCGCCTGGCGGACGGGGCGAACCAGCTGCACGGGTCAGCTTAGGCCCTGCCGTCAATCGCCTGGCTGCCGGACGTCAAATGCCTGGCTGCGGACGGCGTCGTACACGTGGAACCCGCGGCCCGTCTTTCGGCCCAACAGCCCTGACTCCAGCATCCGTTGGAGCATCGGTGGCGGGGCGTACAGGGGCTCCCTGAACTCGTCGTAGAGGGATTCCGCGATCGAGGCGACGGTGTCGAGGCCGATCAGGTCCGCCAGTTTCAGCGGTCCCATGGGGTGGGCGCAGCCGAGTTCCATGCCCGCGTCGATGTCGGTGGCCGTGGCGAAACCGGACTCGGCCATGCGGATCGCGGCCAGCAGATAGGGGATGAGCAGGGCGTTGACGACGAAGCCGGCCCGGTCCCGCGCGTGAACCACGGTCTTGCCGAGGACCCGCGTGGCGAAGTCCTCGACGGCCTCGACCGTCCCCGGCGCGGTGTGGAGCGAGGCCACGATCAAGCGGCAGTCCGCGACCGACTTCCACTTCTCCCGTGGGGGCGGCACCTGCCCACTGTGGAACGTCTACGAGGCGTTCGCCGCGCCCGGCCGCATCCATGTCCAGATCGCCGAAATGCCGGACGGCGGACGCTACTTGTGGACGGCGCGCGCGATCACCCGCCACCGCGGCGGCTGGGGCGAGCCCGGCAAGACCTTCGCCATCGGCCTCGGCTGCGAGCTGCGCCACGCCCCCCGGCTCGTCTACTCCGACGGCCTCGACCTGGACAACGCCTCCGCCGCCACCCCCATCGGCATGGGCTGCCGTGTCTGCGAGCGCCTCGACTGCCCCCAGCGCACCGCTCCTGGGCCGCCCGCTGAGGATCGACCAGAACAGCAGCACGTTCGTCCCGTACCCGGTGGCGCACCGGCCGGAGTGACCGTGCGTCGCGCACGCCCACCCCGACCCGGTCCGGCTCAGTCCGTCTCGCCGCCGAACGCCCGCAGAATGCGCTCGGCGGCGAGCGTGGCCGTCAACTCGCCGTCCCTGACCTGCTGTTCGAGGCCGGGCCCGAGGGTGCGTACGGCGGGGTCGGCGTGCAGGCGGCCGAGGAGTTCGTCGCGCACCATCGCCCAGGTCCAGTCGACCTGCTGGTCACGGCGCTTGGCGGCGAGACGGCCGGACGAGTCGAGAAGCGTACGGTGCTGTTCGAGGCGCTCCCAGACCGTGTCCAGGCCGGTCGACTCACGGGCGCTGCAACTCAGCACCGGTGGCGTCCAGGCGGCGTCGGCGGGATGCATCAGCCGCAGTGCGCCCGCCAACTCCCTTGCCGCGCCCCGGGCTTCCCGCTCGTGCGGGCCGTCCGCCTTGTTGACGGCGATCACGTCGGCCAGCTCCAGGACACCCTTCTTGATGCCCTGCAACTGGTCCCCGGTCCGGGCGAGGGTGAGGAGCAGGAAGGAGTCGACCATGTTCGCGACGGCGGTCTCGGACTGGCCGACGCCGACCGTCTCCACCAGGACCACGTCGTAACCGGCCGCCTCCATCACCACGATCGACTCCCGGGTCGCCTTCGCGACTCCGCCGAGCGTGCCCGCGGTCGGGGAGGGCCGGATGAAGGCCGCCGGGTCGACGGCCAGCCGTTCCATACGCGTCTTGTCGCCGAGGATGGACCCGCCCGTCCGGCTCGACGACGGGTCGACGGCGAGCACCGCGACCCGGTACCCGAGCGAGGTGAGCAGCGTGCCGAACGCGTCGATGAACGTCGACTTGCCCACGCCCGGCACACCGCTGATGCCGATCCGCCGCGCCTTCCCGCTGTGCGGCAGCAGCTCGGTCAGCAACTCCTGTGCCATCGCCCGGTGTTGGGGCCTCGTCGACTCGACGAGCGTGATGGCACGCGCCACCAGCGCCCGCTTCCCGTCGAGCACGCCCTTCACATAGCTGTCGAGGTCGATCGCCATGGGGCTCAGAGTTCGTGGCCGAGGTCGGTGGTCAGGCGCTCGACCAGGTCGTACGCCGCGTCCGGGATCACCGTCCCGGGCGGGAAGACGGCCGCCGCGCCCATCTCGATCAGCGTGGGCACGTCCTGCGGCGGAATCACCCCGCCGACCACGATCATGATGTCCTCGCGCCCCTCCTCGGCGAGCGACTCCCTGAGCGCCGGTACGAGGGTCAGGTGCCCGGCGGCCAGCGAGGAGACGCCGACGATGTGCACGTCCGCCTCGACGGCCTGGCGGGCCACCTCGCCCGGCGTCTGGAACAGCGGGCCGACGTCCACGTCGAAGCCGAGGTCGGCGAAGGCGGTCGCGATCACCTTCTGGCCGCGGTCGTGGCCGTCCTGGCCCATCTTGGCGACCAGGATGCGCGGGCGGCGCCCCTCGGCCTCCTCGAAGGACTCCACCAGCGTGCGCGTGCGCTCGACGGACGGGGACGCGCCGGCTTCGTTGCGGTACACACCGGAGATCGTACGGATCTGGCTCGCGTGCCGCCCGTACACCTTCTCCAGGGCGTCGGAGATCTCCCCGACCGTGGCCTTCGCGCGGGCCGCGTTCACGGCCAGCTCCAGCAGGTTGCCCTCACCGCCCGCCGCCCGGGTCAGGGCGTCCAGCGAGTCCTGGCAGGCCCGCTCGTCGCGCTCCGCGCGCAGCCGCCGCAGCTTCTCGATCTGCTGGGTGCGTACGGAGGAGTTGTCGACCTTGAGGACGTCGATCTGCTCGTCGGTCTCGACGCGGTACTTGTTCACGCCGATCACCGGCTGCCGCCCGGAGTCGATACGGGCCTGGGTGCGGGCCGCGGCCTCCTCGATGCGCAGCTTGGGGATGCCCGCGTCGATGGCCTTGGCCATACCGCCCGCCGCCTCGACCTCCTCGATGTGCTGCCAGGCCCGGCGCGCGAGGTCGTACGTCAGCTTCTCGATGTACGCGCTGCCGCCCCAGGGGTCGATCACCCGGGTGGTGCCGGACTCCTGCTGGATCAGCAGCTGGGTGTTGCGGGCGATGCGGGCGGAGAAGTCGGTGGGCAGGGCGAGCGCCTCGTCCAGGGCGTTGGTGTGCAGCGACTGGGTGTGGCCCTGGGTGGCCGCCATCGCCTCCACACACGTACGCGTCACGTTGTTGAAGACGTCCTGCGCGGTCAGCGACCAGCCCGAGGTCTGCGAATGGGTGCGCAGGGAAAGGGACTTGGCGTTCTGCGGGTCGAACTGCTTGACCAGCTTGGCCCACAGCAGCCGCGCCGCCCGCATCTTGGCGATCTCCATGAAGAAGTTCATGCCGATAGCCCAGAAGAAGGACAGCCGGGGTGCGAACGCGTCCACGTCCATCCCCGCGTCCCGGCCCGCCCGGATGTACTCCACCCCGTCCGCGAGCGTGTACGCCAGCTCCAGGTCGGCCGTCGCGCCCGCCTCCTGGATGTGATAGCCGGAGATGGAGATGGAGTTGTAGCGCGGCATCCGCTGCGAGGTGAAGGAGAAGATGTCGGAGATGATCCGCATCGACGGCTTCGGCGGATAGATGTAGGTGTTGCGGACCATGAACTCCTTGAGGATGTCGTTCTGGATGGTCCCGGCCAACTTCTCGGGTGGTACGCCCTGTTCCTCCGCCGCGACGATGTAGAGCGCGAGGACCGGCAGCACCGCGCCGTTCATCGTCATCGACACGGTCATCTTGTCCAGCGGGATCCCGTCGAACAACTGCCGCATGTCGTAGATGGAGTCGATGGCGACACCCGCCATGCCGACGTCACCGGTCACCCGCGGGTGGTCGCTGTCGTAACCCCGGTGCGTGGGCAGGTCGAAGGCGACGGACAGACCCTTCTGACCGGCCGCGAGGTTGCGCCGGTAGAAGGCGTTGGACTCCTCGGCCGTGGAGAAGCCCGCGTACTGGCGGATCGTCCAGGGCTGGTTGACGTACATCGTCGGGTACGGGCCGCGCAGATACGGGGCGATGCCCGGGTACGTACCCAGGAAGTCCAGGCCCTCCAGGTCCTGCCCGGTGTAGAGCGGCTTGACCGCGATGCCCTCCGGGGTCTCCCAGAGGAGGTCGTCGCCGCCGGCCGCCTTCTTGACGGCGTCGCGCCACTCGTCGGGGCCGCCGTCCGCGGCCGGGACCCCCAGCTCGATCCCGGAGAAGTCGGGGATCGGTCCCGTCGGTTTCATCAGGACACTCCCATGCGGTCGAGGGTGGCGGAGAGCACGGCTACGGCGTCACAGCCCGCGAAGACGTAGGCGTCGACACCGGAGTACTGCCCGGGGCGCCCGGCGAGGAACACCTGCGCGGCGCCCGCCGACTTGAGGGACGCGGTGACCTCGGCGGCCTGCTCCTCGTACAGCGCGTCACTGGAGCACAGACAGGCCTCGGTGGCCCCGCTGTCCTCGAACGTGCCGTCGGTGACGGGCTCGATGCCGCCCGCCTGGAACAGGTTCGAGGCGAAGGTGAGGCGGGCGGTGTGCGCGGCGGCCGGGCCGAGAGCGGCCAGGAAGATCCGCGGCCGGGTGCCGGTCGCCGCCAGGTGGGCGTCGGAGCGGGCGCGCAGATTCTCGTACGCCTCGTCGCGGCGTACGCGGGGGAGGCCGCCGGACGGCGGCTCGGGCGCGGGCTCGCGTGCCACCAGCCGCTCGGCGAGGTGCGGGAACTCGCTGACCCCGGTGACGGGTTCGCGCCGCTTGGCCAGCTTCGCGCTGCGCGCCGCCCAGGTGGCGGCAAGCTCCTCGCCGACCCGACCCGACCGCAGGGCCGCCGCCTGGCCGCCCTCCCGCTCGATCCGCTGGAAGAACTCCCAGCCCGCGTGGGCGAGTTCGTCGGTGAGGCGCTCCACGTACCAGGAGCCGCCCGCCGGGTCGATCACCCGGGCGAGGTGCGACTCCTCGACCAGGATCGTCGAGGTGTTGCGGGCGATCCGGCGCGCGAACGCGTCCGGCAGGCCGAGCGCGTGGTCGAAGGGCAGCACGGTGACGGACTCGGCGCCGCCCACTCCGGCGGCCAGCGTGGCGACCGTCGCACGCAGCATGTTCACCCACGGGTCCCGGCGGCTCATCATCACCGGCGAGGTCACCGCGTGCTGAACCTGTCCGCCCGGCGCCCCGCAGACCTCGGCGACCCGGGCCCAGAGCCTGCGCGCCGCGCGCAACTTGGCGATGGTGAGGAACTGGTCGGCGGTGGCCGCGTACCTGAACTCCAGCTGGGCGGCGGCCTGTTCGACGCTCAGCCCCGCCCCGGTCAGCTCCCGCAGATAGGCGACACCGGTCGCCAGCGACGAGCCCAGCTCCTGGGCGGCGGACCCGCCGGCCTCGTGGTACGGCAGCGCGTCGACCGTCAGCGCTCGCAGCCCCGGGTACTCCTCGGCGCACAGCCGCGCGAGAGCGGCGACGGGCGCGAAGTCGAACCCGTCGTCCCCCGTACGGGCCTCATGACCCAGGGGATCGGCGCCGAGGTTGCCACGGGCGGCGTCGCGTGCGACACCCCGCTCCTCGTAGATCCGCAGCAACTCCCGTGCGGCGGGCTCGACTTCACGCCCCGCTTCCAGGACGACAGGCGCAAGGTCGAGGTAGACGCCGTCGAGGACCGGGCCGAGCGACGAGACGGGGAAGCCGCCCGCGCCGACGGCCAGCCAGAGCGAGGCGACCCCGTTCTCCAGGTCGGCGAGGACCGCGCCGTTGTCGGCGGCCGTGTGCCGCTGCCGTATGTCCCAGCCGCCGAGGGTGTTGCCCTCGGCGCGACCGCCCCTTGTGAAGGGGGCGAAACCGGGCAGGCCGGGATCCGGCGCGGAGTCGAGTGCGCTGTAGAGGGGCCGGGCGCGCAGCCCGTCCTCGAGCGTGGTGGACAGGGCGCCCTCAGCTGCGTCGTCCGAGACTTCCTTGCCCGACTTGCGCAGTACGCCCGCCACGAGGCGTTGCCACTGCTCATGGGTCGCGTCAGGGAACTCGGCGGCCAGCGAGAGCCCGTCGTCAGGCAGGACCGTCATGCTCGGATGCTAGGTCAGATCCACAGGTGAGCAGCAGAGGGACCCGCTGTGACCTTGACCTCCCAGGGGTCCCCTTGATCCGCGGGCAGGGTCGTACTACGGACCACCGCACCGCGTGCCGGCCGCGCACCGGCCGGCCGCCGCGTCACCGCGAGCTGTCCAGCGCGCCCGACATCAGCCGGTGGAGAACCTCGGCCAGCAGATCGGTCCCGGCGCAGGTCTCCACGTCCTGCGTGAACTCGACCTCGTTGTGGGAGACGCCCTCGACACTGGGCACGAAGAGCATGATCGCGGGTGCGACGTCCTTCATGTTCACGGAGTCGTGGCCCGCGATGGTCATGACGGTTCGGTGGCTGAGCCCCAGGTTGTCGGCCGCCTGGGCGGCGAGTTCGACCCCGGCCGCCGGGAACGGCGCCACGGCCCACCCGTGCGTCTGGACCTGCTCGATCGTGACCGAGGCCCGCTCCTCGATGCCGGGGATCGACTCGGCCGGCTTCTTGGCCGCCGCGTCGAGCAGGGCCTCGTCGGGGGAGCGCAGGTCGACGTGCATACGTACCTCGCGCGCCACCACCACAGGAGAGTTGGGCAGGACGGTGATCTCGCTCACCGAGGTGTGCAGCGGTCTGTCCGTGCTCTGCTCGGCCAGCTCCCGCACGGCCACGACCAGCAGCGAGGCGCCGAACAGGGCATCACGACGGTCCGCCATGATCGTCGATCCCGTGTGAGACTGCTCGCCGCGGACCACCACCTGGTACTTGTGAGCCGCCCAGGTCGAGCCCACCAGCCCGATCGTGATCCCCGAGTTCTCCAGGTCACGGCCCTGCTCGATGTGGATCTCGGCGTACGCGGCCACCTCGGGTCCGGCGTAGTCACCGATCGTGCCGATCTCGCGGAGGGCGGCCTCGACCGTGGTGCCCGTCGGGTCGGTGGTCGTGAGGGCTGTCTCTGCCGGGAGCTTCCCCGTGAAGACCGCGCTGCCCATCATGCTCGGCTTGAAGCGCGAGCCTTCCTCGTTGAACCAGTTGACGACGGCCACGTTGTGGCGTGGCGTGCGGCGCGGCCGGTGACGCGCCCCGCAGACCGCCGAGCGCGAGGACGGTCATCACCGCCGCGGCCCCCGCCGCCACGCCGAAACCGCCGTGCGCACCGCCCGTGTCCACCACCCGCCCGGCGACCGCCGCGGCGCCCGCCGATCCTGCCGCGCTCGCGGAGTTGCCCCAGGTGAACGCCTGGGTGAGGACGGGGCGCGGGACCGACGCGTCGGTGAGGACGGAGGTGAGGATCAGCAGGACCGGCACGGCGAGGCCGGTCAGGGCGAGGGTGGCACCGACCGCGAGGGGTGCGTCGAGGAAGGTCAGCGGGAGGCTCGTGAGGGTGAGACAGGCGGCGGCCGTGGCCTGGCGGCGCCGGGGTGAGCCGCCGTGGCACCACGCTCCGTAGACCCAACCGCCCACCAGATTGGTGCAGTTGGCGGCGAGATAGAGCAGCGCTGCCGCGTCCGGCGTGCCGCGTCCGACGGCATACGCGGCGACGGACACCTGCATCGCGCCGAAGAACACCCCGAGCGCGAGGCCGAGTGCGACCTGCCGCAGGAACGCGGAGCGGAGCAGGGCGCGTCCGGCGTGCCGGCGTTCGGCGCGGCCGGTGAGGGGCGGCATGGTGCGGCGCTGGGCGGCGAGGGCGAGCCCGCCGCCGACGACGAGCGCGGCGGCGAGCAGCACACCGGTGCCCGAATGACCCGCCGCGCCGAGGACGCTCACCAGGGCAGGTCCGGCCAGGTAGGACACGCCGTTGGCGAGGGCCTCCAGGGCGAAGGCGGTGGGTAGCGCGGCAGCCCGTTCGCCGGACAGCAGGGCGGACCAGCGAGCGGCGGACAGGGCACTGAGCTGGGGCAGCGTCGCCCCGACGAGCACTCCGGCGACGAGGTCCGGCACAGCGCCGGCGAGCAGCAGCGCCACGGCCCCGGCATGTGCGGCCAGCGCGCAGGGAAGCACCCGCGCCTGCCCGAACCGGTCTGTGAGGCGCCCGAGTTGGGGCCCGGCGACGGCGTCCGCGACGGCGAACCCGCCGGTGACGAGACCCGCGGCGGCGTACGACCCGGTGCGGGCGTGCACCAGCCAGACGAGGCCGATCCCGGTCATGGCGATGCCCAGCCGCCCGACAACGGACGGAAGGAAGAAGGCCGCGGCACCCGAAGTGCGCAGCAGAGTGCGGTAGTTCGCCGTAGCCGAAGGCACGACGCATCCCTTTCGCCGCCCGGCGGGACGCGCCACACGAGGTCGTCGGCGTCCGGATGTGCCGACCCGTGGCTGCGCCTGAAGCCGTCCAGTGGTGGCGTGGAGCGGGGACGCGCACCCCACGCCGACTCCGTCACCGGGCAGATGTCATGCGGTAGTTGATGACCTCCTTGAGCGTAGAGGAACAGCGCGCGGAAACGAACAAGGGAGCAGCTGTCGCCGGCCCGATGTGAGACATGGTGGTGCCCGGCCTCTTCAGGTGAAGCCCTAGAAGTGGGGCAGACCCAGGGCCTGTTTCATCTCGCGGGAGTCGTACTCGATGCGCGGACCGTGGCGTGCGCGGTGGAGCCGCCGACGATCAACTCGGTGGCGATGCGCAGCCGTCGGGCGCGCTTGGGAGGGTTCGCCTCCTGGAGCAGGCGGACCGCCGCGATGCCCGCCTCTTCGAGCGGGACCCGTAGCGCCGTGGTGTCGGGCCGGTCTGCGCTGATCGCGGTCAGGTCGTCCGAGGCGGCCAGGCTGATGTCCTCGGGGACCCGCACGCCGGCCTCGCGCAGCCCCAGATGCAGGCCGAGCAGCAGGTAACTGCTGTACGCCACCACCGCGGTGACGCTCCGTTCGGCGGCGATGTGCTCGGCGACGGCCAGCCCCGCGTCGATCCGGGGGCCGACGGGACCGAGCGCGGTGAGGTCGACCCCGCTGCGGCGGGCGGCCTCCTCGACCGCGCTGTTGCGCCGCTCGGCCATCCAGGAGCCGTCCGGGCCGCCCACATAGGCGATGGCCCGGTGCCCGAGGCCTGCGAGGTGCGTGACGATGTCCGCGACGCCGCCGGGGGTGTCGATCAGGACGCCGGGCACCGCGGGCACGGTGCGGTCCACGGTGACGACCGGCAGCTTCGAAGTGAAGCTCCTGATCGCCGAGTCCGGGCTCACCGGCGCTATGAAGACGAGTCCGTCGACGCGTGAGGCGAGCTTCCCCGCCAGCTCGTGCTCGCTGCTCTGCGAACCCTCGGAGACGGCGAGCAGGATGTTCTCGCCGTGCGCGGACAGCGCACGCTGCACGCCCGTCACGATCGGGGCGAAGTAGGGGTTGGCGATGCTCGGGACCAGAACGCCGATCAGGCCCGTACGGCCGGTGGTCAGTGCCCGGGCGCTCGCGTTGAACTCGAAGCCCATGGTCGCGGCGACGGCCAGCACCCGCTCGCGGGTGTCCGCCGCGACCATGTCGGGCCTGCTCAGCGCGCGTGACGCTGTCGCCTTGGACACCCCCGCCGCACGTGCGACGTCCGCCAGCGTCACCATCTCGCCCCCAGTGTGTGCGTAACGGGATCTTTACACGAGTGCGTTGACGCCTCGATCCGGACGAAAGTATCGTCCACGTCGACCGGTGGTTGCAACCGGTTGCAGCAACCGGTTGTAGGAATCTCCGAGAGTCATCCGAGAGTCCCTCCGAAAGTCATCCGAGAGTCTGAGAGGAGGTGTGGCTGTGTCCCGGAAGGCCACCTTGGGGCTGCTGCTCGCGCCCGGTCTGGCCCTGCTGGCCTTCGGCTTCGCGTACCCCTTCGCCGTGACGCTCTTCGCGCCGCCCGCCGCCGAACACCCCGACGTACTCGGCAAGTTGGGCGCCATGCTCACCGACAGCTACGTACTGGGCGTGTTCGCCCGGACCGTGCGCGTGGCCGTCACCGTCACCCTCGTCTGTCTGGTCCTCGGTTTCCCGACGGCCTATCTCATCGCCCGTGCTCCCAAGAGCCGCCAGGGCCTGCTGCTCGCGCTCGCGGTCTTCCCGCTGCTGCTCAGCACGGTGGTGCGGACCTTCGCCTGGCTCGTCATCCTCGGCCGCAACGGCCTCATCAGCGACGCCGTCCTGGCGACCGGACTCACCGACCGTCCGCCCGAGCTGCTCTACACGGAGTTCGCCCTGGTCGCCGGTCTCACCCAGCTGTTCATGCCGCTGATGATCCTCACCTCGTACAGCTCGCTGTCGCAGATCGACCCCGGCCTCGAAGACGCCGCGCGCGGCCTCGGCGCGAGCCCCGGCCGGGCCTTCCGGCGAATCGTGCTGCCGCTCGCCCTGCCCGGCGTACTGGTGGGAGCCACCCTGGTGTTCGCCGGAGCGGTCACCGCCTTCACCACACCGCTGCTGCTCGGCGGCTCCCGCAACCGCACCCTGGCGACGCTGCTCTACGACTACGCGAACGTGAAGCTGGACTGGGGCGGGGCCAGCGCCGTCGCACTGATCATGACCGTACTGGTGCTCGTGGTCGGCTGGGCCTCGGGCAGGATATCGGCGAAGGTGGCCACGTCGTGATACGCCGACGCCCCGTTCTCTCCCTGCTGTCGGCCCTGGCCATGGTCTTTCTGCTCGGGCCCATCCTGCTGGTCGTCGCCATCGGCTTCTCGTCCGGCGACACCGTCGAGTTCCCGCCGCCCGGCTTCTCGCTGCGCTGGTTCGACCAGGCGCTGTCCAACGCCTCTTTCCAGCAAGGCCTGTTGACCAGCCTGCTGGTGGCCGCGGCGGCGACGCTGTTCGCACTGGTGCTGGGCATCCCCGTGGCCCTGGCCGTGCAGCGCCGCACGTTCCGCGGCCACAAGGCGGTCGAGACGCTCTTCCTCTCACCCGCGATCGTCCCTGAACTGGTCCTGGGCTTCGCGCTCTTCCAGCAGCTCATGGTGACCATGCGGATCACCGCGCTCGGCGCCCTGCTGATCGGTCACACCGTCCTGCTGCTGCCCTACGCGGTACGCGTCACGGGCGCCTCGCTCGCCCTGTCGGACCCGGCGCTGGAAGAGGCCGCCAGAGGCCTCGGCGCCGGACCCCTGCGGGCGTTCTTCGCGATCACCCTGCCGGTGATGACACCCGGCATCGTCTCGGCGGCCGTGCTGTCCTTCCTCACCTCCTTCAACAACGTCCCGCTGTCACTGCTGCTCAAGGGGCCCGGCATCTCCACGCTGCCCGTCGAGATGCTCAATTACGTCCAGTTCTCCTACGACCCGACGGTGGCCGCGGTGAGCACCCTGCTGCTCGCCGCCACGGTCGGCGCGGCCCTGCTGACGGAGCGCCTCGTCGGATTCAACAAGGTCTTCAGCCGGTGAGCACGGCACGCAACGACCGTACGCAACGCCAGAAAAGCGACAGGAGTACGACGATGACGCCGGTGGTCCAACTCGACGCCGTCTCCCGGGAGTTCGCGGGCACGGCAGCGGTACGGGAGCTCGACCTGACCGTGCGCCGCGGGGAGTTCACCGCGCTGCTCGGGCCCAGCGGCTGCGGCAAGACCACCACCCTGCGCATGATCGCCGGATTCCTCGAACCCACCGCGGGCCGCATTCTGCTGGAGGGCGAGGACGCCACCAGGCTTCCCCCGGAGCGCCGCAACATCGGCATGGTCTTCCAGTCGTACGCGCTCTTCCCGCACATGACCGTGGAGAAGAACGTCGCCTTCGGACTGAAGATGCGGGGCATCCCGGACGGAGAGCTGCGTACCCGCACGGGCGAGGCGCTGGAGTTGGTCGGCCTCTCCCACCTCGCCGGCCGCAAGCCCAAGCAGCTGTCCGGCGGCCAGCAGCAGCGCATCGCACTGGCCCGCGCCATCGCCGTACGGCCCTCGGTACTCCTCCTCGACGAGCCGCTGTCCAACCTCGACGCACGGCTGCGCATCCAGATGCGCCAGGAGCTCGCCCGTATCCAGAAGGAGACCGGGCTCACCGCGATCCTGGTCACCCACGACCAGGAGGAGGCCCTGGAGCTCGCCGACAGCATGGTCATCCTCGACCAGGGCACGGTCGCCCAACAGGGCGCCCCGCGCGAGGTGTTCCGCGCCCCGGCCAACCGCTTCGTCGCCGAATTCCTCGGCTACGAGAACTTCGTCGAGCTGCCGGACGGCCGTACGGTCACCATCCGGCCGGAGCACGTCGAGGTACTCACCTCCGAATCCACCGACTCCACACCCTCCGACGGCACCACGGTCGACGCCGTGCTCACCGCCGTACGGTTCCGCGGCACCGACTGCGTCGTCACCGCCGTGTCCCAGGGCCGCACCGTCCTGGCCACCAGCAGCGACTTCGAGCTGCGGAGCGGCCGGCAGGTGCGTGTCCACCTCCCCGCCGCGCACACCATCGACCTCCCCCGGACGAAGCAGGAGCTGCCCACCTCATGAGACGACTCGCCACCACCACCGCGGCCACCCTGCTGGTCCTTCCGCTGGCCGGCTGCGCCGGATCGGCCGCGGGGGAGCAGAACCCCAAGAAGCTGACCGTCTCCACCTTCGGCTTCGGCGCCGACCTGTTCGAGAAGAACATCGTCAAGCCGTTCGAGAAGGAGACCGGCATCGACGTCGAGGTCGACAGCGGCGACAACGCCGAGCGGCTCACCAAGCTCAGGATCAACCGCGGCAACCCGACGGTCGACGTCGCCATGCTCTCCGACCTGTTCGCCCAACGGGGCCAGGAGCAGGGCCTGTTCGACAAGATCGACCCGTCGGCCGTCCCCAACGTGAAGAACATCCACGACTTCGCCAAGAACCCGGACGGCTACGCACCCGCGTACACGTACCAGCTGCTCGGCATGCTCTACCGCACCGACAAGTTCGACAAGGCGCCCGGCATCAAGGACCTCTGGAACGCCGAGCACAAGGGCAGGATCGCAGTCCCCGACATCTCGACCAGCGCCGGAGTGCCCTTCCTCTACGCCACCGCGGCGACCTACGGCTCGGGCCCCGAGGACACCGACACGGCGTTCAAGAAGCTCGCGGCCAACTCCCCGAACGTACTGAAGTACTTCAGCCGCAGCACCGAACTCGTCAGCCTTCTCGACCGCGGCGAGGTGGAGATGGCCCCGGCGCTCGACCTGTTCGCCATCGACCCGGTCGAGGCGGGCAAGCCGATCGCCTGGGCGCCCCTCGACAAGGGCCGGTACGTGGTCTCCAACACCGCGCAGCTGGTGAAGGGCGCGCACAACAAGGAGGGCGCGGAGAAGTTCATCAACTACCTGCTGTCGGCGAAGGTCCAGGAGAAGGCCGCGGCGACCTTCCACGACAAGCCGGTCAACGAGGACGCGAAGATTCCCGCGGAGATCACCAAGGTGGTGGGCGACGCGGCGACCGATCCCGCGGCGGCCGGGTTCACCGTCCCCGACCTGAAGCTGGCCGTGAAGAACAACGACGAGTGGGTCGACCGCTTCCAGCGCGAGGTGTCCGGGTGACACACCCGCAGCCGGTCGAGCCACCGGTCGAACCATCGATTGAGCTACCGGTCGAACCATCGGTCGAGCCCTCGGTCGCGCAGCCGGTCGTCATCGACTGCGACCCCGGTATCGACGACGCCGTCGCACTGCTGCTGGCCTTCGCCTCGCCCGAGCTCGATGTCACCGGCATCACCACCGTCGCCGGGAACGTCGGCATCGGGCAGGTCGTCGACAACGCGCTGCGAGTGTGCGATCTGATCGGCGTGGACGCGGAGGTGCCCGTGGTGCGCGGACACGCGGGGCCCATCGCCCGCGCCGTCCGCATCCCGGACGAACCCGTGCACGGCGAGGGCGGGCTCGGTGGCGTACACCTCCCTCCGTCGGCGCGTACGCCGCACCCGGCGCACGCCGTCGCATGGCTGGCCGCCCAGCTGCGGGACCGGGGGCCCGCGGGCACCACCGTGATCGCCACCGCGCCGCTCACCAACATCGCCGCGCTGCTGCACGCCCACCCGGAGGCCGCCTCGTCGATCAAGGAGATCGTGCTCATGGGCGGGGCGGCCTTCGCGCCCGGCAATGTCACGCCGTCGGCCGAGTTCAACTTCTTCGCCGACCCCGAGGCCGCCCGGTTCGTGACCGAGGCCGGTGTGCCGCTGCGGATCGTCGGACTCGACGTGACCCGCAAGGCGCTGACGACCCGGGCCGACATCGACGAGCTGCTGGCCGACGGCGCGCCCGCCACCGGTGCGGCGGGTCGGATGCTCGACCATCTCGCCACCCGGTACGAGCAGCGCCACGGCGTCGCCGCCTGCGCGGTCCACGACGCGCTGGCGGTGGCCGCCACGGTACGGCCCGACCTGATCGAGTGGACCGACGCCTGGGTGACGGTGGAGTGCGGCGGCGAGTTCTCCCGCGGCAAGCTGATCGCCGATGTGCACGGACGCACCGGGCTGCCCCACAACGCCAAGGTGGCCACCGGCGTCGACACCGACGCCTTCCGCACCTTCCTCGTCTCCCGCCTGCTGCGCCACTACGGGGCCGACGCCCACGAGCCCCTTCGCTGAGACCGATACCGGACCCCAGCGAAGCCGACGACCGAAGCCGACGACCGAACGAGAGAACCGTCGATGCCTGCGCCCAGCCACTGTGACCTGCTGATCCGGGGAGCCCGCGTGGTCTCCGTACACACCGGGGAACAGACCGCCGCCGATGTCGCCATCACCGGCGACCTGATCCGCGCCCTGCTGCGCCCCGGCACACCGATCGACGCCGGCCAGGTCATCGACGCCGATGGCCTGTTGGTGGCGCCCGGTTACGTCGACGCGCACATGCACATCGAGAGCTCGCTGCTCGCACCGCGCGAGTTCGCGCGGATCACGCTGCCCCGCGGCACCACGACGGTGCTCGCCGACCCGCACGAGATCGTCAACGTCGCCGGGCGCGAGGCCATGGCCTGGATGATCGAACAGGGGCGCGGCGCCCAGCAGTCCATGCACTGGGCGGTGCCCTCGTGCGTACCGGCCCTGGAGGGGTTCGAGACGGCGGGTGCCGCGCTCAGCGCCGACGACATCGCCGACATGCTGGACTGGGAGGGCGTCACCACACTCGGCGAGGTGATGGACTACCGGGCCGTCGTCGACGGCAGCCGCCGGATGCGCGAGATCGTCGCCGCGGCCCGGGCCAAGGGCGTACGACTGGACGGGCACTGTCCCAATCTCTCCGGTGACGACCTGGGCGAGTACCTGTGGGCGGGTATCGACTCCGACCACACCAAGAACTCCCCAGAGGTCGCGGTCGAGAAGGCCCGGCTCGGCATGCTGCTGATGCTCCAGGAGAAGTGCCTCACCCCGGAGTTGGTGAGCAGACTCGCCGCGCTGCCGGTGCAGCCGGACTTCTGCCTGGTCACCGACGACCTCGCGGCGGACGCCATCGTCGAGCGCGGCCACCTCGACCACATCGCGCGGGTGGCCGTGGGCGCCGGTATGGACCCGCTCACGGCGCTCCGCGCGCTGACCCTGCACCCGGCCCGCCGCCTCGGCCTGGACGACCGCGGTGTGGTGGCCCCCGGACGGCGTGCGGACCTGGTGCTGCTGCGCGACCTGGCCGACTTCACGCCGGTCATGGTCGTCTGCGGCGGCGAGCGGGTCGCGGAGAGCGCCCCCGCCCCCCTCTCCGGCAACCCCTTCGCCGACTCCGTCCACCTCGACCCGCTGGACGAGGACGGCTGCGCCTGGACGGTGGACCTGCCGGACGGCGAGCACGTCTTCCGGGCCCTGCGGGTCAACCCGGTGGACACGTTCACCGAGCCCGCCGAGGTCGTCCTTCCGGTGCGGGACGGCGTCGTGCAATGGGAGGGCCGTACCGCGGTACTGGCGGTGTTCGAACGCCACCACCGCAGCGGGCGGCGCACGATGGCCCCGGTGGTCGGCTTCGAACTGTCCGAAGGAGCGGTCGCCACCACCTACGCGCACGACAGCCACAACCTGACGGTGACCGCCACGACGGCCGCGGCGCTGCGCGAGGCCGCCAACCGTGTCATCGCGTCGCACGGGGGGATCTGCGTGATCGCGGCGGGCGATGAGCCGGTGCACCTGCCGCTTCCGGTGGCCGGGGTCCTGTCCGACCGTCCCGCCGAGGAGGTGTCTTACGGCGCCGCCGCGATCCGCGAGGCCCTGCACCGCTGGGGCTGGGCGCACCGGAACGCGTTCATGTCCATCTCGACCATGACCCTCCCGGTCTCTCCACAGGTGAAGCTGACCGACCTGGGCTTGGTACGGGTGGTCGACCGGGCCTGGGAGCCGGCCGTCCTGACGTGAGCACCAGTGTCTCGAGGAGCCAGTGCCTGGCCTGGCCTAGAGCCAGTCCCGCCGCTTGAAAATCACGTACAGACTCGCGCAGACAACCCCCATCAGGCCGATCGCGAAGGGGTATCCGAAGGTCCAGCCCAGCTCCGGCATGTCGTCGAAGTTCATGCCGTAGATCGTTCCGACGAGCGTGGGGGCGAAGAGGATGGCGGCCCAGGAGGAGATCTTCTTGATCTCCTCGTTCTGTTCGAAGCCCGCCTCGGCCAGGGCCCGCATCTCCGCGTTCTGCTGCTGGGTGACCAGGGTCGCGTTCACCGTGAGGATGTCGGTGAGGGCCTGGCGGAAGCCGTCCACGCGTTCGCTGGTGTGGGTGACGTGGTCGGCGACGTCGCGGAGGTAGCGCTGGAGTTCCTCGTCGGTGCCGTACTTGGCGAAGCCGGCCATCAGGCCGTGCAGCATGCCGACCAGGGGGCGGGTGGCGCGCTGGAACTCGACCATCTCGCGGGAGAGTTCGTAGATACGGCGGGACACCCAGGGGTCGCCGCCGAAGACCTCGGTCTCGATCTCGTCGATGTCGTTCTGGACACCGGCGACGACCGGGGCGTACCCGTCCACGACGGCGTCGAGGATCGCGTACAGGACCGCCTCGGGGCCGAGCTTCAGCAGCTCCGGTGTCTCCTCCATGCGGCGGCGCACGGCCGAGAGGTCGGGGGCCGCGCCGTGCCGGACCGTGATCAGGAAGTCGGGGCCGATGAACACGTGCAGCTCGCCGAAGTCGACCTCCTCCGACGCGTCGAGATACCGGGCGGCGCGCAGCACGACGAAGAGCGTCTCGCCGTAACGCTCCAGCTTCGGCCGCTGATGGGCCTCCATCGCGTCCTCGACCGCGAGCGGGTGGAGGTCGAACTCGGCCGCCAGGGAAAGGATTTCCTCCTCCGTCGGACGGGCCAGGCCGATCCACGCCATGCCGTCCGGCTGCTCGCGCAGCTCCCGGAACGTGTCCGCGAGGGTGGCGGGGTTCGCGACGCGCGTCCCGTCGCGGTAGAGCGCCGCCTGTACGACGCTGCCCTCCTCCGCGGGAGCCGGCTCGGCCGGGGTCGTACGCGGCGCCGGGGGATCCGCCGGTGGTGGCATCGCCTCGGGCACGGCGCGCCGCCACACCGGCTTCCGGCCGCCTCCCGGAGGCGGCACCGGGCGGCGGGCTCGGCGGTCTGACATCGCGGCAGCCTCCCTGTTGATGCCGATGGGTCGCATCTGTCGAACGTGTCGAACGTCCGTCTTGGCGATCACCGAGCAGGATATACGGGTCAAATGGCGTGAGCGGGTGCGAGGGGTAGGGGATCTGCAAGGGTTGCGGACCGAACTTGTCCGCAAGCCCCGATAGCGTGCGGAGCATGACGAAGACGACCTCGACCGCCCCCGTGCTGAGCGTCCGCGAGCTGAACCGCGCGACCCTCGACCGGCAGCTCCTCCTGCGCCGGGCCACCCTGTCCGCGACGGACGCCGTCGAACACCTCGTCGGCCTCCAGGCGCAGAACGTGAAACCCCCGTACTACGCCCTCGCCGCCCGACTGGAGGGCTTCGCGCCCGAGGAACTCTCGGCAGCCATGGAGACGCGCGAGGTCGTACGCATCGTGACCATGCGCTCCACCATCCACACCCACACCGCCGACGACTGCCTCACTCTGCGGCCGCTCGTGCAGGCCGCACGTGAGCGCGAGCTGTACGGCTTTCGCCACGGGCTCGCCGGCGTCGACCTCGACCGGCTCACCGCGATCAGCCGGGAACTCGTCGAGACCGAGCCGCGCACCATGAAGCAGCTGCGCGAGGCCCTGCTCCTCGAATGGCCCGACGCCGACCCGCTGGCCCTCGCCATCGCGGCCCGCTGCCGGCTGCCCCTCGTCCAGGTCACCCCGCGCGGCCGGTGGGGCCGCAGCGGACAGGTCGCGCTGACCACCGCCGAGCACTGGCTCGGCCGGCCCGCGGAGCCCGCGCCCGCCCCCGACGCCACCGTCCTTCGCTATCTCGCCGCCTTCGGCCCCGCCTCCGTCAAGGACATGCAGTCCTGGGCCGGTCTGACCCGGCTGCGCGAGGTCTTCGAACGGCTGCGGCCCCAACTGGTCACCTTCCGCGACGAGCACGGCGTCGAGCTCTTCGACCTGCCGGACGCGCCCCGCCCGGACGCGGACACACCGGCCCCGCCGCGGCTGCTGCCCGAGTTCGACAATCTCCTCCTCTCGCACTCCGACCGTTCCCGGGTGGTGTCCGCCGACTACAAGGGCCGTTCCTGGCAGGGCAACCAGGCCTACTGCACGCTTCTCGTTGACGGCTTCCTGGAAGGTATCTGGCGGCTGGAGGAGTCCCCCGACGAGGCCGTGATCACCATCGAGCCCTTCGGCACGCTCAGCAAGAGGCAGCAGGAGGAAGTGGCCGAGGAAGCCACGCGGATGCTGTCGGTGCTGAGCACGGCGTCCTCGTACGACATCCGGTTCGGGACCGTCGTACGGGGCTGACGGCTGGGACGGGACCGGCTGGGACGAGACCGGTGCGGGGGCGGGAGCGTTTGGCGGTCAGTCCGCTCGGCCCGTCGTCGCTACCGTCACCCCGAGGCCGACCATCGTGAGGCCGCCCGCGCCGCCGATCATCGACAGGCGGCGGTCCGAGCGGGCGAACCAGTTGCGAGCCGTGGCCGCGGTCAGACCCCACAAGGTGTCCGTGACCAGGCCGATGGTTATCGGGATCAGGCCCAACAGCAGCATCTGCAGGGGAACTTGACCGGCCGAGTGGTCGACGAACTGGGGGAGTACCGCGGCGAAGAAGACGATGCCCTTCGGGTTGGTGACGCCGACGAGGGCGCCGTCCAGGACCGTCCGCAGATCGCCTCGGGCGGGCGCGTCGGCCCGCTCCGTGATGTCCGACGCCCGCATCTCCTTGCGGTGCCGGAACGCCTGGACACCGAGGAAGACCAGATAGGCGGCCCCCGCCAGCTTCACCGCCATGTAGACGGTGACCGATCGCTCCACTATCGAGCCGACGCCCACGGCGACCGCCACGACCAGCAGATACGAACCGAAGACGTTCCCCAGCGCCGTCGCCACCGCCGTGCGCCGGCCGTGGGCGAGAGCCCTGCCGATCACGAACAGCACGCTCGGCCCCGGGATCATGACCACCAGCAGCGACATCGCCGCGAAGGCCAGGAACCGATCCGTCGACACCATGCCCGTCCCCCCTCACGCATTGCCCAGCACCCATCACCCGCACCTGAATCCATTGAAACAGGCGCCACCGACAAGCCCTCTATCCATGTGCCGGGACCGGTCCGGGCACAAACGCACCCCGGACCGGTCCCGGCACATGGATAGGGGGCGTTGCGGGCCGCTCGTGGAGGCCCGCAACGCCCCCTGGCTCAACCTGAGTCATGCTCAGGAAGTCATCGGGACGGCACTACGTGAGTGCTAGGAGTTGACCTGCGTGGTCACCAGGCTGGAGAAGGTGGTCAGGCGGGTGTAGACGCCCGGGTACTCGGCGTCCGCGCAGCCGTAGCCCCACGAGGTGATGCCGGCGAGCTTGCCGCCGATGATGAGCGGGCCGCCGCTGTCGCCCTGGCAGGTGTCCACGCCGCCGGAGGTGTAGCCGGCGCAGACCATGTCGGAGGAGATGTACGACGAGCCGTACGCCGTGGAGCAGGTGGCGTTCGAGACGGTCGGGACCGTGGCGGTGCGCAGCTGGTTGGAGGAGGAGCCGCCCGAGCTGGTGGTGCCCCAGCCGAGGATGCGGGCGGTGGTGCCGGCCGCGTACACGCTGGTCTCGGAGGAGGAGACGTAGCTGATGGGCGTGTACGGCATGGAGGTCGACAGGGTCAGGACGGCGACGTCGTCACCCTGCTCGGCGTCCACGTAGCTCGGGTTGATCCATATCTTGCTGACCCGGCTGACCGTGCCGTTGGTGCCGTTGCGGTAGGTGCGGCCTCCGACGACTCTGACACTGCTCGTGGTCTCGCCGACCATGCAGTGGGCGGCGGTGACGACCTTGGTCGCCGACACCAGGGTGCCGCCGCAGAACTGGCTCTGCGAGGCGTCGGTGATCTGCATGACGTACGGGTACGCGGCTGCCGTGGTGGTCGAGCCGCCGACGATGGGCTGGGGAGCGGCGCTCGCTGTGGTCGCGCCGAGCAGACAGGTCGTCGCGGCGGCGGCGACCGCCGCGGTGACGGCGGCGGCCTTCTTGGCAAGGGTGAGCCCGAACATGGTTCTCCTCAGGAGTGCCGGTGGGGGGTGCACTGTGGGGGTGGAGCGACAGCCTGCGGGGCGGGTCCCACGCTAGAAGCGGACCCGCCCTCTCCCCAATGAGGGAACTCCCTCCGGGAGTTGACGAGGGAAAACCCTCGGTCGCACCCCTACCGGCCCCTCCGGGCCGCGGGTCGGGGGCAGTTGGCGGGGCGCGGGTGCGCCGCCGAAGCGCGACGATTAACCGCCAGCCGCCAGCCGCCAGCGAGCCCGCTGTCCGCCCGCTCGGCGTCCGGCGCCCTGGGGCCCGGCGAGCATCACCCGGCTTCAGCCGTCCGGCGGCGGTCGCCGCCCGGGCAAGTACCTGAGGGCGGCGTCTGTCGCCCGGCTGGCACCGTTGACCAGAGGCCACCCGCACACCGCGGGCACCGCGTCCCAGAAGCACCCTGTACCTGGCGGGCGCCGCGTCCCAGGCACCGCCCACACCCGGCGGGCACGCGTCCCAGCGATCGCCCGCGCCCGGGCGGCCACCACGCCCCCGGCAACCACCCACGCCCGGCTCAGTCCACCGGCTCAACCCCGACGGTCGACCCAACCCCCGCCCACGAACAGCGAGTTCACTCCCCCCGCCGCTGCCCCGCAGCCAACCGCACGATGTCGACCCGCGACCGGATCCCCAACTTCCGG